>JADGNX010000001.1 GCA_017883265.1 Thermoanaerobaculia bacterium
CTGCCTGAATGGGACGAGGGCCCCACGACTCGACAATCCGGATCGCTGACGACAGCGACGAGTCCGCCCTGAGGCGAAGCCGTAGCACGTTGGAGTCGATCGCAGCCGCGTCGGCGTCACCGCGGGCAACGGCGTCAATCGACGCGAGATGAGAGCCCGAGTGCAGAAGCTGCGCCCTCACAGCGCCGTCTCTCATGAGCCGGTCACGGACGACGCCGAACCCGCTGAGCGAATGGGTGTCGTTGAATGCCCATCGCGCCTCAAGCAGCTCGTCTACTGTTTCCACAGCGCTGGCCGCCGATACGATGACATCGGAAAAATAGACAGGCTCTCCTCCCGCGCGAGGATCATCGGGAACGGGAAGGGGGAGAAGCTCCACGAGACCAGGCCGGTCGCGGCGCAACCACCGGAAGGAGGGGGCGCAGACGAAGCCGAGGTCCGCCTCACCTCGTCCAAAGGGGTCTTCCGAGTCGTCAAGAGGACCAGAGATCCTGCGCTCGAACTCGAGTGCGACTCTGAGGCCCAGGGCAGCTTCGAGATCGGCAGCTACGAGCGCGAACCATTCCTCCGGCAGGCTGGGGGCGAGAAAGCTGACGAATCGCAAGCGCAAGCGGGACCGAATCGTAGCATGCGGATACGAGCTGCTCAGCGCCCAGAATCATGACCGTTCGCAGCCTTGGATACTCAATCGGATTGGCATCACTCGGCAAGGCCAATCGGTTCATTCATCCTCTGGCGCCTTCTCTGCGCAGCATTCGAGAAAGCTCACGGGAAAGCCGAACAAGCAGGGAGGATGCGGACCGGGCCGTTGGTTCGTGCTCCTGCGCCTGCCAGTACGTCCGTCCCTTCGCCTGGAAGCTGATACGGCGTGAGCGTCCGGTTGTACGCGCTGCTGCGAGGTCCAGGGTTTGGTCCGTGCGATGGGGCAGGCCTTGACGCCTACCGGCCCTGGCCCGCGACGGCCGAGCTAATCTCGCGCCATTGCGCGGAGGGCGTGCAACCCATAAGCTACAGCGGCGAATGAGCGACGAGGAGAATCTGGACGCCCAGCAACTGGCCATGCTCGTCAAGCGCCTTGACCGGCAACGGCGTGCACGAAACGCTGCCGACGCTATCTCCGAGCAGGCCACCGGAGAACTAACGTATGACCGTCAGCAGCATCTCAAACTGCTCCAGGCAGTGGCGGTTGCAGCGAACGAGTCCCCTTCGCTGGATGACGCGCTGCAGGCCGCGGTCGACGAGGTCTGCGCGTACTTTGGCTTTCCCGTCGGGCACGCTTATCTGGCCATCGGCAACTCGTCGATTCTGGCGTTGAGCGACATCTGGTTCGTCGGGGACTTCGCACGCTTCGAGCAGTTTCGCCTGGCTGTGGAGATGACGCTCATCGCTCCCAGGACCAGCGTAGCCGGCCGCGCGCTGACTCAACGCGCGCCAGCCAGCTCGTCGGAGCTGGACCGCGTCCTGCCGCCCCCACTGGCGGCGGCCGCGAAGGATGCCGGGCTGGCTGCCGCATTCGCCTTTCCTGTGATTGGCATCGACGCTCCGGTCGCGGTCCTCGAGTTCTTCGCCACCGAGCCCTTCGTACTCGACGAAGGGATGGACGACGTCATCAGGCGCGTGGGCGACCTTCTCGGCAAAGTCCACGTCCGGACCATGGCTCAGGCCACCTCCAGCAGCTCGCCCGAACAGTATCGACTTCTCTTCGAGGGAAATCCGAATCCGATGTGGATCCATGATGCCGAATCGTTTGAACTGATTGCCCTCAACGATGCTGCGGCCGCCCAATTCGGTTATACGCGCGACGAGTTGCTGACGATGACCGTTTTTGACCTGCAGCGTCCTGCGGATCGGGCCGGCGGTCTCCCACCTCGTAGCGGTGCCCTGACTCTGCTGACTCGGGATGGCCACGCTCTCACCTTCGATGTTACCGGCTACGACATCCGCCTGCCCGGTCGCAATGCGCGCATGACGATGGCCGTCGACATCGATGAGGGCCGTCGCGCCGCGGAGGGACTGCGTGAGTCGGAACGCCGATTTCGCGAGATGCTCGACACCATCGAGCTTGCGGCGGTCCTTCTCGACGTGGTGGGCCATGTGACGTACTGCAACCCCTACCTCCTCCACTTGACCGGCTTCGGCAAGGATGAAGTCCTTGGAAACAATTTCTTTGAGCTGTTCCTGCCAGAGGAGAGACGAGATCAGGGAGCGAGAAACTTCGCATCCAATATCGGCGCCGGCATGATCGCCTCGCACGATGAATCGGAGATCGTCACGCGGCACGGTGAACGCCGCACGATCCTCTGGAACAACACCGTTCTGCGCAACTCTCAGGGAAGCATCCTCGGAACGGCCAGTATCGGCTCCGATGTCACCGAGCAGCGCATCGCCGAGAAGCAGCTGGTCTACAACGCCTTCCACGACTCACTCACCGGCCTGCCCAATCGGGCGCTCTTCCTGGACCGGGTTTCCCATGCCCTCAACCGGGTCAAGCGTGACGGCGGCCAGAACTTCGCCGTCCTGCTGCTGGACGTCGATCACTTCAAGAACGTGAATGACAGCCTGGGACACGCCATGGGGGATCTGTTGCTCGTGGCCATCGGTGAGCGCCTGTCGCAGTCGCTGCGCGCGGCCGACACCGTGGCCAGGTTCGGCGGGGACGAGTTCACGATTCTCGTCGAGCCGGTCACCGACGCCACCGGCTCCACCCGCGCCGCCGAGCGGATCCAGCGTGCCATCGCAGCGCCATTCCTGATCGGCGAGGTCGAGATCTTCGTCTCCATCAGCGTCGGAGTCACTCTGGCCGGACCGGAGTACGAGGATCCCGGACAGATCGTCCGCGACGCCGACACCGCCATGTACAGGGCCAAGGGCCAGGGGAGAGGCCGGTCCGAGATCTTCGACGCAGACATGCGCGCCGAGGTCGTGGCTCGCTTACAACTCGAAAATGACCTGCGCCGAGCCGTCGAGCGCGACGAGCTGCGCGTTGTCTACCAACCTCTGGTCCGCCTCGACTCGGGTCAACTGGTCGGGTTCGAGGCTCTGGTCCGCTGGCAGCATCCGCGGCGCGGTCTGGTGTCGCCGGCGGCATTCATCCCCGTCGCGGAAGAGAGCGGCCTCATCGTATCCATCGGGAAATTCGTCCTTGGTGAAGCCTCGCACCAGGCCGCGCTATGGCCCGCTGAGAGCGCGGCGGCGGCTCCCCTTCACGTCAGCGTCAACGTCTCCACGCGCCAATTCGCCAAGAGCGATCTGGTGGCCGATGTGCGCAGCGCGCTCGATGCCTCCGGCCTTCACCCTTCGCGCCTTCACATCGAGGTGACAGAGAGTGTCATCATGCTTCAGCCGGAGGCGGCACTGAAGGTGATGAACGACGTGCGGGCTCTCGGTTGCCGTATCTCGCTCGACGATTTCGGAACAGGCTACTCATCGCTCAGCTATCTGCATCGCTTCCCGATCGATACGCTGAAGATCGACGCGTCGTTCGTTCGCAATACCAGCCGCGACACGAAGAACGTCGAGATCATCCGCTCCATCATTGCCCTGGCCCGTGCGCTGTCCATCGAAGTCGTGGCCGAGGGAATCGAGACCATGGAGCAGCATGCGATGCTGCGGGATCTGGGCTGCCCGCTCGGTCAGGGCTATCTATTCGCCAGACCGCTTCCCCCCGACCAGGCCCTCGAATTCACCCGCAAATAGTGGATACCAGAAGGGACCTCGATGCTCGTCGATCCTCTCCTCGAATTTCGAAGCCACTTTCCGATCCTCGCCCAGACCACCTATCTCGTTTCGCACTCTCTCGGTGCCATGCCGGCGGCCACCCGTGAGGCACTGGCTGAATATGCCGAACTGTGGGCCACGCGCGGCGTCCGGGCCTGGGGCGACCGGTGGTGGCTCATGTCCATTGAGATCGGCGACCTCATCGCTCCCTTGATCGGTGCGCCGAGGGGATCCGTGGTCATGCTTCCGAACGTGACGACGGCTGAAGCGGTCGTGTTGTCGTCTTTCGACTTCTCAGGACCCCGAAACCGCGTGGTCATCGTCGATGGAGAGTTTCCTTCGGTCCGCTACATCTACGATGGTCTGGCCCGCCGCCTCGGAGCCGACATCGTCACGATTCCTCACGACGCGACCGGACTCGGATTCGATCTCGATCGCCTTCTCAAAGCGATCGACGAGCGCACACAGATCGTCCCGATCGCACACGTCCTGTTCGAATCCTCGTTCATGATCGATGTCGAACCGATCGCGCGTCGCTGCCGGGAGGTCGGCGCCACGCTGGTTCTCGATGTCTTCCAATCGGCCGGAATCGCTCCGGTGGAGGTAAAGCGGTGGGACGTTCCCATCGCGGTCGGAGGCGTGCTGAAGTGGCTTTGCGGCGGCCCGGGAGGGTCGTTCCTCTACGTCGACCCTGAGCTCCGTCCGAGGCTGGAGCCGAGCTTCACCGGCTGGATGGCGCATGCGAACCCGTTCGGCTTCGAGCCGCCGCCAATGCGGTTTCGAGACGATGCCTTGCGCTTTGCCCTCGGCACCCCTTCGGTACCGTCGCTATACGCAGCGCGCGAGGGGCCGAAGATCATCAGCGAGGCCTGCGGCGGAGAAATGATCCTGATCCGCAGGAAGTCTCTGCGGCAGACAGAGAAGCTCATCGCCATGGCAGATCAGCGCGGGTTCGAGGTGCGCACTCCTCGCGATACTTTGCAACGTGGCGGGTCCGTTTCGATCCTCATTCCTCACGCCAAAGAGGTCGCCGCAGAGCTCAATGCCGAGGACATCGTCTGCGACTTCCGCCCAGGCGCCGGGGTCCGGTTTTCGCCCCACTTCTACACCACGGATGAAGATCTGGACCGTGCCTTTGCCGCGGTGGACGATATCCTGCGCAGCGAGCGCTGGCATCGGCAGGACTCCAGGCAAAACATCGTGACCTGATGCGATCAGCTTACGCCGGCGCTTCGTCGCCCGACGGTCCGTAGATCGACGGAACCTTCCCGCCCATCGGTCGGATATAGGCCGCCAACTGTCCGCGGTGATGAACCATGTCGAAGAGAAAGCCCCACAGATAGTCCCGCACAGAAGATTCACCGACGACCTTGCCACCCATGATGAACTTTCCGCCGCTCTCGAATTTGTGATCGTCGAGCTTCGCCAGTTTCCTGCGCAGGTCGTCGGTATGCTTCTCGTACGCGGCGACGATACCGTCGAGGGTCGCCGGCCGATCGCTCTTATCCCATCGGATCTCCCCCTTATCCACGAGGTCGCAAAGGCTCTTCTGCTCCTCGGCCAGCTGCCATGCGAGATCTCCCGCGCTTGCCGATCGCTCATGGGGCTTGTACGAAAGCTTGTCCGCCGGCAGCGCGCGCAGGACCCGCAGGAATGCCGGCTGCTCCATCTCCCACCGTTTTGCATAGAATTCGCGAACGTTCATCGGTCACCTCCACTTGATTCCCGTGGCGAGAGGATACGCGAATCGCCTGCGATCTGACCGGGAGTACTGCGGAAACTTTCGGCTGCTGCTCAGGGCTGCGGCACGGCGTTCTTCCCCATTTGCCGCGGTACAGGTAACCTGACGCCGCGCGGCTGGGCGAAGCGGCGGGCGCGGGAGGCTGTCTGTGGAACGGAAGGTCTATGCGGCGAAGGCGGCGTTTCCCATCCGCGAGGTCTGCTCGCGGCTCGAGGAGCGCCTGGCCCTCAGGAAGTTCCCGAAGATCGAGGTCGACGTCGAAGCGGGGACGCGATGGGAGTACGCCTCATCCGGGAACAAAGCCGTTACGCTCACCGTGACCCAGCTGGTCAAGAGCGTCAACCCGACGACCCACAGAACGATGTGGGACGCACCTGAAAAGAACTATCAATTCATCGTCACTCTTCTACGCGATAGCGACACGACATTCGAGCGCGTAGCGCAGCAGATCGGCCTGGCTTTGGAGAGCCGGCTGGAGCCTTACCCCACCGATTGGAAGTTCTGAAGCGCGGAACAGCCGCTCCACTCCGCTATCAGACGACTGTGGTCGTTCCCAGCCGCGAGTCACCGATGAACGAGGCGAGAGTCCGAAGTGCGGATTCGACCTGCCGAGCATCGCTCGTGGCGCCGATGGAGAGACGAACGGCCTGGGACGGACTCGAGCGGCTTACCGCAAACGATGACGCCGGGGCCACGGCGATCCCGCGCAATCGAGCACGGTCGGCGATCTCATGAGCCTCCATTCCGTGGGGCAGCATCAACCACAAGTGCGGACTCATCGGGTGCGCTGCGACGGAGAGGTGGCCGAGGCCGCCATGATCGTCATCCTCGCGGGTGTGGCGGTCATTCAGTTTGACCGCCGGCTGCAAGTGGTAAGAAGAACGTGAATCCGGCTGCCCAAGGTAGGACCTATTCCTTCTCGACGCTGAGGCGCGCCATCAGTCGAATGAGGTTGCGATCCTCCTCGGTCCCTTCGAGATACGTCTGGCAAAGCTCCTCGACCTCGCGCTCGGTTTCGGAGGCCGAGACTGTGAACCCTTCCGCCGGCTGCTCGGGCGTCCGGCTCCACTTTGTTTCCCATCTCCGGTCGATCAGTGTGCAGCGAAGGTAACCTCGCTCGATCGCTACGGAAGATTTCGGGAGAATCTTCTCGTCGCCCTCATCGACTGGCACGCCTCCAACCGCTGCGACGATCCCTTCCCGGAATACAGGCATGACCGGTGGGGTGGCGGGAAGCACTCCGCGCGCGTTGGCCACTTGCTCGGCCAGGGAGCGGGTCACGACTGTGGAGACCAGATCCCTCAGTGCGCTGGCCGCCTCTCCTTTGTAGTCGGTAAAGGAGAGACCCGACTGATACACGGTCGTTCCGTCCTCCCCTTCGGCAAAGCGATGGACGCGGCAGGAGACGACCTGAGCGCTCGTCTCGATCTTCGTCTCGTTCCACTGAAACCGGAACGCCGAGGTTTTCCGGAGCTCCACGCGATTGAAATGTTCGATCCGTGCACCGATATCCGTGATGTCGAGGATGATCGCTCCCATGCCTCCGAACCTGGCGATCAATCCCCGGGTCAGCTGGATCCGGGTCTTGCTCCGCCGCTCCGAGGGACGCACGGCCCCGCTTCTCGTCAACATTCCAGCGCGATCTTACATCGCCACCCTGGCCAGGTACGTGTGGTACCGGTGACTTCCGCCGAGTCTAGTTTGCACCGACTTTCTTCGTGTTGTCTTCAGGATTCCGGTCGATCAGCTTATTGAGCGGATCGATCCCTCCCTTCGACGGTTTCCCGCTCACGACGAAGTCGAACGATGTCTGTCGTGCCGTGAGATGGTGCTTCTCCAGAATGAGGACCTTATCGTCGTTCTTCGAGGAGCCGCTGGACAGCACTCCCAGGTCGATCCAGTCGTCGAGTGGCACCTCTTTCTCGTCTCCCATCCCGCTGGCGCGCAGCTTCTTCGCCTCCACCGTGGCCCGAACGTGGTATCTGCCGTCGGCCGACTTCGTCGATGTCAGCGCAACGTCCTTATTGTCGTAAAGCGTAATCGTCTCGAAGAGATCGTGAATGATCGACTGGCGGTCGAGCGGCGTCATGGCCCGGAACTGCGCTACGAGCTCGCTGCTCCGCACATACGGCGGTCCCTTGAAGGCCCAGCGACCGATGATGTTGCGGAGCGCGCGATTGACACCCTCTTCGCCGATGTAGTCACGGAGCGCATACATGACCAGCGATCCCTTCCGGTAATGAACGTATGCCTGATTCTCAACCAGCATCAGAGGCATCTCGGCGATCAATTCCCCTCCGCGTCCCTGCAGGTACGAGTTCAGCTCATGCGCCAGGAACTTGCGCATCTGGTCCCGACCGTATTCTTTCTCCATGACCATGAGTGCCGAATATTGGGCCATCGTTTCGGTGATCATCGTTGCTCCCTGCACCTGAGCACCGATGACCTGATGGGCCCACCATTGATGTGCGACTTCGTGAGCCGTGACATAGAAGACGTAGTCGATCGCCGTCTTGTCGCGCAGGTCGGCGATGAAGCCAATCGATTCAGAGAAAGGGATGGTATTGGGAAAGGACTGAGC
Organism: Thermoanaerobaculia bacterium; assembly: GCA_017883265.1. Taxonomy (GTDB): domain Bacteria; phylum Acidobacteriota; class Thermoanaerobaculia; order Gp7-AA8; family Gp7-AA8; genus JADGNX01. The sequence goes on from JADGNX010000001.1 coordinate 8,040, forward strand.
GAAACGGGCGTAGCGGGGAAACTCCAGGATGCGGACCTGTTTGTGCTGGTAGGGAGAGAAGTTCGCCGTGTAGTAGTCGAGCGATCGCTTGACCCCGTCGATCATCCGGTCGACGTTGTACGGATGCTTCGCGTCGAAGTAGACCTCGATGGCCACATCCTTCCAGTGATCGCGCCTGACCTGATATCGAGCCGACAGGTACGACCAGAATCCGAGGATTGGCGATGTCGTCTTGTAGTGAAAGTAGTGGCGGCCGTTCGTGGTCCAATCCTTCTGCAGATAGCCGGGGGCGATGGCAATCTGATCCCCTGAAGTGCTGACGGTCGTGTCGAGATTGAGCCAGTCCGATTCCGAGGTCAGCTCATTGATGTTGCGCGCGACCGGATCATCGATCTTCGGCAGACGCTCGGCCGGCCCGAGACCGTACTTCTTCCGTTTGTTTCGGTCCTGCAGCTCAGCCACGGGCTGATATGCAAGGTGGGGGAAATAAGCGAAGTTGTTGACGAAGGTGCCGTTGGCGACGATGTCGGTGTTGGCATTCGAGTTGACGAAGCCCTGACTCTCGACCTTGACGGTGTATCGCATCGGCAGGGTCGCTCCGGCCGCCAGGGGAGGCGAGAGACGGTAGATGGTGTAGCCGAAGTTCCGGTCGTCGGAGCGAACCGCGGCGCCCGGAATGGTGATCGTATACGACGTGACGTCCGGATTCATCGAGACGTGCAGCTCCGGGATCGGGGCACCGCTCTTGTTCACGAGGGTATACGCGCCGCGGATCTCCAGTGCCAGCCGTTCCGGATAAATGTCGACGTCGGCCCGGACGTCTGTGATCTTCGGTTGCGCCAGATACTGAAATCGCTTGTATTTCTTCTCGTACTCAGCCGACCGCTTTTCGTTCTGGTCGGTCGTCCGATAGTGGTTGAGAATGTTGGTGTTGTAGTAGATGTAGCAGCCGCTGAAGACGAAGGCCACCGCCAGGAGCGCGAATACGGTTCGAGCAGGAGCGCCGAAGCGCGCCGCGGCAATCCGCAGTCGGGTTCGCATCGCGGTCTCGGAGCCTCGCACCCACATGAGATGCCCGGCAACGATGAGGATGCCGCTGAATAGAAGCCAGTAGAGGTTGAACCACACCAACGGCTGCACAAAATGCCCAAAGCCGTTCATGTCCGAGTAGGGGGATGGCGGCGTCTGGGCGAAACGATAGAGGTAGTGCTCGAAGTGCATGGCCGGCAGCACCGCCAGGCTCACAAAGTACAGCAGCATGCACAGGAAGCCGACATACTTGTTGTTGGCCAGCACTTGTAGAAAGAACGCCAGCGTGGCGATCATGAACATGGGTAGAAGGCTGTCTGCCAGCAACCCTCTGGCGTAGAGCCCGAGCTCGTAGTTGTGATACCCCTTGGCGGTCTGCACGACGATGGTGGCCAGCACCGCCGTGGCCATGAGGAAGACGACCATGGCCCAGAGAGCCGCCAGCTTGCCGCCCCACACCGCGGAGCTGCGGACCGGCATCGAGTCGGTGACATCGCTCAGTTTCATCTGACGCTCGCGCCAGACGATCTCCCCCGCAAAAAAGGTCACGATGATCAGAGCGAAGAGGACGAAAGAGCCGGCGATCGTTCGCAGCATGACTCCGGTGACCGGATAGATCTTGGTATCGAACAATGAATCGGCGAAGGCAGCTCCGCCGGTCACGTTCAGCAATCCCAGAAAGAGAATGATGAGAAACGGCACGCTCTTGACGACGCTGGCCAGCTCGAGTCGGAAGGTGCTTCCGAACTGTGAAAGCCATGCACCGGCGTCGAAGCGCTGCGACGCGATCCCACTCCTGAGCGAAGCAGCGTTGTGCGGGCTCGCGGACAGCAACCCGGAATCGGCCGGCTCGGCGCCCTTCTGTTTCGACTTTCCCGACTTTCTTGGTCCGCTCTCGACGCGAAACCTCCAGACGGTGAAGACGAATACTGCGACGCCCACTCCGACCCAGAGAATCCGGTTCCAGAGAAAGATCCCTTCGAGTGGAAGCACCTTGGTATTGCGCTCGGCGACCGTCCAGTACCGCGTGGCCAGTGCGAACGAAGAGAGGCCGAAAGGATCGAACAGACTGGCGACCTTCTCGTACTCGAGATTGTTGCCGATGAACGAGTTGGCCACGACATAACTGACCAGAAACCCCACCGCGCTGGCATAGGTGGCCATCGTGCTCCGCGTCAGGACGGCAACACAGAAGAAGATCGACGCGACGAGAAAAACGGTCGGGAGGACGAGCACGAAGAGCGAGTAGAGATACGGAACGAGGGTGAAGGCCCCGACCCGCTCCTTCTCCAGCCACGGCATGAAGCTGCCGATCATGATGCCTGCCACCACGCCGAGGTAGACGAGGAAGGAGATGAAGACCGAGCCGGTGAAGCGGCCGAGGAGGTAGTCGCGCTTGCGGATTGGTGAAGAGAAGAAGAGGGAATCGGTGGACAGATCGTAGTCGCGCAGCGCGGCGTTGGACACGAATGCGGTCGTGGTGAAGACGGCGAAGACCGACATCACCAGCAGGAACTGCATGATGACGAACGGAGCGTTTCGATGAACGTTGCCGATGCTGCCACCGATCTGCACGCTGTCGCTCGTCACCGCGCCGAAGGTCAGGAAAAAGAAGATGATCAGGCAGACGTAGAAGACGAGCTGCTTGAGGTGGTAGCGCGTTTCGAAGCGAATGAACTCCCTCAGCATCGGTCATCCCTGAAAGACGTTTGCGTCGTCAGCGGACCAGAGTACGGCCCCCTGAACGCCGGACGCTTCCGGCGCTTCGCCGTGCTGTCGACGAAGGTCCGTCTCATGCCGCATGGTGAAGCGTTGAAAAGTAGACGTCTTCGAGTGACGCATTCACCGGCTCGAATGTTTCGCCGGGGCTCGATTCACTGTAAACGTGGACCACGGTGCGTCCAGCCACGAGGCGGCTGGAGATCACGGCATGGTCGCGCTGATACCCTTCCAGCTCGTTTCGGGGAACGGCGCGCTGCCAGATCCGGCCACCGATGGCCCCGATGGCCTCGGCCGGGTCGCCGGTCATCAACACCCGGCCGTGAGAGATGATGGCCATCCGGCTGCAGAGGTCGGAGACGTCCTCGACGATGTGCGTCGAGAGAATGACGATGACGTTCTCTCCGATCTCGGCCAGGAGATTGTGAAAGCGAACCCGCTCGCCCGGATCGAGTCCGGCCGTCGGTTCATCCACGATGATCAACTTCGGCGATCCCAGGAGCGCCTGAGCGATCCCGAAGCGCTGCCGCATACCGCCGGAGAAGGTCCCGAGGTTCTGCTTGCGGACGTCGAAGAGGTTGACGCGCTCGAGGAGAGCGTCGACCACTTCCTTCCGTTCTTTCGCGGCGGTCAGACCCTTGAGGACCGCGAAGTGGGTCAGCATCGTCTCGGCGGAGATCTTCGGATAGACGCCGAATTCCTGCGGCAGATATCCGAGAATGCGCCGGACCTCGTCCTTCTGAACCAACAGATCGAGATCGAGCTCCCCAATGCGCGCCGATCCCGAGTCGGCCTCCTGCAAGGTAGCCAACGTTCGCATGAGCGTCGACTTGCCGGCGCCGTTCGGCCCCAACAGGCCGAACATCCCGGTAGGAATCGTCAGTGTGACGTCCGACAACGCGCGCACACCATTCGGGTAAGTCTTCGACAGGCCGCGGATCGAAAGCTCCAGCATCAACCCTCCCAGAAAGTCGCGGATCATCGGATCATACGGTTCCCTTGCTACATTAGTTGCGACCGGCGGAGTCAACCCTCAGCCTGAACAAGGACCCTGGGGATCTACTTTATGGATGGGGATCGGGTCGCGGCACCCGTGGCGGCGCGCCGGCCTCGATCGCAAACCGCTCGAATATCTCGTAGGGCTGGCAGCCGCTGAGGCCGAGGTTGCCGATGATGAACGTCGGGATCCCATGGACGCCGACCTCGCTGGCCTCGTCGCGAGCGTCGTCGACGCGCGCCAGGATCAGCGGATCGCGCGAACGCTCCACGGCATTCTCCGCGAGGCCGGAGTCCAGGGCAATCGCGGCCAGGTCGACGTCGTTCTCGAGGTCCATACCATCGCGCCAGTGCGCGTCCATGGCCCTCGTTCTGAAGGCCTCGAGCTTCCCTTCATCGCGCGCCACCTCGGCCAACGCCAGTGCGCGACGCGTATTCGGAATCCGCTCGCGCTGCTGGAAGTCGTCGATGCCGAACTGCGAAGCGAAACGCTTCATGTAAGCCGCCATGCCGGACAGCTTATCGGCTGGGAACATCTCGTCGAGCCGCGCTCCGCCCGCCGGTGTCTCCGGATGAAGCTCGAACCCGCGCCAATCGAGCTCCAGATCGAATTCCCCGAGCAGCCTGACCAGACTGCTTCGCTCAGCGATATAGCAGAACGGTCAGACGAAGTCGGAGTAAAGGCGAAGTTGCATGCGGAGGTTCTAATGCAAGAGCGTTCTCAGAGCAATCCTTAGAGCTGGGCATGACCCTGTTCGTCTCTGGGAATGAAGACTGCAAATGCGTCGCGAGGACGGCACGCTCCGTGCAGTCGCTATCGCCAGTCTTTCCCGCTGAGCTCGTAGCTCAAAGCGGTCTCTCTCGGCCTCCGCGTTCCACGCGCGGAGGCCTTCCTTGTTTTAAGCGACTGGGTGCCGGTATTTTCGGGCATCCATCAGATTGCTGTTCTACGGGTGCCATTTGCAGTGTCTACCTTGTTGAACTCACCCGCTTTTCGCCCCTGCCCAAAGCGGTCTCTCTCCCGGCCCCCGCGCTGCACGCGGGGGCTTTTCTTTTGGGCCACCTCGCGGCGTCCAGGGTGCAGTCCGCTTCACCGGCTATAGAACTCGACAGCTGAGATGCCGCCTTGCGAGTCGAAGATCGTTTCCGACCGCAGGCCCGATGTGCCCTTCATACTGTGGTTCCGCTGAAGATGCTCGCGCATGTCGTTGTGGACGGCAGGGTTACTGGTCGGTCCGGCGCTATCCATCGAACCACAGATGGAGCAGGTGTAGCGAATTCGGCCCTCATGCCACGCCAGAGCATCCACGATGAATGTTGCGACAATCGAGCGATACCCTGACTCTCCCGAAGGCGGATCCTCGACCCTCACGACACTCGCCCCCACCGCCTGCGCGTAAGAACCGTGAGGGCGAATAAGAGAGGGCAGTCAGCGGTCATTCGCCCAACGATAGCAGGGACAAAATGGCGGGGAGATTAACGCGCTCGGTCGTTCCCCTGACTGACGAAGTTACAGGGGGGCGGTTGCGTCGCGAGGAGCGCGAAACGTCTTTGAACGCGTAGGCCAGACCGGCGGCAGGCGTTTGAGATTCTCAATGAGGCCCAAAGACAAAAGCCACCGGGCGGCGGTGGCCTTAAGCGACTGATTCTAATGGCTCCGGCAGCAAGACTCGAACTTGCGACCCACGGATTAACAGTCCGTTGCTCTACCAACTGAGCTATGCCGGAGTGCTGGAAGGCGACGCAAAATATCAAAGGCGCGCTGGCGTCGTCAACAAAGGCGAACCGTCCAACCGGAGGGGTGGCGCGTTTATTCGCGGAGACCGGCAGCCACCCTTTCCAGGGTCTGGTCGAGACGTTCGAAGAGATCCTCCAGGCCCTTTTCGTCGTAGTCGATCGTCTCGATTCCGGCGTCCCCACGGATCATGGCCGAGCAGCGGCTGGTGTGCGCCGGACGGTAGAGGGCGATGACCGGCATGTCGAAACGATAGCGCGCCACGGCGATCTCGTAGCCGACGCCGGTGGAAGGAACGGAGACATCGGCCACCAGGACGCCTCCGGCAGCAGCCGCTTCGGCGATCCAGGCCAGGTCGCGCTCGAAGATGGCCCGCTCGCCCAAAGCCTCCCCGCCGGCTGAGACGCTCTCCGTGGCCACAGCTCCGGCCAGAACGCGGTGCCCCTTCGCCTCCAGATGGTCGACGATCCGGCGGTAGAGGCCCACGTCCTGCCGCCCGCCGCTGATCGAGCCTGAGAAGTAAATGGCCGCCGGCATCATGATTTGATCAGCATCATTTAAGCATCCGCGGGGGGCATTCGACATTGCCCGTTTGTCATGCCGAGGCTCAAAGGGCCGTGGGTCGCGAAGTGCGGGCCCGTCCACCCGGCTCTGTCGCACCCCTCATGTACAATCGCCCACCCATGGCCCGTGAGATCGTCATTAACACCACGAAGCACGAGTCACGCATCGCGGTGCTCGATGAGGGGCAGGTCGTGGAGCTCTGGGTCGAGCGGACCCGCCAGCGGACGATCGTCGGCAACATCTACAAAGGCCGCGTCACCAAGGTCCTGCCGGGGATGCAGTCGGCCTTCGTCGATCTCGGGCTGGACCGCGATGCTTTCCTCTATGTCTCCGACGTCATCGAGGAGGTCGAGGATCTGGAGAGCGAGGGAACCCGGGAGATCCAGATCGATGACGTTCACCGCCCCGAGGCCTCGATCTCGGACCTGCTGCGTGAAGGTCAGGAGATCGTGGTGCAGGTCTCCAAAGACACCATCGCCACCAAGGGCGCCCGCATCACGACGCACGTTACCCTGCCGGGCCGGTTCCTGGTCTACATGCCGACCGTCAATCACATCGGCGTTTCCCGGCGCATCGAGAGCGAGGGGGAGCGAAGCCGTCTCAAAGAGATCCTCGAGAGGATCCGGAAAGGCCCCGGCGGATTCATCGTTCGCACCGCCGGCGAAGAGCGCAATGAAGAAGAGTTCGTCGCCGACCTCAACTATCTGACCGACCTGTGGGAACAGATCCGGCGACGAGCCGAAAAGACGGGCGCTCCCACCGCGCTTCATCACGATCTCGATCTGGTCCTCCGAACCATCCGCGATGTGCTGTCGCCCGAGTTCAAGACGGTGTGGGTTGATTCGGTCGAGCAGTATCAGCGCATCGTCGAGTTTCTCGACCAGATTCAACCGAATCTGGTGTCACGCGTCCGTCTCTACCTTCGCGACGACCCGATCTTCGAGGAGTTTGGCATCGAGCCCGAGATCGCCAAGGCCCTCAAGTCAAAGGCATGGCTCAAGTCGGGCGGCTACATCGTCATCAACCAGACCGAAGCGCTCGTGGCCATCGACGTGAACACCGGAAAATATGTCGGCAAGCGCAATCTGGAGGAGACGGTCTTCCGCACCAACCTCGAGGCAGCGAAGGAGATCGTTCGCCAGATCAGGCTGCGCGATCTGGGCGGAATCATCGTCCTCGATTTCATCGACATGGAAATCCCGGAAAACCGGGCCGCACTCTTCGACGCTCTGGAAACAGAGATCCGCAAAGATCGGTCGAAGACAAAGATCCTGCAGATCTCCGAGTTCGGCCTGATCGAGATGACGCGAAAGCGCGTCCGCCAGAGTCTCGAGCGCTCCCTCACTCAGGCCTGTCCTTATTGCGGCGGCAGCGGGCGCATCAAGTCGAACGCCACGATCTCCATCGAGATCTGGCGCGAGCTGATGAAGCTGCGCGATCTGCACGAAGGGCAGGACGTCATCGTGCGCGTCAATCCGATCGTCTACGGAACTTTCTCCAACGGCTCCGAGCCGGTCTTCGCCGAGATCGAGAGTCATCTCGGAATCCATCTGGTTTTCAAGCCGGACGATTCGCTGCATCATGAGCAGTTCGATGTCATGACGATCTGAAAATCTAACCGCCAGCCGGGAAAGCCCGCTGGGTGATGGCGAGCCCGATCGGTGGGCGGTCTGGTTCGGCCATCAGCAAGAGTTGAGAATCGAACAGCGGACAAGGCACGGCGATCCGTGGCATGTCGTGTGCAAATTTTGGCTCAGGAGAAGTGATGTCCCTCGACGAAACCTTCCAGAATCTCAGCTCGTTTCTCAGCAGTCTGGATGCCGAGGGCGAGCAGAAGTTCGAGCTATCTCACTCGCTGGTAATCATTTGCCCCGACTGTGGGAAGAACATCGCGTTTCGTGGCCGCTGCCCGAAATGCGGTGGGAACAGCTGGATTCCGGCCGGTCACGCCGGCGGGATCTTCGAGCGCATGAAGGCGCAGCGGTGGCGGGCCATGATCCATACCGGAGATGAGGCGGAGGCGGAATCGTTCCCCTCTCCTGACGCCGTCGGGGAGCCGGGCGGCTCGCTCCCGCAGTAGCAGTCAGATCGTCAGCCCGTCGTGGGCGTACTCCTCTTCCATCAACTGACGGAAGAGCGTCTCGTACTCCCGGGTTTGCTGCAGTGGCGGCTTTTTCATCGCCAGAATTCGCAGCCGCACCCTCTGCTCGCGCTCTTCCTCGCGTTTCAGCTCATCGCCAAGAGCGTGAACGATCGATTGCCGCACGGCGTCGCGGTCCTTGAGCAGATTGACCGCACGCGCACGGGTCATCTCGTCCACCAGGAGCCGCGCCAATTGATTGACGCGGTCCCGCGAGAGTTTTGGCATTCATTAATTGTACGACGGCGCTGACCGGGTGGAACGCAAACAGCGGGCTGCCGGTCGATCCGAGCCGGCGTGGCCGGTGCCGGCGATCAGCTGAAAAGCAAAGGCCGCCACTCATGCCAGCAGGCGGCCCGTGCCACCCATCACGACCGCTTAGTGCACTGGTTCGTCGTCTTCCGGGACCTCCGAATCGGGTTCCTCGACTGAATCATCCTCGGGGAGATCGGCGTCATCAAGACTTGTCTCGGGAATCGCCACTTCCACCCCTGCGGCGTCGAGCTCTTCCTCTGCATTGTCCCTCTCGACGATCTTGACCGCAGCAACGACGCTGTCGGCATCATCCACGTTGATCAGGCGGACGCCCTGGGTCGAGCGACCGATGGATCGGATCGTAGCGCAGGCCACGCGGATGATCTTCCCCTGTTCCGTAATGAGCAGCACCTGATCCTCAGCGGCTACGTGCTTGATCCCTGTGACTTTTCCATTCTTTTCGGTCGTCTTGATGTTGATGACGCCCAGTCCGCCCCGGGTCTGGAGGCGATACTCGTCAACGGCCGTGCGTTTGCCGAAGCCCTTCTCAGTGACCGTGAGGATCTCGCCGGGCTCGGACTTTCGCAGCACGTCCATCTCCACAACATAGTCGCCCTCGCGCAGGGTGATGCCCTTGACTCCCGCCGCTCCTCTTCCCATCGGCCGCACGTCTTCTTCGCTGAAACGGATGGCCACTCCGTTATGCGTTCCGATGAAGATCTGTGAATCGCCGTCGCTGGTATCGACGCTGTGAAGATCGTCGCCCTCGTTGATGTCGATGGCGATGATGCCCGCCGCGCGTGGATTGGAAAAGGCCGACAGCTCGGTCTTCTTGATCTTTCCGCCCCGCGTCGACATGACCACGTACTTCGCCGCGTTGTTGAAGTCACGTACCGTCAGAAGCGCGCGAACGTTCTCCCCCTGCTCGACCTGAAGCAGGTTGACGATGGCCTTGCCGCGCGCCGCGGTGCCCACCTCGGGCAGGGTGTGGACCTTCAGCCAGTAAAGACGCCCGCGATCGGTGAACACCAGGATGTAGGCGTGCGTGGAGGCGACGAAAAGATGCTCCACGATGTCCTCTTCCTTCGGGATCATCCCGATCTTTCCTTTGCCGCCGCGGCGCTGCTCGCGATAGAGGGAGAGCGGAGACCTCTTGATATACCCGCCGCGCGAGACGGTGATCACCATGTCCTCTTCGGTGATCATGTCCTCGATGCTGATCTCGCGCGTCTCGGCCACGATCTCAGTGCGCCGTGGGTCGCCGTACTGTTCCCGGATCTGGCGGAGCTCACCGGCGATGATCTCCAGGACCAGGCGCTCGGAGGCCAGAATCTCTTTGAGCTTCTTGATGAGAGCCTGCACCTCCTGGTATTCGGTGACGATCTTGTCCCGCTCCAGACCGGTGAGACGCTGCAAGCGCATATCGAGGATGGCCTGGGCCTGAATCTCGGAGAAGGCGAACTCTCCCACCAGTCCGCTCTTGGCCTCGCCCGGTGTGGGACTTCTGCGGATCAGGGCGATGACCGCGTCGAGATGATCGAGGGCCTTGACCAGTCCCTCGAGAATGTGAGCGCGCTCTTCGGCCTTCCGGAGATCGTAGCGGGTGCGGCGGACGACGATCTCTTTACGATGGTCGATGAAGTGCCGCAGCATCACCGGCAGGCTCATGACCTGCGGCTGGTTGTTGACGATGGCCAGGAAGATGATCCCGAAGGTCGTCTGCATCTGCGTATTCTTGTAGAGGCTGTTGAGGACGACTTCAGGGACCTCATTCCGCTTGAGCTCGATGGCCACTCGGATGCCGTCCCGGTCCGATTCGTCGCGGAGATCGGCGATTCCTTCGATGCGTTTGTCGCGAACCAGTTCGGCAATCTTTTCGATCAACCGGGCCTTGTTCGTCATGTAGGGGATCTCGTTGATGATAATCGACTGCTTGTCGCTCCCTTTTTTCGGCGTCTCGATGGTGACGCGGGCCCGCAGCTGGATGATGCCGCGGCCGGTTTCGTAGGCCTGGCGGATGCCGTCCAGTCCATGAATGAAGCCGGCGGTCGGGAAGTCGGGGCCCGGCAACACGGTCATCAGTTCAGAGACGGTCGCGTTCGGGTTGTCGATGACCATGAGACAGGCGTCGATGATCTCGCCGAGATTGTGCGGGGGAATGTTGGTTGCCATTCCGACGGCGATGCCGGAGGAGCCGTTGACGAGCAGGTTCGGGTACTTTGCGGGGAGGACGGAAGGCTCGGATAGTGAGCCGTCGTAGTTCGGTACCCAGTCGATGGTCTCCTTGTCGATGTCATCCCGCATCAGCTCTTCGGCCAGTTTGGTCAGACGGACCTCGGTGTATCGCATGGCGGCCGCGTTGTCGCCGTCGAGCGACCCGAAGTTGCCCTGACCGTCGACCAGCCGGTAGCGCATCGAGAAATCCTGGGCCATGCGGACGACCGCATCGTAGATGGCGCTGTCGCCGTGCGGATGAAACTTGCCCATCACGTCGCCTACGATACGAGCCGATTTCTTGTAAGCCTTATTGGCCGTATTGCCCTGCTCATACATCCCGTAGAGGATGCGGCGGTGGACAGGCTTGAGGCCGTCGCGGACGTCAGGCAGGGCCCGCCCGATGATGACGGACATGGCGTAGTCGAGATACGACTTGCGCATCTCGTCTTCGATGTTGACCGGGATCCGGAGGTCGTCGATTAGCTGGTAGTCGGACATGGGTGCGAGTGTGCTCCGTTGCAGGCCTGGGGGCAGCGGGTTTCCGGGACCGGTCGGGTAACCGCTTTAACGGACTGCCTTTAAAGTCTGTATTTCCTTGCGATATAATGCTCGCAATACTGAATACTATTAAATCGTTCTATTAACAACGTCGCGATACAAACGATTATCACCGCGTGATAACGTTGCTTTTAAATGTCGAGGTTTTTGACGTCCAGCGCGTTGTCCTGGATGAAGTTGCGGCGCGGTTCTACCTGGTCGCCCATGAGGACCGTGAAGACCTCCTCGGCCCCCACTCCGTCCTCGATCCGGACCTGAAGGAGGCGGCGCGTTTCCGGGTTCATGGTGGTATCCCACAGCTGCTCGGGATTCATCTCTCCCAGACCTTTGTAACGGGAGATCGACAGGCCTTTCTTGCCGAGCTCGTAGATCTGTTCGATGAGGCTGTCGGCCGTAGGCAGGGCCGTCGTATCTCCTCCGTGCTCGAGGACATAGGGCGGAAGTCCGAATCCCGCCAGCTGTGCGAAGGCCTTCCCCATCTGCCGGAAATCGTACTGGGATAGAAACTCGCCGTTGATGACGATCTGACGCGAGCTTCCGTTGCGCGACGACAGGAACCGCACGAACGGCGTCTCTGTCTCCTCGTCGGTCAGCTGTCGAACCCCGTCGAACCCGGCATTCTTCAACGCCGTTTCCAGGGCCCCGAGTTTGTCTGATTCGCCGAGAGCGCTCTTGTCGAAGATCCCCTCCGAGAAAAGGATGTCGAGCGCTTGGCGCGGAATGCCCCGTGATGCGAGCTTCTGCGCATGGGCCCTGTACTCTTCAATGCGCTGGAGAAGGGTGACCAGCGTATCTCCGCCGATCGTCAGGCCGGCCTGCGGCGTGACCTTCACGTTCTCGGCCACGCGCGAGAGGAGGAAGCGCGAGAGCTCGGCCTCGTCCTTGATGTAGGTGTCCTTTTTCCCCTGGGCCACCTTGAACAGCGGCGGCTGGGCGATGAACAGGTGACCGCGCTCGATCACCTCGCGCATGTGACGGAAGAAAAAGGTCAGAATGAGGGTGCGGATGTGCGAGCCGTCCACGTCGGCGTCCGTCATGATGATGATCTTGTGGTAGCGCAGCTTCTCGATCGCGAAATCGCCAGCGCCGATGCCGGTGCCGAGAGCGGTGATCATCACCCGAATCTCTTCGGATGAGAGCATCTTGTCCAGGCGCGCTTTCTCCACGTTGAGGATCTTCCCCTTCAGCGGGAGGATGGCCTGGAAGCGCCGGTCCCGCCCCTGCTTGGCAGAACCGCCGGCGGAGTCTCCCTCGACGAAGTAAATCTCGGAGAACTTCGGATCGCGCTCCTGACAGTCGGCGAGCTTTCCAGGAAGGGCGGCAGAGTCGAGCGCTCCTTTGCGCCGCGTGAGGTCGCGTGCCTTGCGAGCGGCCTCGCGGGCACGCGCCGCATCGATGATCTTCTCGATGATGCGCTTCATCTCCCGCGGGTTCTCCTCGAAGTACTGGCCGAGACGCTCGTTCATCACCTGCTCGACCCAGGTCTTGACGTGGGAAGAAACGAGCTTGTCCTTGGTCTGGGAGGAGAACTTGGGGTCTCGAATCTTGATCGAAACAACCGCGGTCAGCCCTTCGCGGACATCGTCCCCCTCCAGCGCCAGCTTCAGTTTTGTGAGGATCCCCAGCTCGTCGATGTACTTGTTGACCGTTCTGGTCAGCGAGGCCTTGAAACCCGCCATGTGGGTTCCGCCATCGAGATTCTTGATCGTATTGGTGAAGGCGTAGATGTTCTCGGAGTAGCCCTCATTCCACTGCAGGGCCACCTCCACGCGCTCTCCATCCTTTTCGTCGAAGATAAAGATCGGCTGGTCGTGCAGCGGCGTCTTGTTCTTGTTCAGGTCCCGAACGAAGGATGTGATCCCTCCCTCGTAGCAGAACTCGTGGCGCTTGTCGGTCCGCTCATCCTGAATCTCGATGTGCACCCCGGAGTTGAGAAAGGCCAGCTCGCGCAGGCGCTGGGAGAGCGTTTCGTAATTCATTTCCAGGACCGAAAAGATCGCCGGATCGGCCTTGAACGTAACCTTGGTTCCCCGCCTGGTGGTCTTGCCCGTCGCTGCGATCGGCGCGACCGGAACACCCCCGCGATAAGTCTGCTGCCAGATCATTCCATCGCGGTAGATCTCCAGCTCCAGGCACTCGGACAGGAAGTTGACCACCGAGACGCCGACGCCGTGAAGGCCGCCGGAGACTTTGTATGAATTGTTATCGAATTTTCCGCCGGCGTGCAGCTCGGTCATGATGACTTCGGCAGCGGAACGTCCCTCTTCCTTGTGCAGGTCGACCGGGATGCCGCGGCCGTTGTCTTCGACGGTGACCGAGCTGTCCGGATGGATGACCACCGAGACCTTGTCCGCGTAGCCGGCGAGCGCTTCGTCGATGGAGTTGTCGACGACTTCGTACACCATGTGATGGAGACCGGTGATGTCATCCGTGTCTCCGATGTACATCCCGGGACGCTTGCGAACTGCGTCCAGGCCTTTGAGAACTTTGATGTCTTCGGCTGTGTAGTTCTGTGGCATTCAGTCGTTTTCTCGTGGTTGTGACTCCGATTTCGGAGTCCATTCGGCGTTCGCTCAGAGCTGCTTCGTGTCGGCCATCCCGCTGCGTAGGTCTCGCGTTACGAACGCGGACTGAGGACCGCCTTTCGGAACATTAATTGTGTATGGAAAATTCTCATTTTACGCCTTGGGGAAGGGCTCTCCTCTCAATGTTCGGAGACCTCGACCGCCCTACCGCCGTCCATCGCAAAACGCCGGTGCGGTCCTGTCTCTAAAGCGCTGATTACAGACTGTTTAGCAGACGTCGCGAAGAGCTGGGTGGCCGCGGGCAGATTCAGGAGCACCGCTTCGAGGATGTCGACGTCGAGCTCGGCATCGATATCGTCGAGTACGAAGACGGCGGCCTCACCGGTCTCGTCGCGAAAATGCTCCAGTTTGGCGAATTTGAGAAACAGGACGATCGTCTTGAGCTCCCCGCCCGAGAGGACCTCGGCGGCCGGCCTTCCTTCAAGCTCGAAAGCCACGTTGTCCCGCTGCGGTCCGACCAGAGTCATCCGGCTGCGCAACTCCTGTCGCTTCACCTCCTGGAGGCGCTGGCGCCAGGCGCCGGGGTCGCCCGAAGCCTCACCGCCCGGCAGGTAACGAAGCGTGAGGCCCGTGACGTGGTAGCGGTAGCGGTCCACCGTAGCCCCGAGCAACGCCGAGATCCGCCTGGCATAGTCCGCCCGGGCCGCGGAGACCGGAATGGCCGCGAGCAGAAACTCTTCATCCCACGCGTCCAGGTCGGACGCCCGGGCCTGACGCGCAGCAATTGCGTGGAGGAGCGCGTTCCGCTGTTTGAGCGCACGCTGGAAACGATTGAGCCGCTCGAGATAGCCTGGTTCCACGCTCGCGATGCCCCGGTCGAGAAACCGGCGCCGGTCTTCGGGCCCACCACGGATGATCTCCAGCCGAGAAGAGGAGTAAGCGATCACGGTCAGACTCTGGAGGTAGCGGCCGAGCGGCACCCTCTCGGCATTGATCGTCAGGACCCGCCGCGACTCCCCGGGATCGACTCCCGCGGATAGCGTCTGGGTCACACCCTGGCGCGCGATATCGCCGTTTACGAAAAGGTACGACTGCCCGAAACGGATGAGGCTCTGGGTCCTGGCAGTGCGAAAGGACTTGGTGGTGGCGAGGAAATAGACAGCCTCGAGAAGATTCGTCTTCCCCTGGCCGTTCATGCCGACGACCAGATTGACCGCCGGATGAAACCGATACTCGGCAGCTTCGAGGTTGCGAAAATTCTCGCTGCTCAGTCGCTCGAGAATCAAATCGCTATGCGATCCGCATCGGCATGACGACGTAGAGATACTCGTACGACAGATCGTCTGCCGCGGCGGCCGGTCGCCCGATGCACTGACTGTTCTCGTCCTTCAGTTCCAGCGAGACGTTCGGCGTGTCGACTGCGCTCAGAAAATCGGTCACGTAGGCCGCGTTGAGGCCCACGAAAAACGTCGCTCCGGCATAATCGATGGGCACCGTCTCCCGGGCGTCTCCGAGCTCCGGATTGGTCGACGACACGGTGAGCTTTCCCGGCGCGAAATCGAAACGGACCGCGCGCGTCCGCTCATTCGCCACGAGGGAGATCCGGCGAATCGTAGACAGCAGGCGTTCGCGGTCGACCATGACGCGACGGTCGTTGTCGCGGGCGATTACTTCCATGTAATTGGGGAAATTCACGTCGATCATGCGAGCTAGAAGCCTTCGATCGCCCGCTTCGAAGAAAAGGTGGTTTTCCGAGGTGCCGAATTGCACCAGGCCGTCTTCAGAAGCCTCGAGCCGCAGGATCTCATGAAGCGCCTTCCGTGGAATGAGAATGGTCAGCTCCTCGCTCTTCTTATGCCCGACGGTCTGGGCGAAGTTGATGAGCGCCATTCTGTGTCCGTCGGTAGCCACCATCTCCATCTTCGACGGTTGGACTTTCAGAAGGGCGCCGTTCAACTGGAAACGCGTCTCTTCATGGGTGATGGCGAAAATCACCTTGCCGACCATTGTCTTCAGCTCATCGAGCGGCATGGAATAGGGGTCTGTCGAGGTGACCGTCGGAAGCGTTGGATAGTCCTCCGCCGGCAGACCCAGCAGCCGGAACTTGGCGGTACCCGATTCGACCTGCAGAGAGAAATTCTCCTGCAGCGTGAGCTTGACGTCATCGTTTGGCAGGGAACGGATCACATCGAAAAAGCGGCGCGCCTCGATTGTGACTCCGCCTTCTGTGATGACGGTTGCCGGGCAGGAGCTGAGGATCGTGACATCGAGGTCGGTGGCGGCGATCTCGAGCCGGCCATCAGTGGCCTTGATCAGAACGTTCGACAAAATCGGAATCGTCGAGCGTTTCTCGACAACTCCCTGGCAAAGCTGCAGCTCCTTTTGCAGATCAGCTTTGGCGAGCGTCAGCTCCATGTCTATTCCTTTTAAAACAGAGACTCTTTAATTTGTGGTTGTAGTAGTAGATGCGTGCGGAAAAACTCGGAGTGAGTGCCAAGTGCCTCAAAAGTATAGCAGTCTTCGCAGGCGGGCCGTGTGGAGATCGTCGAGGAAAACGAGTGGATTACTCCTGAGTTTTCCACCGTGGTGACGGGCCGCTTTTTCGGCCTCTCGCTTTTCCGCAGGATTTAGGCACTCATTCCGCAGACCGTCGCGGAAATCATCGAAAGTGCTTGATCATCATATCGAGCGTGCTGGCCACCGATTGATCCTCCTGGCGCAGCTTGTCGATCTTCTCGACCGAGTAGATGACTGTCGAATGATGTTTGTTGTTGAAGAGTTTTCCTATTTCCGGATAGGAAAGATCGGTCAGTGACTTGCAGATGAACATGGCCACCTGGCGTGGATAGGCCACGGGACGCGCGTTCGATTTCGACTTCAGGTCGGAAACCTTGATCCCATAGTGAGCGGCTACGAGTTTCAGGATCTCCGTCGCTGTGATCGGCTTGTTCTCCTTCGAGAGAAGATCGCGGAGTGCCTCCTTGGTCAGATCGAGGTCGATCCGATGGCCAGTGAGTGACGCGAATGCGGCGACCCGGTTCAGATGACCCTCGAGCTCCCTGATGTTGGACCGCACACGCTCCGCCACAAAAAGCGCCACGTCATCGGGCAGAAACAATTTCCGATCCTCGGCCTTCTTTCTGAGAATGGCCACCTTCGTCTCCAGATCGGGAGGCTGGATGTCGGCGATCAGTCCCCATTCGAAACGGGAGCGGAGCCGGTCTTCAAGCGTCGGTATATCCCTGGGCGGTGCATCGGAGGTAAATACGATCTGTTTCTGCGCTTCGTACAGAGCGTTGAAGGTGTGGAAAAACTCCTCCTGCGTTCGCTCTTTGCCGGCCAGGAATTGAATATCGTCGAGCAGCAGCGCGTCGACTGACCGATAACGATCTCGAAACGAGCTCATACGGTCGTAGCGGATCGAGCTGATGAGCTCCGTGACGAACGAATCGGCCGACATGTAGACGACCTTCAGCGTCGGATTCTGTTGCTTCATCTGCTGGCCGATGGCCTGGATGAGGTGCGTCTTTCCGAGGCCTGCGCCTCCGTAGATGAAGAGAGGATTGAACGAGCCGCTCGGCTTCTCGGCGATGGAGAGCGAGGCGGCATAGGCCAGTTGATTCGAGCTCCCAACCACGAACGTGCTGAAGCGGTATCGCGGGTTGAACAGTGCGGTGGGGGGCTCGGTCGGCGGCGGCGGAGCGGACCCGGATGGCGCCTGCTGATGCGCGGAGGCGTCTGCGACGAAATGAATTTTGGTCCGGTCTGACGCGAGCTGGCTGAGGATCGATCGGATCTGTGGACTGTAGCGATCGGAGATCGCGTCGACGAACCGTTCGTCCGGGACTCTCACTTCAATGGTCTCGCCGCGAGCCGCCAGAAAGGTGGTCGGAGCGAACCAGGTCTCGTACTCCGACCGGTCTACGGTTTGCTCGAGCCGGAGCAGGACTTCGTTCCAGAGATTCATGCGAGGAGGGGGCGTATCTGTCTGATGTTCCACAACTTTTCCACAATTGTGGAAATCGCGGATGGGGAAGGCGAGGGAGTCTAGCACAGCACCCCAGCCTCATCAACCGGCGTTGTAACCACTCCGAAAGCGGTGACTCGGCGCTGGAATAGGGCACCGTTCAGTCTCGTTTGCGGCGGTGCTCTCGGTATCGCGTTGACCGGCCCTGGTATGACCGCTATACTCCCCGCTTTCTTTTCAAAAGGTTAGGACAATATGAAGCGTACCTTTCAACCGAACAACCGCCGGCGTAAGCGCACGCATGGCTTTCTCGTCCGCATGAGAACCAAAGATGGCCAGGCGGTGCTTTCGCGCCGTCGTCGCAAGGGGCGCAAGCGTCTGGCGGTTTAGCCGTAGCCACAACGCGAGGGGTCGGTGGAAAACAGCCTCCTGACCGCTCGCGGTCGCCGCACCCTGCCAAAGCAGACTCGTCTTGCCAAGCGCGCGGACTACCTTCGTACGTACGAGTCGGGACGAAAGTATTTTTCGCGTTTCTCCGTGCTGTTCATCGCTGACAACCAGATGACCTTTTCCCGGCTCGGGATTACCGCCACGAAGAAGGCAGGCAAGGCGAACATCCGCAATCGCCTCAAGCGATGGACGCGGGAGGTCTGGCGTGCTCATCGGGAGCCGCTCGCTCTCGATCTTCAGCGAGCCGATTTTGTCGTGAACATCAAACCATCGGCGGCTCGAGCCTCTTTTACCGATTTCAAGTCGGACCTGGTGGCCCTGTTCCGCCGCGCTGCAACGAGCCTGCAGTGACTGGATCGCGATGCGCTGGCTTCTCCTCTTCCTGCTGCGGCTCTACAAGGTGGTCGTCTCCCCGATCCTGCCTCCGATGTGCCGATTCGAGCCGACGTGCTCGATGTATGCCATGAACGCTGTGGAAAAATACGGCGCTGTACACGGCAGTTGGCTGGCTCTCAAGCGACTCTTCCGCTGTCATCCGTTTCACCCTGGAGGTTGGGACCCCGTCCCGTAACAAATGGAAAAGCGACTATTCATGGCGGTCCTGATCTCGATCGCCTTTCTGTGGGCGTGGGCGGCGCTGGTCCCGAGATTCTTTCCCGAGCTGGTCAAACAGAAAGCCGTGGTGAAGGCAGCCGCACCTGCGTCACGTCCGAGTGTCCCGGCTGCGGTGGCCGGCGGCCAGCGGCCGGCCGCTGAAACGAGAGTGCCGGCGCCGGCACCTGTGGCGCCTATCACTCCGAAGAAGACCACGGCTTCCCTTCGGGTGACCACAGTCGATGCTCCCGACTTTGTCGCGCGATTCTCGAACCGCGGCGCGCAGCTCGTCTCCTTCCAGCTCAAACATTACAAGATGGCCGACGGTTCGGCGGTCGATCTGGTGAAGGGACGCGACCCGACGAGGACCGACTACCCGTTCGCAATCATCGGCGCAGATCCGGCTTTCAACTCATTCGCCAACGGGTCGCTCTATGAAGTCGCGGACGAGGTTGTGGGTCCCATCCATACCATCACATACACGGTCAGCGACGGAACGGTCTCGATCAGCAAGGTCTTCCGGATGGGCAACGAACCGCAATTTGCCTTTTCGGTCTCCGCGACCCCACAAGGCATCCCATTCCGCGTTGTCATTGGGCCTGGAATCCGGACGCTCGCACCGGATGAGAAGGACAACCAGTTCATCGTGACTGGAAACGCTGTCGTCCAGCGCGATGACAGCCTCAAGACCGTGCCTCGTGAGAAGGCCCCCCTCTTTCAGACTTTCGACCCGCCAATCGACTACATCGGCATCGAAGACAACTATTTCCTCACAGTCCTCAAGCCCGAGAAAGCAGGCAGTGCTTCGATCAAGGCAGAGGATTTCCCGCTTCTCGGAAGCGAACAGAAGAAACGCCGCGATCTGTACGCCGGTCTCAATTCAGCACCCGGCCTGGGTATGGTGAGTGGAACGTCGTTTTTCGGTCCGAAGAAGGCTGAGTTGCTCGATCACTACGGCCTCGAAAAGACCCTGCAGTTCGGCGTGTTCGGAATCATCGCCCGCTTTCTGCTGACCGCCCTGGTCTGGATCAACAAGACGACCCGGAACTACGGCTTCGCGATCATCGTCCTGACTATCCTCCTCAAAGTCGTGCTCTACCCGCTGCAACACAAGAGCATTGTCTCGATGAAGAAAATGCAGCGGGTGCAGCCGAAGATGAACGTGATCCGCGATCGCTACAAGAAGGCCAAGACCGATTCGGAACAACGCCAGAAGATGAACATGGAGATGATGAAGCTCTACCAGACGGAGGGCATCAGCCCGATGAGCGGTTGTCTCCCGATGGTGCTTCAGCTTCCTATCCTCTGGGGTTTCTACGGGCTGCTGGGCAAGGCCATCGAATTGCGCGGAGCGCCCTTCATCTGGTGGATCCATGATCTCTCGCTCAAGGACCCGTACTACATCACGCCGATCCTCATGACCATCACGATGTTCGTGCAGCAGCTCATCACGCCGAACACCGCGGACGCGACGCAACGGCGCATGTTTCTCATGATGCCGCTGATCTTCGGCTGGATCTTCAAGGAATTCCCGAGCGGTCTGGTTCTCTACTGGCTCGTTCAGAACATTTTGACGATAATCCAGCAGACCATCATGAATAAGTACTGGAAGGATCATCCGGCTGATTGAGCTGGTGATCGAGGTGATTCGATGAGTCCACAGTTCGACGGAAGAACACTCGAAGAAGCCCTCGCCAGCGCGGGTGAGACACTCGGCGTCGATCGTTATCGGCTCACCTACCACGTGGTGCTCGAGAAGAGAGGCTTTCTCGGAGGAATCAAGAGGGTAGTCATCGAGGCCGACGTCAACGACGAGGAAATATCTCAGGAGCCGGCTCCTCGCCAGCACGCGGATAGGGTCTCCAGTGACTCCAGCACCGCTTCTCCCCGCCCCACTCCCTCTCGTTCTCGTGGCCGGCGCGGCCGTGGCCGCGATCGGGGCCCCGCTCAGGGCGCCGGCCGGACCTCACGATCCGAAAGAGGAGAGCGCGGTGAGCGGCCGCGACAGGCCCGGCGACCCGACGAGAACGAGATCGGCGCGGCCTCCGTCTCCGCTCCCGTTCAAGAGCCGCAGACCCCGGAGGCGGCAGCAGTGGCCGAATGGTGCGGACGACTCGTCCAGCTCACGAACCTGCAACTCGATCTTCGGACGTTTGAGGACGATCAACAGATCTCGGTTCGCCTCTACGGGCGCGATCGCATGCTTGTTCTGGAGCAGAACGGCGCGCTGATGGATTCACTGCAAGTACTTACGAATAAGGCACTTGTCGGTCGCAAGGTCGAGAAGATCATCGAGTTCGACTGCGAGGAGTTCAAGGGGAAACGCAACGATGACCTCGGCAAACAGGCGCGAGGCCTCGCCGACCGCGTCCGCAGTGACGGCCGAGAACAGCTGCTGCCGGCCATGACGCCGATCGAGCGTCGTATCGTTCATCTGGCGCTTCAGGACGACCACGAAGTGACGACCGAATCGCGCGGTGAGGGCTTCTACAAGCGAGTGGCTATCATTCGTCGGCAGGCTCCTCCCGCCGGCATGCAGCGCGAGCCGTGAGCAGCGGCGACCCGGCCGATACCATCGTCGCTGCAGCGACGCCGCCGGCGAAGAGCGCGCTGGCGCTGGTCCGTATGGACGGGCCACGAGCGCATTCGATGATTTGCGGGCTAGCCAACCGGGAGCCTCCAGCCGAACGCGTGGCAACCCGCGTGACGCTGACCGATCATGGGGAAACCCTGGACGACTGCGTGATGACCCTCTACATGGGGCCGCGTAGCTTCACCGGGAATGACCTGGTCGAGCTCTCACTTCACGGCAGCCCACTGGTGGTAGAGAACGTCATCAGGGCCGCGCTTCGATGTGGTGCGCGGATGGCGGAACCGGGCGAATTCACGGAGCGGGCGGTCCTGAATGGAAAGATCGATCTCATTCAGGCCGAGGCCATCGCGGATCTCATCGACGCGCGCACGTCGCTCCAGGCTCGCATGTCTCTGGCGAACATGGCCGGGCGTCTGAGTAATGAAGCTGCTGGTATTCGCGAGAGGCTGTTGTTCGTCATTTCGCGCCTCGAGGCGGCTCTCGATTTCAGCGAAGAAGGTTACGACTTCATCAGTCGCGAGGCTGCCGGCACGATTCTCGACGAAGTCATTCGCCTGGAAGAGACGTTGGCGCAGACCTACGAGAGGGGTCGAGCGACACGACGAGGCCTGAAGATCGTCCTCCTCGGCGCACCGAACTCGGGAAAATCGACGCTGCTCAACACCTTGGTCGGGAGTGAGCGCGCCATCGTCACGGAGATCGCGGGCACGACCCGCGACCTGATCTCAGAAACGATCGAGATCGCGGGACTTCCCGTGACGGTAACGGATACTGCCGGGCTTCGGGCCAGCGACAACCTTATCGAGGTCATGGGGATCGAGCGTGCCCGTCTGGCGGCATCAGATGCCGACCTCATCCTGTATCTGATCGACACGACAGTGGGCCGGACGGTAGCGGACAATGACGAGCTCAGCCGCTTGCCGCATCCTCCCCTCGTCGTTTACACCAAGGGAGATCTGAGCTCGGGGCCCGTGGGCGAGTTGGCCATCAGCGCCCTCCGGGGAGCCGGGATGCCAGAGCTGTTCTGCGAGCTCGACCGTACGGTTCGCGACCGGTTCGCGGTCCGCTCCGACTCCCCGGCTGTTGTAAACGAGCGGCAGATCGCCGCCCTGCGCGACGGAATCTCGGCCTTGCAAATGGCGCGAGAGACGCTCGAGACGGGTGCTTCTGAGGAAGTGATCCTGGTCGATCTTTACCG
Source organism: Thermoanaerobaculia bacterium (assembly GCA_017883265.1). GTDB lineage: Bacteria > Acidobacteriota > Thermoanaerobaculia > Gp7-AA8 > Gp7-AA8 > JADGNX01. Next base: position 30,580 of record JADGNX010000001.1, read on the forward strand.
AGGTGCGGAGGCCGTGGAAAGGCTGATTGGCCGGATAGAGAGCGAGGAGGTTTTCGCCGAGATCTTTGCAAAATTTTGCATCGGTAAGTAGTGTTCCACGTGAAACATGACGGATAGATACGATGTCGTCGTGATCGGCGGCGGTCACGCCGGCGCGGAAGCCGCCCGCATCGCCGCCCGTGGCGGGTCCAGCGTTGCTCTGGTGACCATGGCCCGACAGGCCATCGGCCGCATGTCGTGCAACCCGGCGATCGGCGGCCTGGCCAAGGGCAATCTGGTCAAAGAGATCGATGCGCTCGGCGGGCTGATGGGCGAAGCCGCGGATCGCTCCGGCATCCAATTCAAGATTCTCAATCGCTCCAAGGGACCTGCGGTTCAGGGACCTCGAGCGCAGTGTGATCGTGATCTCTATGCCGAAGCGGTTCAGAATCTTCTGGCATGCGAGGCCAACCTCGCCGTGGTCGAGGGAACGGTCCGTTCGCTCCTGATCGAGGGGTCTCGCGTCCGCGGTGTTCTACTCATTGACGGGCGGCTCCTGACCAGCTCCGCGTGCGTCGTGACGACCGGTACCTTTCTGCGAGCCCTCATGCATTCGGGCGAAGAACAGAGCCCAGGTGGCCGCTTCGGCGAGCCTTCGGCCCAGACCCTGTCCGATTCGCTCCGGATGCTCGGCCTCAACCTCGGCCGGCTCAAGACCGGAACCCCGCCTCGCGTCGATCGGAGCTCGGTCGATTTCGGCCGGCTCGTTCCGCAGCCCGGCGATGCCTCCCCACGGCCGTTTTCGATTCTCACCGACCGCCTCGAGCTTCCGCAGGTCCTTTGCCACCTCACGCATACGAGCGAGGCCACGCACCAGCTCATCCGGGCCAACCTTCACAGGGCTCCGATGTACAGCGGACAGATCGCCGCCACCGGTCCGCGTTACTGCCCGTCGATCGAGGATAAGGTCGTCCGCTTTTCAGACAAGCCGAGGCATCAGGTGTTTGTCGAGCCGGAAGGGCTGAATCACCCGTGGTTGTACATGAATGGGATCTCGACATCGCTACCGTCCGATGTCCAGGACGGTGTCGTTCGGTCGTTGCCCGGCTTCGAAGAGGCCGTGATAGCCCGCTACGGATATGCCGTCGAGTACGATTTCGTGAATCCGCAACAGCTGGAGCCGACTCTGAAGGTCCGGGGGATCGAAGGCTTGTATCTGGCTGGCCAGATCAACGGTACCTCAGGATATGAAGAGGCGGCGGCCCAGGGCCTCATCGCCGGGATCAACGCCCTCCTGGCGGTAAGAGGCCGGCAACCGTTCATCCTTCGCCGGGATCAGGCCTATGCCGGCGTGATGATCGACGACCTCGTGACTCAGGGCACCGAGGAGCCGTATCGCATGTTTACCTCGCGGGCCGAGCACCGGTTACTTCTGGGATGCGATTCGGTCTACGAACGTTTGACGCCCCTGATCGAAGAGCTGGGTATCTCGGACATCGAGCGGCTGCGGCGGGCTGCCGGGCGCCGCAGCCGTATGCGAGCAGCTTGCGCTGCTGCTGAGCAGGCGGTATTGACACCGGAACGGGGCACGACAGAATGGCTCGGTCCTCTGGGAATCGTACTGCGGGAAAAGACGACCGTGGCGCGGCTGGCGCAACGGATCCCGTTCGAGCTGAAGGATTTCGTGACGCACTGCCGGGAAGCTTCGCGCTGGCCGGAGTTGACCTGGGCGGTCGACGGGCTCTCGGACGAAGAGCGGGAGGGGGTCGTCAACGAGTTGCGCTACGCGGGTTACCTGGAGCGGCAGCAGCGCGAGGCCGATTCGCTTCAACGGGTCGAGGCAGTCGCGATCCCCGGCGACATGGCGTACGAGTTGCCAGGCTTGTCCCGTGAATTAGTCGAAAAGCTCAATGCCACGCGGCCTGTCTCCCTCGGACAGGCCAGTCGAATACGAGGGATGACGCCCGCGGCGTTGTCCCTTCTTCGCATGCATCTGCACCAGAGAGGACGCAGGGCCGATGGAGCAGCAGGAGCGGTTGGAAAGGTTTCGAGATCTTCTGCGCGCGTGGGGCCGGAAGGTCAATCTGATCGGTCCGGAAGCGTTCGCTCATCTGGATGAGCACATCCTCGAGGCGGTAGCGGCTGCCCGGCAGGTGCAGCCGGCCGGCGAGTGTCTCGATTTCGGAAGTGGCGGCGGCTTGCCGGCGATTCCGATGGCCATCGTGGCGGGGGATGCTGCCCGGTTTCATCTCGTGGAATCGGACGTCAAGAAGTGGTCCTTCCTCAAGCGGGCGGTCCGCGAATGCGAATTGAACTGCGTAGTTCACGGTGATAGATTGGCCGCTGTTCTCAAACGGCTGCCGCCTCAGCAGCGGTTTACGCTCGTGACGTCGCGAGCGGTCGGCTATCCTGAAACGTGGGTTCCGCTACTTTCAGACCGCCTTGCCACCGGGGGACGCATCGCGCTTTTTCAAGGTTCTCCGGAGTTGCCGCCGAACCTCTCGGCTTTCGACGTCGAAGTATTCGCCCTGCCGCGAGGATCGGCAAACTATCTCGTAACCTTTGACGTTCCACGTGGAACAGCGGACTCATGACCAGGATCGTATCGATAGCCAACCAGAAGGGGGGCGTTGGAAAAACGACGACCGCGATCAATCTCGCGGCCTCGATCGCCGCTTGTGAACGCCGCGTTCTGCTGGTAGACCTCGATCCTCAGGCCAATGCGACGTCAGGGCTTGGGTTTTCCAAGTTCGAAGAACCATCGATCTATCCTGTTCTAGTGCAAGGACTTAGCGCTCAGGAAACGGTCCGCAAGACAGAGATTCCGACACTCGATATCATCCCGTCATCCGTCGATCTCGTGGCTGCCGAACTCGAGCTTACCGACGCAGGCGGCCGCGAGTTTCATCTTCAGAAGGCTCTCGAGTCCGTTGCGGCAGCCTACGATTACGTGCTCATCGACTCCCCTCCTTCCCTCGGTCTCCTGACGATCAACGGGCTGACAGCTGCCGACAGCGTCCTCGTCCCGATGCAGTGCGAGTACTTCGCCCTCGAGGGTATCTCCCAGCTGATGAATACCGTCGAGAGAGTGCGGGATGGGCTGAATCCCTCTCTCGAAATCGAGGGGATCGCCCTGACCATGTACGACGACCGCATCAATCTCTCACGCCAGGTGGCCGATGAGGTCCGCACGCACTTCGGCGACAAGGTCTACCGCTCCGTCATTCCTCGAAATGTGCGGCTTGGGGAAGCACCATCATTCGGCAAGCCGATCATTCTTTACGATATCCGTTCGCGCGGCAGCGAGGCGTATCTGGCGCTGGCCCGCGAGTTCATCCAGCGCGCCGAAACCATCATTTAGGAATGCAATCGTGAGCACTCAGAAAAAAGTTCTCGGGAGGGGCCTCGGCGCCCTGATCCCACAAAGGCAGACTCCTCACCAGGCGGCGCCGGATTCGGCGACAGGTCTTCTGGAGATTCCGGTAGCGCTCATTTCGCCGAATCCGCTTCAGCCGCGAAAAACATTCAACGAAGCGTCGATCGAGGAGCTGGCCCGCAGCGTGCGCGAGCATGGAATCGTTCAGCCGCTCGTCGTAACCCGGTCCGGTGACCGCTACAAGCTGATCGCGGGAGAGCGGCGTTTCCGTGCTGCACAGAAGGCCGGGCTGACCACCGTACCCGTCGTTGTCAAGGAGGCCATCGGCGAGAGCGATGCGCTCCAGGTGGCGCTCATCGAGAACATTCAGCGCGAAGATCTGAACCCGATCGAAGAGGCGATGGCCTACCATCAGCTTCATCGCGATTTCGGACTGACGCAGGAGGAGATCGCCAGGCGCGTCGGCAAAGAGCGGTCGACGGTGGCAAATTTCTTACGGCTCATGAAGCTCCCGGACAGCGTGAAGCGCCTGCTGGCGGCCGGCCAGCTGTCGATGGGCCACGCCCGCGCGCTGCTTGCCGTAGAGACGACGAAGAAACAGGAACTGCTGGCTGAACGTGTCGTGCGCAAGAGTCTCAACGTCCGCCAGACAGAGTTGCTGGCCTCGCCGGCAGCCGGCGGCAGGGAGCGGCAGCCGGAGCGCGAGAAGGATGTGTTTACCCGCGACGCGGAAGAGAAACTGACTCGCAGTCTGCATTCGCGCGTGGAGATCGATCGGAAGCGCCGAGGCGGTTCGATCGTGATCCGATTTTCAAATGAGGAGGACCTCATGAGGCTGTTCGAGGAGTTGACGGGGAGGAGACGATGAAATCAAAGGGTGGAGAACTGAATGGCTTTCTCGATCGCGGCGCGTCGTTCCGGGGCGAGCTGGAGTTCGAGGACACTATGCGTATCGATGGCCGGTTCAACGGAAAAATCTTTTCCAAGAACGAGCTGATCGTCGGTGAGACGGCCACCGTCGAAGGAGAGATCCACGTCGGACGAGTGGCCATCAGCGGCACGGTGATCGGCAAGATCACAGCCGATCAGAAGATCGAGATCCACCGCAGCGGAAAGGTCTACAGCGATGTCGACACGCCCGCGCTGGTGATCGAGGAAGGGGCGATTTTCCAGGGCAATTGCGTCATGGGCGACCGCGACCGCTCACGCGATAACGTCACAAACATCGCGGCCAAGTAGACGCCATTCTCGAGAGATTTCGGTTCTGGCGCTACAGCCAGCCCCGAATCCGCGCTGCGATCATGATCGCCTCCGGAATGGTGTACTCATCCTCCGGTCCGACGACGTCTTCCCACTGCAGATCCCACGCGGCCGAGCTTTTTTCGGCATCTGATGCGTCGCGAAAATTGAGATCGCAGATGTCGCCGATGTAGCGGCGGCCGTCCCGGAGGGGGAGTCCGAACGTGCGGCAGATGAGCGGGCGCGATTCGTAAATCAGGCACTCCCCGAAATCCGAGAGATTCGGACAGGCGACGGCGTCGGTTCGCTTGAAGAAGCGCTCCTTTTCCCCTGTGCCGCAGTCCCGCAGATCGGGGTGGGCGTATTCCTCCATGATCTTCGCAGCCCGGCCGATGACCGCCCTCCGAGTACGTCCGTCGAGCGTTTCCAGTCCCTCTGCGATCATGGCGATATCCGCCTCGGCGACTCCAAAAAGGCCGTGACAACAGAAGGAGCAGCCTTTGCCGCATTGCAGGTTTGCGGGCTGCTCGGCAAGGACCTGCGCGAAATGGGAATCGGCGTGTTTGAGAATCGCTTTGTAGCTGTCGTCCTTCATCGGAGTGGCCGGAAGAGAGGGCGCCCACGAAAGCAAGGGAAACGGCAGCGGGTGCCGAATCGCTAACCTCCTCAGTCAACAGCATCGACGCGACTCCACTTCCCAACGTCGCGGTTGCGATCCCTCTCTGGCGTATGCTATACAACGGCGGCCTTCGGGCACCGGGTTCGTGCGCGCTTTCGGCCGGCGCCCGGCCGGTCCGACCTCCACGACAAACCAAACTTTATGAAGCTGACGCCCGACTACTCTCTATTCGTCATCCTGGCGATCTTTTTTCTCACCTACCTGGTCGTCAGGCGCTTTTTCCTGATGCCGGTCAACAGGATTCTAGTCGAGAGAGATAGCGAGCACCGTGCAGCCGAGCAGCTCTACGAGTCTGCCCTGGCCCGCTTCCGGGACGCGACGGCGGCCATGGAGAGCAAGCTGCAGGAGGCCCGGCGCGAGGGGTCACGATTGCGTGACCGGTTCCGATCTGACGCCGCGGCGCATCGCGCTGAAGTGCTTCAGCGGACGAACTCGCAGGCCGATGTCATCGTGGCGGAAGCCGATACGAGTCTGAAGAGGGACGTCGAAGAGGCCCGGCGCAAGATCGTTGCTGAATCGGAGTCGCTGGCTCATCTGGCCGCCGAGCGGATTCTCGGGAGGGCGGTGTGATCAAGCGCCTTTCCGCTGGAATCTTCCTTCTCCTCCTGATCGCAGCGACGATGGCCCGAGCCGAGACCGCGCGGACCGGCGAGATCGCCCATGGCGCCGAGAAGGACGTACACGCCATCGCCCATCCTCACGAGGGCAATGGTGTAGGCACAGAGGAGCCCGAGACGACCTGGGGCATCCCGACGTGGATCTTCAAGCTGGCCAACATGATCGTATTCATCGGCGTGCTGGTCTACTTCCTCAAGGGGCCGGTGACGGGGGCCTTCCGCGCTCGACACGAAAGCGTCCGAGCCGCCACCGAAGAGGCGAGAGCACGACGGAAGAAGTCGGACGATCTCGCAGCAGACATTCAGGCGAGGCTCGGGCAGATCGAGCAGGAAGTCGCAGCGATCGTCGAGCGCGCCCGGCAGGAAGGGGAGCGTCAGAGAGTCGAGCTGGTGGCGGCGGCTGAAGCGGAGAGCAGGAAGATCCTGCTGGCCGCGAAGAACGAAGTCGAGAACCGTCTCAAGGCCGCGCGTACCGAGTTGACGCAGTACGCCGGCGAGCTGGCAGCCGATCGTGCCGAACAAATCCTCAGGAGCTCGATCACCGAGGGTGACCAGAAGAAACTCTTCCAGGACAGCCTCTCCGAGATCGGCGAGGTGGGCTCTTGATCCGCCGCTTCGCCCGTCCTTACGCAACGGCCATCATGCAGGTGGCCGGCACCCCGGAAGCGGCCCGGAAGGTCTACGACGAACTGGTGCGCTTTGACCGGACCCGCCGGAGGTCGAATGAGCTCCAGGAAGTATTCGCCAACCCGGGAATCGAGACCTCCGCGAAGCTGGCTATCGCCAGTGCGATCGGCGGGAAGCTGGGGCTTTCGCCTCTCACGACCAAAGTCCTCGAGATCCTCATCAACAACCATCGGATCAACGATCTCGGGGCCATAGCCGAGGGACTTTCGATCATGATTCACAGCGCGCTCGATATCGTCGTGGCCGAGGTGAGCACGGCTCACGAGTTGAATGCCGGCGAGGTACACGATCTGACAGCGGCGCTGGAGAAGAAGACCGGGAAGACGGTCGAAGTGCAGCTGAGGACCGATCCGACCCTGCTGGGCGGGATGGTTGCTCGGATCGGCAGCGAGATCTTCAACGCTTCGGTATCCGGGCGGATCGAGAAGCTGCGCCACAATTTGACGTAGCGAATTGTCGCTGGGCTTTATCAGGCGACGATTCCGTCTCACATTAGGAGAGCTTTTATGGCTGTCGACTTGAAGGCGGAAGAAATCACCGAGATTATTCGGCAACAATTGAGCGGGATCGGGCGCGGCGTCGACGTAGCCGAGGTTGGCACCGTCATCTCGGTGGGCGACGGTATCGCCCGCATCTACGGTCTGGACCGCGTCATGGCCGGCGAGTTGATCGAGTTCCCGCACAACGTTTTTGGGCTGGCCCTCAACCTGGAGGAAGACAACGTAGGGGCCGTTCTCCTCGGTGAATATCAGATCATCCGGGAGGGAGATCAGGTCAAACGGACCGGACGCATCATGTCCGTTCCGGTCGGTCCGGCCATGGTCGGACGGGTGGTCAATCCGCTCGGCATTCCGATCGACGGCAAAGGACCGATCGCGGCGGCGGCCACCTATCCCATCGAACGGCTGGCGCCCGGGGTCATCGACCGCAAGCCGGTCAAAGAGCCGATCCAGACCGGTCTGAAAGCCATCGACGCCATGATTCCGATCGGCCGCGGCCAGCGGGAGCTGATCATCGGCGATCGGCAGACCGGAAAGACGGCCGTGGCAGTCGACACCATCATCAATCAGAAGGGAAAAGGCGTCACGTGCATCTACGTGGCCATCGGCCAGAAGGCCTCGACCGTGGCTCAGGTCGTCCGGACCCTCGAAGAGTACGGAGCGATGGAGCACACCATCATCGTCTCCGCCTCCGCCTCGGAGCCGGCGCCACTGCAGTACCTGGCTCCCTATGCCGGCGCGGCCATGGGCGAGTACTTCCTCTACAACGGGGCCCACGCGCTCTGTATCTACGATGATCTGTCCAAACACGCGCAGGCCTACCGCGAGATCTCGCTGCTGCTGCGCCGACCACCAGGCCGCGAGGCGTATCCAGGGGATGTCTTCTACCTCCATTCGCGCCTGCTGGAGCGCGCGGCGAAGATGTCCGACAAGCTGGGCGGCGGTTCGCTCACTGCTCTGCCGGTCATCGAGACGCAGGCAGGCGACGTCTCGGCCTACATTCCCACCAACGTCATCTCAATCACCGACGGGCAGATCTTCCTGGAGACGGATCTCTTTCACTCCGGCGTCCGGCCGGCGGTCAACGTCGGAATCTCAGTGTCACGCGTTGGAGGCTCGGCGCAGATCCGGGCCATGCGTGCCATCTCCGGCACGCTGCGTCTCGATCTGGCGCAGTATCGCGAGCTGGCGGCATTCGCCGGCTTTGGTTCCGACCTGGACAAACAGACCCAGTCGCAGCTCAATCGCGGTCAGCGGCTGGTGGAGATCCTCAAGCAGGGTCAATATTCACCCTTGCGGGTCGGTCTGCAGGTCTTCTCCGTCTACGCCGGCACGCAGGGCTACCTCGATAACCTGAAGGTCTCGGCGGTACGTCCGTTCGAAACTGCCCTGCACCAGTGGCTGATCGACGATCGAACCGAGCTGGTGGACCGCGTTGAAGCCGCTCAGAAGTTCGACGACGCTCTCAGTGGAGATATGAAGAGCGCGATCGCCGCATTCAAAGAGACCTACGTCAAGGACAATGCCGACGTGGTGACAGGAGCCTGATCCGACGTGCCGAATACACTCGACATCCGGCGACGGATCCGAAGCGTCAAGAACACGCAGCAGATCACCAAAGCCATGAAGATGGTGGCGGCGGCGAAGTTGCGGCGGGCCCAGGCCCGCATGCTGGCCGCGCGTCCCTATTCGGCAGGGCTGGAGACCGTTCTGCGTTCTGTGGCCTCGCGAGTTGACGCCGAGAGGCACCCGCTTCTGGCCGAGCGCGATGAGAACAAGGTGCTTCTGGTCGTCATTACCAGCGACAAGGGTCTGGCCGGAGCGTTCAACGCCAATGTCTTGAAGACGACGCAGCGTCTGGTGGCCGAACGGAGCTGGAGTGAGGTCGAGGTGCTACCGATCGGACGAAAAGCATCGGACTTCTTCAAGCGCCGCGAGCTGGCCATCCGGCAATCGCAGGTCAACGTCCTGCAGGCTCTTTCGATCGAGACAGCCCGGGAACTGGCCGCATCGATCTCCGAAGACTTTGTCAGCGGAGAGCTCGACGCCGTCTACCTTGTCTACAGCGAGTTCGTATCGGTCATCTCGCAGGCGGTCAAGGCCGAGCGCCTCCTCCCGATCCAGCGAGACGTGCAGGATCCCTCGACACCTGAGATCGACTATCTCTACGAGCCGGGGCCGGAGCAGATTCTGGCGCAGCTCCTGCCGAAGTACATCGAGTTTCAGTTGTATCGGGCACTGCTTGAGTCGGCGGCCGCGGAGCAGGGAGCGCGCATGACTGCGATGGAGGCGGCTTCGAAGAACGCCTCGGAGATGATCGAGAGTCTGACCCTCACTTACAACCGGATCCGCCAGGCAGCCATCACCAAGGAAATCATCGAAATCGTCTCAGGTGCTGCGGCCCTGGACTAGCAACGGAGAATTCAAATGGCTGAAGAAAAAACGCAACAGATCGGTCGTGTGGTCCAGATCATCGGACCGGCCGTCGACTTGCAGTTCGAAGAGGGGCACCTTCCGGCGATCTACAACGCGGTCCGGATCGTCGACAATGGAGAGCTGGGAAAGGTGCCAATCGACGTCGTCGTCGAGGTGGCCCAACACCTCGGCGAGAGCCAGGTCCGCTGCATCGCCATGAAACCGACCGACGGAATGGTGCGCGGGATGAAGGCCATCGACAGCGGCAGTCCCATCAAGATCCCTGTCGGTCGCGAGACGCTGGGCCGTATTCTGAACGTTCTCGGCGAGCCGGTCGACGGCCTGGGGCCGGTCAACGCCGAAACGCATTGGTCGATCCACCGCGATCCCCCCAAGTTCGACCAGCAGTCCACCGGCATCGAGATGTTCGAGACCGGCATTAAGGTCATCGATCTGCTGGAGCCCTACACCAAGGGTGGGAAGACCGGCCTGTTCGGCGGCGCCGGTGTCGGAAAGACCGTTCTGATCATGGAATTGATCAATAACGTGGCCAAGCAGCATGGAGGGTTCTCGGTCTTTGCCGGAGTCGGCGAGCGCACGCGCGAAGGCAATGATCTCTATCTCGAGTTCGAGGAGACCAACGTCATTACCCCGGGCGACTCCTCGAAGTCCAAAGCTGCGCTCATCTACGGTCAGATGACCGAACCGCCGGGAGCGCGGCTTCGGGTCGGCCTGACCGGCCTGACGGTCGCCGAATACTTCCGCGATGTGGAGAAGCAGGACGTGCTCCTCTTTATCGACAACATCTTCCGATTCACCCAGGCAGGCTCGGAAGTTTCGGCTCTTCTCGGGCGCATGCCGTCGGCCGTAGGCTACCAGCCGAATCTGGCGACCGAGATGGGTGAGCTTCAGGAGCGCATCACATCGACCAAGAACGGTTCGATCACCTCGGTCCAGGCCATCTACGTGCCGGCCGATGATCTGACAGACCCGGCTCCGGCAGCGGCCTTCGCCCATCTCGACGCCACTTCGGTTCTCTCGCGGCAGATCGCCGAGCTGGGGATTTATCCCTCCGTCGACCCGCTGGCTTCGACCTCGAAGATTCTCGATCCGCGCATCGTCGGCGAGGAGCATTACAACACCGCCAGAGCGGTCCAGGCTGTTCTGCAGAAGTACAAGGACCTCCAGGACATCATCGCCATCCTGGGAATCGACGAGCTCTCGGAGGACGACAAGCTCATCGTCTCCAGGGCCCGAAAGATTCAGAGGTTCCTCTCGCAGCCATTCTTCGTCGCCAAGCAGTTCACCGGGCTGGAAGGGAAGTACGTGAAGATCGCCGACACCATCAAGGGCTTCCGGGAGATCGTCGACGGCAAGCACGACGACGTCCCGGAGCAGGCTTTCTTCAACCAGGGAACCATCGAAGACGTCGTTCAGCGCGCCGCGCAGATGCGCGATGAGGCAGCCTGAGGCAACGATGGCAGACAACATCCCATCGTTGCCGACAAAACTGAATCTCACGGTGGTGAGCCGCGATCGGAAGGTCCTCGAGGCGGAAGCCGATGAGGTTGTCCTTCCGGCAACTGACGGAGAGATCGGCATCCTGCCGGGACACACGCCTCTCTTGACGACGCTGAAAATCGGTGAGATGCGTTATCGGAGCGGGACCAACGTCTCTCGGCTGGTGCTGCTCTGGGGACTGGCGGAAGTTCTTCCGGACCGCGTGACGGTGCTGGCCGACACCGCGGTCCTGGCCAGCGAGATCGACCCGGCTGTAGCCGAGCAGGAGCGGGTGGCCGCGGAGAAGGAGCTGGCCTCGCTGGCCTCACACGATTCCGAATTCGCGATGGTGGAAGCGCGTCTCGAGGAATCGATCGCCCGGATCAACGTCAGTCGATTCGACGCTTAGGCCCGGCGGCCGATTCTGTCGCCGTCACGCACCCGCCGCAAGTGCTGTCGTACCATGCCGAATCTGGGGGCTCGATGCAACGCTGGCTGGAGGACTATGCTGCGGTGGCGTTTTCCCGCGCCGGCGACACGGCGCACGACCTGAAGACGCCGCTGAACATCGCCGTGCTCAATCTCGAGCTGCTTCGGATGCGGCTTCGGAAGCTTTCCGACGGCCCACCGGACGAGCGGCTGGAGCAGTACGCGCGGTCCATTGAGATCGAGCTGCGGCGCATGGCGGACATTTTCGACGCCTACTTCATCTTTTCCACTCCGCCAAAGGGGGAGGGGGACCCGCAACTCATCGACCTGGTGGCCCTTTGTGACGATGCGGCGACCACAACAGTGACCGCTCTCGATGCCGTTGCAGGCCCAGCCACGACGGTCGCACACGAGGGGAGAATTCGCCAGGCCTTCAGGCTGTTTTTCGCAGGAGTACAAAAGGTCCTAAAGTCAGGTTTCCTCTCGTCGACGGCTGTGCGCGATGGTCAATTCGTGGTTCGGGCCCGGGGCACTCCAGCGACCGAGGACTTTGAAATCTCCAAGATCTTCAAGTTCTATTACACTGACGCGCTCGGAAATCCGGAACTGTCGCTGGCTACCGCGCGTCTCATCGCCGAGACGTACGGCGGTCGGCTGTCAGCCAGGCTGGATGAGCAGCAAGCGGTCCTCGAGCTCTCGTTGCCGCTGGGAGAAGAATGAACAGAGTCCTGATCGTTGATGATGATCGCGCCACGAGCGCTGGTATGGCCGACGTAATCGAGGAATGGGGATACGAGGCGGAAGTGGCGGATACCTTGAAGGCCGGCTGGAACTCTGTGTCCAAACTGGTACCCGACATCGCCATCGTCGATCTCAAGCTTCCGGACGGGTCGGGCCTCGATCTTCTCCATCGCATCAAGGAGACTTATCCCGACGTATCGGTGGTCATCCTGACCGGTCACGCCACGGTTGACTCCGCGGTCAAGGCACTCAAGGTCGGTGCTGAGGATTATGTAACCAAGCCTGTCGATCTTCCGCGCCTGCAGGTCATCCTCAAGACCGTCGAAGACAAGCAGGAGATGAAAAAAGAGATTCTCGAGCTGCGCCGCCAGCTCCAGAAGATGGGAGCACTCGGGCATCTGGTCGGAAAGTCACCAGCCATGCAGCGTCTCTTCGAAGAGATCGAGATGGTGGCGAATACCGACGCCAATGTCTTCATCGTCGGCGAGTCCGGCTCGGGAAAAGAGGTCGTGGCCAACACGATTCACTCGCTCTCACGGCGGCGCAATAAGCCGTTCATCGCCTTCAACTGTGGCGCGATATCCCCCACCCTCATCGAATCGGAGATCTTCGGCCACGAGAAAGGGGCCTTCACGAACGCCATCAAACGCCGCGAAGGCTACTTCGAGCTGGCCAAAGGGGGGACGGTATTTCTCGATGAGATTACCGAGATGCCGATCGAGCTGCAGGTCAAGCTCCTTCGAGTGCTGGAAGAGTCGAAGTTCCGCCGGGTTGGCGGCAATGAAGAGATCAACATCGACGCACGCATCATCGCGGCATCGAACCGCGATCCGGCGAAGGCCATTGCGGACGGGAAGCTGCGGGAAGATCTCTACTATCGGTTGAACGTCTTTCCCATCGACGTGCCCCCGTTGCGCGAGCGCCTCGAGGACATTCCACTTTTCTCCTATTTCTTCCTCGAGAAGCTGAACGAGACCGAGGAAAAGAAGGTGGAGAAGATCGATCCGGAGTTCGTCGAGGCGCTGCAGCAATACGAGTGGCCCGGCAATGTTCGCGAATTGCGCAATGTCATCAACCGCTCGTTCATCATGGCCAGGACCAGCAGTCTCACCGTAGAGTGCCTTCCCGATAAGTTCCTCGGCGCGCGCCGGCGACGCAACCGCACCAGCATCAACGTGCCCCTCGGATCGCCCATGGAAGAGATCGAGAAGATCGTGATCGAGGAGACGCTGGTGATGACCGACGGGGATCGGCGCAAGACCGCGGACATCCTCGGAATCTCCTACAAGACGCTTTACAACAAGACGAAGAAGTACAAGCAGGGCGGAGACGAGGAAGACGACGAGTAAGGGTCTGCTGGCAACGGCGCCAACTGCCCGAGAGGCCAGGGCCATAACGTCATTCGGAACGTGACGAAGGGGCGCGCATGAGCGCGCTGATACGGGAACCCGCACCAGGCGGCTACCCGCTCTCTCCACAGCGATCCTTTCAAGGCGCCACGGTGTGCCTCAAACGGCAGCCGGGAAGCCCATTGATAGAGCCTTTCTGCCGGCGTACCTGCGGGTGGCCGATTTGGGGCCGCTGCGGCGGTCTGATATTGTCCCCTGGTCCGCAACGGAGCACCCGGCATCTCGCGCGCGAGCGACGCCCGCGCGAGGAATATTGCGGAGGAGCGGCTCAGTTTGCGGCGCTGCTGAACATAGACATAGGAGAAGCAGCCCTTGGCCAAGAATCTCGTCATCGTCGAGTCGCCTGCAAAGGCAAAGACGATCAATAAATTCATCGGGAGCGACTACGTCGTGAAAGCGTCAGTCGGACATGTCCGCGACCTCCCGAAGAGCGAGCTCGGAGTCGACGAGACCACATTCATGCCCACCTACGAAATCCTGGAAGGCAAGGAGAAAGTAGTCGCTGACCTCCGGAGCGCGGCCAAGAAGGCCGACGTGATCTATATAGCCTCCGACCCTGACCGGGAAGGAGAAGCGATCGGCTGGCACGTCATGAAACTGATCGGCGGTGACACGAGCAAGATCCGTCGCATTCTCTTTCACGAGATCACCAAGAACGCCGTCAAGAAGGCCATCTCTCAGCCGGGCGAGATCGACATGAACAAGGTCAACGCGCAACAGGCCCGCCGCGTACTGGACCGCCTCGTTGGCTATAAGCTCTCGCCGCTCTTGTGGGACAAGGTACGTCGAGGTCTCTCCGCCGGCCGCGTCCAGTCGGTGGCCATGAAGATGATCGTCGACCGCGAGGATGCCATCAATGCATTCGTGCCCGAGGAGTACTGGACCTTCGGGGCCCGTCTCTCCGGCAGCAATCCGCCGCCCTTCATCGCCAAGCTGAGCAAGGTCGACGGAAAGAAGGCCGAAGTCGGCAACGAAGAACTGGCCCGGACCATCGAAACGCAGCTCCGCTCCGGAAAGTACGCCGTCGAGAAGATCGCCAGGAAGGAAAAGAAACAAACCCCTGGCGCTCCATTCATTACCTCCAAGCTTCAGCAGGAGGCGTACCGACGTTTCAAGTACCCGGTCAAGCGCACCATGCAGATCGCCCAGAAGCTCTATGAAGGAAAAGAGCTCGGAGAGTTCGGTCACGTCGGGTTGATCACGTACATGCGAACCGATTCGACGCGGGTGTCGGACGAGGCTCTGGCGGAGGTGCGCGATTACATCGCCAATCGCTATGGCGCCGAGATCCTTCCTGAAAAGCCGAATGTCTATAAGGCCAAGAAATCGGCGCAGGAAGGGCACGAAGCGATCCGTCCGACCACGACCGAGTTCGACGCCGACAAGATTCAGAGCTATCTGACCAAGGACGAATACAACGTTTACAAGCTCATCTTCGAGCGCTTCGTGGCCTCGCAGATGAAGCCGGCGCTTTTCGACGTCACCGACGTCGACATCCAGTCGGGCAATCTGACCCTGCGCGCTTCCGGTGAGGTACTTCGCTTCCCCGGCTTCCTGGCCATCTTTCAGGAGGCCCGCGAGCAGGACGACGAAGAAAGCGGCGAGGAGAAGGAGAGCTCCAAGACCCTGCCTCTTCTCAGCGAAGGGGAAATCCTCGAGCTCCTCGGCCTCGATACGAAGCAGAACTTCACCCAGCCCCCTCCACGCTACACAGAAGCCACCCTGGTCAAGGCCCTGGAAGAAAACGGAATCGGACGCCCGTCGACTTACGGCACGATTCTGACCACCATTCAGACCCGTGATTACACCTACAAGGAAGAGGGCAAGTTTTATCCGAGTCAGCTCGGCATGCTGGTCACGCGGCTCCTTCGAGAGTCCTTCGGCGACATCATCGACGAGAAGTACACGGCCAGGCTGGAGGAAGAGCTCGACGAGATCGAGGAGGGAAAGCTCGACTGGGTCACATCGATCCGCAATTTCTCGCTTCATTTCAACAAGGATCTGGAGCGGGCTAAGGAGGAGATGAAGCAGGTCAAAGGCGAAGGGATCAAGACCGACGAGATCTGCGATAAGTGCGGGTCGCCGATGGCCATCAAGTTCGGGCGGTTCGGCGAGTTCCTGGCCTGTACGAACTATCCGGAGTGCAAGAACACGAAGGAGTTGGCTAAGGGCGAGGAAAAAAGCACCCCTGCCGGCGACGAAGAGCAGGTGATCTGCGACAAGTGCGGCAAGCAGATGACGCTCAAGCGATCCCGCTTCGGACAGTTCTATGCCTGCAGCGGCTACCCCGATTGCAAGAACACCAAAGACCCCCGTCTCCTCAAGGTCGACGTCTCAGGCGAGCCACAGCCTCCCTGTGAGAACTGCGGGAAGGAAATGGTTCTCAAGAGCGGCCGGTACGGTCCCTTCTATAGTTGCTCCGGCTATCCGGAATGCAAGACGATTCGCAAGATCGGGAAGAGTGGAGCCCCGGCTAAACCGACCGGCGTCAAGTGCCCCACCTGCAGCGAGGGCGATCTGGTCGAGCGCCGCTCCCGGCGAGGCGTCTTTTACTCCTGTTCGCGCTATCCCAAGTGCGAGTTTTCTCTCTCCAACCGCCCGATCCCGAAGGCCTGTCCGAAATGCGCCGCGCCCTATCTCATGGAGAAGGAGACGAAGCGCGAAGGAAAAGTGGAGCTCTGCAACAATCCTGAGTGCGACTACAAAGAAAGGGCGGCTGTCGAAGCCACCGCGGTCTGACCCCTCACGGCCGCGCCAGGAATTCTGTCACCGGCGGGGTGATGAGCTCGTAGTCGATCAGGAAGGTGTCGTGTCCATTGGGAGAAGAGAGGCGTCGGTGCGTGACGTCGATGCCATTGGTTTTCATGGCATCCTCGACCTTCTCGACATCACTGACCGGAAAGAGCCAGTCGGTATCGAATGAGATGAGCAGAGCGGGCGAACGAAATTCTGCGAACGCCGCCTCCAGTGAGCCGTATTGCTCGGCCAGGTCCATCTCATCCATCGCTGCCTGCACGCGGACGTAGGAATTCGCATCATAGGTGCCGGCGAATTTTCTCCCCTGGTACTCGAAGTACGAATCGATCTCGAACTGACGGGTGGTGCCGCGTCGTCGTCGTCCGAACTTCATCTGCAGCGCCCGCGTCGAGAGATAGGTCATGTGGCCGACCATTCGGGCCACTTCGAGACCTCGCAGCTGGTGAGGCTCGTCGTAGTAGTCGCCTCCCTTGAAAGCGGCATCGGCCTCGATGATCTTGCGCCCTATGATGTGCCAGGCGATCCCCTGCACGGGCACGGCTGCGCCCGCGGCCATGGCAATGAGAGATCCGACCATCCCGGGATAGCAGACGGCCCACATCAATACCTGCATGCCGCCGAGTGAGCCACCGGCAACAGCAAGCAGGCGCTCGATCCCCAGATGATCGACCACCCGTTTCTCTGCGTGAATCATGTCCTCGATGGTGACGACCGGGTACTGCGACCCGTATCGCCGGCCCGTCCCTGGATTGACGCTGCTCGGCGAGGTGGTGCCAAAACAGGAGCCGGGGATGTTCACACAGAGGACGAAGTACTTCGCGAGATCGATGCCTTTCCCGTAGCCAACCAGGCCGTCCCACCACCCTGCCTTCTCGTCGCCCGCATCGTACTTGCCGGCCACATGCGCGCTCGCTGATAGGGCGTGGCAAACGAGGATGGCGTTCGATCGCTCCTCGTTCAATTCGCCGAAGGTCTCATAGGCGATCGTGAACGGAGCGATGGTCTGCCCATGCTGAAAACGAAACCCATCAGGCAGCAGCAACTGCTGCAGAGGAGGTGTGATGAACGTGTTGCCTGGGAGCTGAGGGGGGACCATGCCTGGCCACGGAGCATAGCAAATCGCGTCGCGTCGCGGCCCGTGTAGCCAGGAGCGGCATCAGGAGTCGGCCTGCGGAACGATGTCGATCTCGTTCGGATCGACGTCTCCGCCCGGGGCGGTATCCGACGGTGAACCGACAGCTCTCACTCCCTCGCGCTTCAGCTGACCTTCGTAGATTCGCCGGACCTCGTCGATTGTCGAGATCTGTTCGACAGTCTTGTCGTCGCGAATCCGTGCGATCCGCGGAAATCGAAGTGCGTAACCTGATTTGTGACGTCCAGACACTTGAATTCGATCGAATGCGATCTCCACCACCACTTCGGGACGCACCAGGTGCACGGGGCCATGCCTGCCGGTCGAGATGGCCAGGAATCGCTCAGTGAGCGACGCGATCTCGACGTCGGTCAGCCCTGAGTACGCTTTGCCGATGTTGACCAGGTCGTCCTCCCTCCTGACTGCGAAGGTGTAGTCGGATAGAACATTTCGCCGCTTTCCGTGACCGAATTCAGCCGCAGTCACGACACAATCCAGGGTAGCCATTGCTTTCTTGTACTTGAGCCACGATTTGCCGCGCCTGCCCGGCGTGTAAACCGAGCCGATGTCCTTGATCACCAGCCCTTCGTTTGCCCGATCCCTCGCCGCGTCGAAGAGCTCATCGATGTGACTCGCGCTGATTGCGGGCGACTGGGTCGATATCCGAATGGCCGAGTCATCGGCGCCAGCGATGAGTTCCCGCAAGAGGAGCAGCCGCTCGTGCAGCGGTTTCTCCAGAACAGGCCCGCCGTCGAGGTAAAGGATATCGAAGGCGAAGAAGGAGACCGGGGCATCCATGAGGAGCTTCGGCGTAACCTTTCGACGCCCCAGCCGGGTCTGGATCGTTGCGAAAGGGAGAATGCGTCCGTCAAACGCTACGATCTCACCGTCGAGAATGAAACTCCGGCCCTTAGCCACACCTCGGGCGGCGCTCTCGATCTCCGGAAAACGATGTGTGATCTCATCGAGGGTTCGGGAGAAAATCCGCACCTCCTGCTCACGCCCGTGGATCTGAGCGCGGATGCCGTCGTACTTGTCGTCTGCGACGGCGTCCGGCCCCAGGGTATCGATGATCCTCTCCGGGTCTTCTTCCGGTTGTGCCAGCATGAGTCCGACGGCGTGAAAGAGTGTCATGACGGCCGAATCGAGGGCGTTGGCGCGGGCCAGAAGAGCGGTGGCGCCGATGTCAGCCGTCAACATGTTGGCGCGTCGCACGTCCGTCAGTGGCCGGCCGAACGCTCGGGCCACAGCCGATTCGACCAGCCCTTCCTGCAGACCGATGCGAAATTCGTTCTGAAGGATCTTGATGACGAACCTGGCCTCCTGCCCATTGAGACCGCCGAGGAGCTCGGCCAGAATGGCGCGTTTGGCCGAGGTCCCGGGTGTTGCCGCGAGTCGATCGAAATAGTCGCCGAGCTGGGAGAGCGTCATCGAACGCCTTTCTTCCGCCGGGAACAGCTCGGCCACGCCATCTCCGAGATCGCCGTGGCGACCTGCAGCGCCGAAAATCGAGTCGTGATCGATCGACCAGGCGTCCGATACGGCGTCGACAATCGTTGACCACCCGATGCCGGTCACCCGCTCGTCGCGTCGCGGAAAGGGTCCGCCTGAGAGAAAGACCACTGCGCGCTCCAGCTCAGCGTCATCGAGACGGATGAGATATGCAGCCAGGAGCGTCTCCTTCACGCTCTTCTTCTTCGTGCCGGAAATGGCCTGAGCAACTGCGGCAAAGTCGGCCAGCATCGTCACGGGGACTGTGCGAAAGCTGTTCCGAGTTGCCCAGGCAGAGTGATCCGTTGTGGTGCGTCGAGGGGTACCTCCCGCCCTTCCCGGTCCCCGGCGGCTCGAACTCGCTGATAGAATCCGGCGACCATATTTCGAGGAGTCCGGGATGAAAACAAAAGTAACCGTCGTGGGTGGAGGCAATGTCGGAGCCACTGTAGCGCAGGGAATCGCTCTGAAAGAGCTGGCCGATGTCGTCCTGGTCGACATTGTCGAGGGCGTTCCACAGGGGAAATCACTCGACCTCATGGAGACTGCCCCGGTCGAGAAATACGACTCGATTCTGACCGGCGTCAACGGCTACGACGGAACCGAGGGATCGGATGTGGTGGTGATCACGGCCGGCCTGCCGCGCAAACCGGGAATGAGCCGCGATGACCTTCTCTGGAAAAACGAAGAGATCGTGGCGGGAGTGACAGGCGAGGTAGTCAAGCGATCGCCCCACTGCATTCTCGTGATCGTCTCCAATCCGCTCGATGCGATGTGCGAGGTGGCCAGGCGAGTTTCCGGCTTTCCCCGCGAACGGGTGATCGGCATGGCCGGAGTTCTCGATTCGGCGCGCATGAGGGCCTTCATCGCCATGGAGTTGAAGGTCTCCGTGGAGAACACACACGCATTCGTTCTCGGCGGCCACGGTGACACCATGGTTCCACTTCCCCGCTACTCGACCGTAGCCGGGATCCCGATCACGGAGCTGCTCTCCAAGGAGCGCATCGATGCCATTGTCGAACGGACGCGCAACGGCGGGGCGGAGATCGTCAATCTGCTCAAGACCTCGGCGTGGTACGCGCCGGGCGCCTCGACCGTGGAGATGGTGGAAGCAATCCTGAAAGACAAGAGAAAGATTCTTCCCTGCGCCGCCTATCTGAACGGCGAGTACGGCCTCCACAACCTCTACATCGGAGTACCGGTCAAACTGGGCCGCAACGGGATCGAACAGATCATCCAGATCGAGCTGAAGGGCGACGAGAAGACCGCGCTTCAAAAATCGGCCGACGCAGTGAAAGAGTTGTTCGACAAGCTGAAGACCGCCGCCTGAGCAGTATGAAGAAACTCGTCATCGATATCGAGACCGTTGGCACTCCCTGGGAAGAGCACGATTCTTACGTTCGCGAATACCTGATCAAAGGGATGAACGACGCCGAAGCCGAGGAAGAGAAACGTCGCGGCGCTTTGTCGCCGTTCACCGGCAAGATCGTTGCGATCGGCGTGGTCAACGCTGAGAACGGGCGCTCCTGTGCCCTCTATGAGATTCCGGGGCAGACCGAGCTCGTAACGCGCAAGGAAGGCAATCGGACCCTGATCTCGGGCAGTGAGAAACAGATCCTGGAGAAATTCTGGGACTTTCTCGGTCGTGACGACCGCTTCATTTCATTCAATGGACGCCAGTTCGACGGCCCGTTTCTGATGATTCGATCGGCGATTCATGGCGTCGTACCGAAGCGCGACCTGGTGGGCTACCGGTACGCCTTTCATCCGAACTGCGATCTGCGCGAGGCTCTTAATTTCTCGGGAACTCTCTACGGACGGCAGGTGCGATTCAATCTCGATCTGGCCTGCAAGAGCTTTGGCATCGTCAGCTCAAAAACCGAGGGCAAGGACGGGCGGGCGGTGGAGTCGATGTATCGCGCCGGACGCTACGAGGAGATCGCCACTTATTGTCTCGAGGACGTGCGCGCTACTTGCGAGTTGTATCTCAAGCTGGCCCCCACGCTTCTCTCGTTCAATAAGGAGCTGAGGGAGGCGGAAGAGCGCGCGGCGTTCGCCTCGTCGCGCCGCCCGACTCCGGCCGAACGTCAGGCTGAGCAGACCGCGCCTGACGACGGTCTCTCCGACATAGTTCCTTCCGGTGAGGCCGAGCCGGGACCCGAAACCCTCGGCGATGGCGTCACACTCGACGTTCTAGAAGATGAGATTCCGTCGAGCAGCTGAGTGTTCCTTCGATTATCGGGATTGTGCCACCGCGAGTCCGCTCTCTGCTTGCTTGGCGACGAAGGCCTGTGGGAAATGCGAGCTAGAATGCGCGCGTGAGGATCTTTCGCGGACGTCTCTTCACACCGCATTCCAGTCCGTTCGGAACGGACGATGTCGCCGCCAGCTTTACCTATCACGAGGATGGGTTTCTGGCTGTGGACGACGACGGCCGTATCGCATCAGCAGGCTCATGGGAGAGGCGATCCGCGCAATCGCCTGAGGCAGAGGTCACGACTTTCGGGGCGCACGCATTGATGACCCCCGGCTTTGTCGACACGCATCTCCATGCCCCGCAGCTGGAAATGATCGGCTCGTATGGCGGGCACCTCCTGGAGTGGTTGAACCGCTACACCTTCCCTACCGAAGCAAAGTTTGCCGATGCCGGGCACGCCGGTATGATCGCCCAGTCCCTTTTCGACGAACTGCTGCACAACGGGACGCTGACGGCGCTCATCTTCTCGACCATTCACTACGAGGCCACCGACATCTTCTTCCGTGAGGCCGAACGGCGCGGCTTTCGGGCCATCATCGGAAAGACGATGATGGACCGCAATGCGCCCGCCGCCCTGCTGGAGGGCGCTGTCGAATCGTACGAGGCAAGCCGCGCGCTGCTGGAGAAGTGGAACGGCCGGGGTCTGCTGCGCTACGCCATCACGCCGCGCTTTGCGCCGACCTCGACCCCGGAGCAGTTGCGACTGGCAGGGAAGCTCAAGCAGGAGTTTCCCGATGCCTACGTCCATACGCATATCTCCGAGAACCGGTCCGAGGTCGGCTGGGTCTCAGAGCTCTTCCCGGAAAGCAGCAGTTACGCCGGGGTCTACGATCACTTCGGACTGCTGAGCGACCGCACTGTGCTGGCACACGGCGTTCACTTGAGCGATGCCGAGCTCGACCTGCTCAGCGCTCGAGGCAGCCGGATCTCCCACTGCCCGAACTCCAATCTCTTTCTGGGAAGCGGTCTCTTTCCCCTGGGGCGTACCGTAGAGCATCATGTCCAGGTCGGTCTCGGAAGCGACATCGGCGCCGGTACCACTCCCTCGATGTTCAACGCCATGGCCGACGCCTACAAGGTCCAGCAGGTTCAGGGGGTGTCGCTTACTCCCTTCCACCTCTGGTACCTGGCGACTCTGGGGGGAGCACGCACACTCTCTCTCGATCCGGCTATCGGAAGCCTCGAGAAGGGGAAGGATGCCGATTTTCTCGTCCTCGACCTTCATGCGACGCCATTGATCAGCCTGCGAAGCGACCGCGCGTCATCGGTCGAGGATCTGCTCGCCGGCTTGATCTTCATGGGAGATGACCGGGTCGTGGAACGCGCCTTCATCGGCGGCAGGGAGGTGTCGAGTCGCCGAGCCTCCGAGGCGCCGGCGGCTCGGATGGAAGCAATGTCTTAGGCTGGAGGCCTCGCTGTGACCCCAAACCACCTATTTTTGGAGTATTCGGTGCGCTAGAGAGCGTTCTGGCGTGCCGTTTGCCGTATCGATGGCGATCCAGGAGGTAGCAATGAAGCAGAAATCATCAAAGTCGTGGCTGGTGGCCGTCGCATTGTTTGTCGGCAGCGGATCGATGCTGTCCACTTTTTCTCAAGATCGTACCGTTTGGCGTACAGCGAACGACATCCGCAACAATGTTCGAGGCACGATCGTCGGCACGATCGCCGAGATCGATTCCTCGCGGCATCGGTTTCAGGTGCTCGCTGATAGCGATCGGACTGCCAGGATCAACGTCGTGACGGATTCGATTTCGACTCAGTATTCGGGCTACGCCGGGGTTGTCGGAAGCCAGCCCGAGATCCTCAGCGGATCGAGCGGCTTCGACATGGTCAGGACGGGCGACCGGGTGGAAGTCCGTGGAGTGGGCTTTTCGGACGGTAGCGTCTCCGCGGATCAGATCCTCCTGCTGGGGCGATCTTCAACGGGCGTTAGCGCGTCGAGCGCCCCAAGCACCAACGCCGCCGATGCGCAGGGTCGCTTTGAAGGAGTCGTCCGCCAGGTGAATCTGGCCGAAAATCGTCTGGTCATCGAAACCGATCGACGACAGATGTTCACCATAAGCGGCAGCTCTCAGACGCCGGTTAACTTCCGCGGGCAGGTCTATGCGATCGCCAACATCGAGGTGGGCGATCGCGTTCGAGTCGATCCCTATTCGGCTGCGACTTCCGGTGGGGAGATCCAGGCACGGTCGATCGACGTGCTCTCCAGCGTGTCGGACGGAACACCGGCCGGGGCGATGGATCGGACGGTGGCATCCATCACCGGCCGCGTCACTCGAATCGACCAGCGCGCAGAAGCGATCTGGGTCGACACGGGGCGCTCGACCGAGGTCCGCGTCGATACGCATAACGTCAGTGACGACTCCGGACGCCGCATCCGGTCTGCTGATTTTCAAGTGGGCGATCGAGTCACGATCTCCGGCACCTACGACCGCAATGACAACTTCCGAGCGAGCTCGATCCGCTTCGGCGATTCGAGCGGCGGCAGTCAGGGCTCTTATCCGGACGCCACCAGCGGCACCCTTGGCGGAACACCGTCATCGTCCACGCGCACGTCCGCGACAGTTACTGCTGCCGATTACGTCTCCACGGTCATCTATGCCAAGGTTCAGGAGACCCTCGGCAGCGCCCCGACGCTCCTTCTCCAGGATACGGCGGCGACCCCCAAACGTACGCTCCGCGTGCTCGTTTCCGAAGACTTCGCCGTGCGCACGAAGACCGGCAACTATGTCATGGCCGATTCGCTGAAGGTGGGCGATCAGGTCGTTGTGAAGGCTTACCGCGATCCGAGCGGCAACTACATTGCACAGACCATTCGGATGCGCTGAGGCGCATTCATCGCGTTTCAACAAAAGGGCGGTCGAGAGACCGCCCTTTTGACTTGCAGGCTACCGTGACGTGGCCAGTGAAGACTGTCTCTTGAGCCGCGCGTCGATGACATTCCAGTCCACATGGGCCAGAAAGGCCTCGATGTATTTCGGGCGATCGGCTGGTTTGTAGTCCAGCAGATAAGCGTGCTCCCATACGTCCATGATGAGAATCGGAGCGAAACCGGCGACGTTGCCTGTTTCATGGAGAGTGATCCAGTGATTCAACAGGCGGCCTGTGGTTGGATCCTCCGAGCAGACGGCCCAGCCGACCCCCCGCATCTTTCCGATTCCGACGAAGTCGGCTCGCCAGATGTCGAGGCTGCCGAAGCTTTCTTCCGCCGCGCGTTTGAATGATGAATCGCGCGCCGGCACCCCTCCCGCCTTCTTCGTCATGTTACCGAAGTAGTATTCGTGCAGGACCATGCCGTTGTACTCGAATCCGAGACGTCGGGTGAGCTCCGAATACGCGGGCATTTCCTCCTGATCGACCTTTCCGTCTGCGAGAATCGCGGAGATCTTCTCGGTCAGCTCGTTCGTCGCCTTGACATAACCTTCATAAAGCTTGAAATGCATCTCCAGAGTCTTGTCCGAGATGCCCGTCAGACCGCTGAGATCAAAAGCCTTCGGCTTGTAAACCTTGGAATTTGCCATCGTCGATGCCATTGTCGTTACCATGTCAAACACCTTCCTTTCATCCCATATCAGATGCATTTCCCGCACCCGCTATGGAAGGCCAGCCGGCGGAAGCTGCTGACTCCGCTTTGTTCGCGTCAGTCCCGAACACAGCGGAACGTCGCGTAGAGGTATGGATATATCGGTCGAAACCAATTTCGAAAACTGCGCCGGACGAGAAGGTCATCCGTGACGGGCGATGCTCCCTTCAATACGAAGTGCTGCCCATCAAAAAAATCAGTCGAGTAGACCGGATAAGAAGCCATCGGCGAGAAGCCCTCGAAGGGGGCAAACGGCGTCGACGTCCACTCCCAACCGTTGCCTACGAGATCCTCGACGCCCCATGCGCTGGCCCCGGCAGGAAACGAGCCGACCGCGACAGGATCAGCGGCGCGGAAGCCGAAATTGCCATGATGAGCGGCTGGGGCCTCGTCGCCCCACGGATGGAGCCGTTCAGCCCCCTGCGGCGTGCCGAAGGCCGCTCGATGGTATTCGGCCTCGGTGGGAACCCTCATGCCGGCCCAGCGCGCGTAAGCGGAAGCTTCGGCATGCGTGACATATACCGGACCATGCGGAGGGAGCGGATAAGCCTCGAACAGACCTCGCCACATCCAGCTCTCTCCTGAACGCGTCCAGAAGTGCGGATGACTCACTCCCTCTTTCTCGATCCACCGCCGGGCCTCGGCGGTCCAGAGAGACCGATCCGTGTAGCCTCCCGCCCCGACAAAGTCGAGATACTCATTGTTTGTCACATTGAATTTCTGAATGCTGAACGGAGAAACGTGCTGCACGTTCGTCGGAAACTCGTTGTCCCAGAAGAAGTCGTCGGTCGTGTAGTCGGTGCCGAGCGTTGCCGTACCGCCCGGAATATCGATCAATTCCTGCACGACGACGCGGTCGGTCGACGTATGGCGTTGGGGGCTGTTCGGCCGCTTCCTGCCATACGACAGCTCGTGCAGGATGTAGTGCAGCGTCTCCTGATGCATGAACTCGTGCTCGATCACCGCCAATGCCGCCTGCCCGCGACGCAGCATCGGGTTGTCATCGTTCTCGAGCTCGGATTCGAGGAGCGTTTTCTCGATGATCTCGTCCGCCGCCCGGCCGTATGCGAGCACTTCCGACCGGGAGGGCCAGCCAGAGGCCTTTCCCTTTGCCGCCGCCTGTTCATCCTCGGGATCAATGCCTCTGGCGAAAAGAACTTCCAGCCGCTCATCGATCCCCGGCCGGCCGAGCGCTCCCTTGATCAGCGTGTTGATGATGAACGCCGGAAGGTGCCCCTCGTAAAAGACAAATGGATGGCGGAGTGGAATCGGCCGTTCGTAGTACGCGTCTTCGCTCGGGATGGCAAAAATGGAGTGAGTGCGGCGACGAGCGGATCGATAACGTCCGACAAGCGCACTACGGTCGGACAGGGAGCTGGCGTAGGTCTTCACGGCTATATTTCTAACACGGAAGCGCTGCGCTGCGGGCCGATCAACCGGTGCGCGCCGGCACCTCCGCGGGCACTTCGAATAGCCGGAACGCCGGCTTGTCGGGATAGAGGCGCGCCAGGAGGGGCATGGCCACGTTGAACACCGGGATGTTGCTCCTGGTCCGCCCTTCTGGCGCCCCGTGGTGCGCGTGGCCGTGGAATACTGCGTTGACGCGGTACCGCTCGAGCGGCTCTTCCAGACGGCTGGAGCCGAGGAAGGCGATCATTTCGGGAGGCTCGCCGACTACGGTGGCCTGAATCGGTGCGTAGTGAAGGACGGCGATTTTCTGCGGGGTGCGGAGCCGTGCCAGAGCCGCCTCGAGTTTCAGGCTCTCCTCCACGGCCTCGTGCACGAAGTCCTTGATGAGCTTTTCTCCCCAGGCGCCGAGGGCACGCCGGCCGAACCCACCGGCGAAACCTTTAACCCCCGCAAAACCGACGCCGTGCAACTCGTGCGAATCTCCGTCCAGCATGATCACGCCGGCCCCGGCCAGAATCTTCGTTACCTCGTCCTGCTGGCCCGACTCGAAATCATGGTTTCCGAGCACGGCGATGACCGGTACGCGGACCGAGGTCGTCAAATCCTTCGCCAGGATCTTTGCCTCTTCCACCGTGCCATAGTCGGTGAGGTCACCACAGAGGAGGAGGACGTCCGCGTCCTCATTCGCGCTCGCGAAGAGTGGCTGTAGTGACCCGGCTGAATTCTTCTTGATGTGAATATCGCCAACAGCAGCGATACGCAGCGTTGCTCGAGTGGCCATGAATCATTTGTCCTTGTCGATCGCTGCAGTCCAGTGCGCGATCTCCGCAGAGGTCATGTTTCCTCGCGGCTGCAGACGAGCGTCCTCGTAACCCCACAGGCCGATGTCGGTAAGATACTGCTGGCGCGAGATAATCGGACCGAAACAGACTCGTTCGCTGCCTTCCGGCGCAGCCGTTTCCTGCTGCAGCCTCCCGGTCAACTCCTGGACTACCCACCTTGGAACTTTGGATCGATGGGAGGGATAGATAAACCCGAAGAGGATGATGTGTGCAAACAGAGGTCTCCACAGATGGCCGAAACGGTCGAGGAGCCGGCGCCAGTCCATCTGATCGCCGCGAGCGTGGATGACGTGCGCGACATCCGCGCCATCGTAGCGCTCGCGCTCCATGATCAGGCCCTTCGACCAGATCATCTCCTCGGCCG
Organism: Thermoanaerobaculia bacterium; assembly: GCA_017883265.1. Classification (GTDB taxonomy): domain Bacteria; phylum Acidobacteriota; class Thermoanaerobaculia; order Gp7-AA8; family Gp7-AA8; genus JADGNX01. The sequence goes on from JADGNX010000001.1 coordinate 57,987, forward strand.
GAATGAGACGGACCGGCAGGTCGAGCACGGTGCCTTCCGTCGACTTCTCAAACCAGATATTGTCAACGCGCGCCACGCCGTTTCCAGCACTGAAGATGAGGTCGATGAAGTCCTCGCCGTGATACGCCTTGCCCAGCCAGTGGGGAAAGGTAAGGTCCGTTTGATAGCCGGCGTCCTGCAGCGTCCGGGAGATCCGCGGATAGTCCTCGCGTTTGACAAAGATGTCGAAGTCCTTGGTGTGACGCTCGATGCCGGTGTATCTGGCAAAGGCGTACGCTCCGCCGACCAGGTAAGGCAGCTTCTGCTCGTTCATGATCGACAGCGCGCGCCGATAAAATGTCCGGCTCTTTTCGTCGATCCCCTGGTCCATCGCGGTAGGCATTGGATTCTCTTCCTCAACCCGAGGTCGTTCCGGATAAGTGCACCTTCCGGACCACTTGCGAGGAGTGGTCAGGCTTCCTTGATTCCCTCGGCCCACGACATCGCAAACCAGAAGGCCGCGTCATCCCGACTCGACCACGCAATGAGGTTTCGTAGAACGACATCGTAGTAATCGGCGTCGAACAGCTTGTGAAGGACCACGGTCTCCCTTGCCCCGTCCAGGATGCCGTGAAGGTTTTCCACGAGATCGGCAAAGTTGTCGCTACCGGCGCAGCCTCCGAAAAAAATCCAGTCATTGCGTCGGGCCCTTGCTCCTGCTTCGACCAGCAAGGAGGTCAGGCGTCGCCCGATGAATGGATCATTTCCGATGCGCTCATAGGACCGCATGTACGCTCTCCAGAGATCGGCCAGCCCCGGCGGCTCGGGCCACAAACGCAGAACGTCGTGGTCGTCGTCGGCCAGGATGATCCGGCCACCGGGCTTCACGGCTCCCACCATGGCCTGCACCACAGACAGAGGGTCAGAAAGATGTTCGAGGAGAAAACGGGCGTGCGCGACATCGAACGACCCATCCTCCGCGTCGGTGAGGGGAGGATCGGCTGCGTCGCCGTGGCGGAAAAGGACCAGAGATTCTTCGTTGTCGGCACGAGCCAGCTCGATGGCCCTCGCGAGCTGCTCCTCACTCCGTTCGATGCCGACCACGCGACCGGGGGCGGCCTCGCGCGCCATCTCACGGGTGAACTGACCGAGGCCACAGCCGAAATCGACGACGCTGTCTCCGGGCTGGAGGCTCAAACGGGCGCGCGAGGCGGGGTTCAGAATCCGGTTCATCACTCCGAGGCGGCGCTGTTCCACCGGAGATGTGCCATGAATGTAAGTCGATGGAGACTGCATCACTCCGCCTCGACTGCCTTCACAGAATAACCGGCGTCGGCCCAGCCCTCCAGCCCTCCTGCGAGGGGGCGAACCAGCGTGAATCCCTGATCGATCAGCATGCGAGCCACACGGGCCGCTGAGGCTTCGTTTGGTCACGTGCAGTACAGGATGATCTCCTGGGATGGCTTCATCCCCGCCATGCGCTCGTTGATCTCAGAGAGGCTCATGACCATGGCTCCGGGGATCATTCGTGGATCGCTCTTCCGCGCCGAGCGCGTCCTGACGTCGAGAACCACGACCGCCTCGCCAGCGTCCATCATTCGCTTGAGCTCTGCCGGCTGGATGCGGGCCATACGCAGGTGGCGATAGAACCGGATTCGCTGCCACCACTTCAGGAAAATGAAGAGCGCAAGCAGCGAGACAGCCACCACGCCGCCCCAGACGCCCAGATTCTGCAGATGCCGCAACACTTCGTGAAGCGCGTGCCGGAAGATGAAGCCGACGGCGATCCCGCTACCGGCCCAGAGAAGCGCTCCAGCCGCATCGTAGGCCATGAAGAGGAGTGCCGATGCCCCGATGGCTCCGGCCAGAGGAGGTCCGACGGTCGAATATCCGGGGATGAACTTCGCCGCGATCAGCGAGGGAAGTCCCCAGCGCTCGAAAAAAGTCTCGGTTTCGCGAACGCAGGAATCGGGGGAAAGAGAAATCCTGCAGAGCGTGCGCAGGATCCTCCAGCCGTAGCGACGGCCGAGGAGAAACCAGACGATATCAGCGATCAGAGAGGCGAGCACCGCAGCCATCAGGATCGATGAAGTCGAGAGGCGGCCTTCGCGAATGAGCGAGCCGGCGACGAGCAGAACGGGAAGTGCCGGAATCGGCGCTCCTAGCTGCTCCAGAAGGACGTTCAGAAACACGAGCGGTGTGCCATGGCGCACGACGAGGGTGACCAGCTGCTCCATACTCGACAGTGTGCCACAGCGCCGCGGAGCGCTGGAGACCTTGCTTACCAGACCTCGTCAATCCGGATCGCAGAGCTCCGGGTGGTGAGCCGGATGACCGGGCTGGCTTTCCCGATCCGCAGATGGCGAGGTGGATGGTCTGGCGGCAGCTCCATGCAACGGGCCAGATGGCACTCGATCTGCCCGCCCGCGGCAGACTCAGCTTCGATGCGCCCGCTGAAATCATCTCGTACATGCAGGCGAACATCCCCACTCTCGCTCCGAGCGTCGAGCAGACGGCCCCATTTCTGGCCCGGCAGGCTGATGGCGATGTCGCCGGTGACGGTCGCGGCCGAGACGTCCCCGGTGGTCGACTCGATGGCGATGCCGCCACTCTCGCTGCGGGCGTCGAGCGAGCCGCCGGCATGATCGATGGTAATGCCGCCGCCCACGGAATGAACGTGCTGCTCGCCGACGCAGGAGGCCAGGGAGATCTGGCCGTTCGTGGTTTGTGCCTCGATGCGGCCATTCATGTTACGGACGGCGATGCCGCCGTTTGCAGCCGCCAGCTCGAGGGCAATACCACGCGGAACCTCGAGAATCATATGGACCCACCAGGCCCGCTCGGAAGTGAGGGCAGGCCCGCTCGACCTGATCCGGCCGTCGAGGGCGCTGGTCACCGAAACCGATCCCAGGACATTCCGCGCCTCCAGAATGGTGGCGGCCGCCGCAAACTTACAGACCGTCAGGCGCGCGTCCGAGCGACTCCATCCCCGAATGGAGATGCCGCCCGCCTCGCTGGCGGTTACCGAGAGCCTGCCCAATGACGAGATGGGAAGGAGCCGATGCTCTTCGCCATGGACTTCCGCTCCCAGGGTCGTGAAGCTCGTCGTGTGAAAGTGCTCGCACGATTCGACGTCGCTATGCTCCTGTGTCGTGGCGATGAAGGAGCGCGTCGTTGGTCGCGCCGCAACCGCGGTGATCAGCAGTACAGGAATCAGAGCTGCCGCAATGCGCATGACCATCGTGGTTCTTCGCGTCTCACTCTGATACGCGACACGGGCTGCCAGGTTTCTTTCGGACCTATCCGCCGATATGCGACATCTCGACTTTCTTCAGACGGAGAGTCGCCTCCGAGCGGATCTCCGAGTAGCGGTCACCGCGATCAGCCCAGGTCGAGGCGATCAAAGCCGCGACCGTCTCATCGTCGGCGCCGGCACGGAGGAGTCCTCTCACGTCGCGACCAGAGCCCGCGAAAAGGCAAGTATAGAGCTCGCCGGCGGCTGAGAGCCGTGCCCGCGTGCAACTGCCGCAGAACGGCTGGGTGACCGAAGTGATGATGCCGATCTCCCCGGCGCCGTCTTCGTACGTCCATCTCCCGGCAACCTCGCCAAAATAAGTCGGCTCTGCGGTTCGCAACGGCCATTCAGCCGCGATCCTTTCGGCGATCTCCCGGCCGGCTACGACGTCTTCCATACGCCAGGCGTTGGTGTTCCCCACATCCATGTACTCAATGAATCGCACGATATGTCCCGACCAGCGGAAGCGAGCCGCCATCGGAACGACGCTGGCATCGTTCACGCCGCGCTTGACCACCATATCGATTTTCAGTGGGGTGAGACCGGCCGCAGCCGCCGCGTCGATGGCGTCGAGAACCCGGGTCACTGGAAAGCTGACGTCGTTCATCGAGCGGAAGACCGCATCGTCGAGAGAATCGAGGCTGATGGTGATACGCCGGAGGCCCGCCGCCCTGAGTGCCCTGGCCCGCTCCGCGGTCAGCAGCGAACCGTTCGTGGTCAGCGCGAGATCCTCGAGGCCATCGATCGACCCGAGCATTGCGATGAGGTGTTCGATGTTGCGCCGGAGCAGAGGCTCACCGCCGGTGAGGCGAATCTTCTTCACTCCCTGCCGCACGAAGATTGCCGCAAGCCGGGCGATCTCTTCAAAGGAAAGAAGCTCACTCCGTTCGAGAAACGCAAACTCACGGCCGAAAATCTCCTTCGGCATGCAATACGGACAGCGGAAGTTGCACCGGTCGGTGACCGAGATCCGCAGATCGCGCAGAGGTCTACGCAGTTTGTCGAAGAGAGGCATTCGCGTTGAAAAGCCAGGCCTCCGTTGGCGAATTCCTCGCCACGCAGGTCTTGGGCCGGACTGCCGTCGAGGAGTCAGCCCCCGCCGGATGGACGATGGGAGAGCATGAACCCGGGCGAGAAATGTTGCAAGGAATCAATGCTCGCTCACTCCCGGTGTTCGGACCCCAGGGGTCGCACGAATGCGCAGGTCACCCGGATAGGACAGTCCTGTCTCGGCCGTGCCGACCGGTGCTAGCGGAGCGCGGTCATGAAGCGGTCGAAGCGCGGCTTGAAATGATTGGCTCGATCGAAGGAGAACGCCACGGCTGTGGCTTTGCCGACGATGGCTTCCCCTTTGATGAATCCGATGTAGCGGCTGTCGTTGCTGTCGTCGCGGTTATCTCCCATGACGAAGTATTCGCCTGCCGGCACCTTCCGCGCTTCGAACGAGCGGAGTGCGGGGACGTTTTCGGTGATCATCAGCATGTGGTGGGTGCCGCTCACCGCCTCCTCGACCTGCCATGCGCGCTGGCCCGCAAAATCGGACAGGCCGGAAACGTCGGATGGGGACGTCCAGTGCGCCGGCTCGCCGTTGATGAAGAGCTGTTCATCCCTCATGGCGACGGTGTCGCCCGGCAATCCGATGACCCGCTTTACGAGACGCATGCCGTCAGCCGGAGAATAGAAGACGATCACGTCGCCGCGCTGCGGTTCGCTCCATCGTGCGATCCGGACCCTGGAGAACGGCACCTTGAGGTCGTACGCCAGTTTGTTCACGATCACGCGGTCGCCCTCCAGGATCGTTGGCTTCATCGACCCCGTGGGCACGTCATTCCAATCTGCCAGTGCCGATCTCATCGAACTGACGATGAGCACCATGAGGAGGATTCCCCGGCCGCTGGCCCAGATCTGAAGAGCGCGTTCTCTGAAGTTCATCGGTTCTCTCATCAGGCATTACGTCGCCGGGCCCGGAAAGGTTCTGAGACGCGGTGCGCGGCGTGTCCCCGACCTGCTGCCCTGCCTTCCCGATCGTGCGCAACTCGTTCGCCCCTGGAATCGGTGGCGACCGCCGGTCGGTATACTGGCCGCGGCCCGGGACAGCGCGGATGACGCAACAGACGACGATTCACGACCTCAAGAACCTCATACTCTCGTATCACTCGCTCATCACCATCGAGACCGTCGAAGAGGAGCGGGTCTGGGCTCTCCTCAGCGACGTGGCCGGCGAAGCTCGACTTCCGCTCTATCAATGGTCGCAGAGCCGCGGCCTGGGCCTGGGAGTTCATCCTCCCCTTCTGGAAACGCAGGAGCCGCTGGCGGCGCTTCGCCACATTTCTGCCAGCGAGGGAGACGCCATCTATCAGCTGAACGATCTGACGTGCCATCTGGATCAGGCGGCCATCGCCCGCGAATTGCGGGAGCTGGCCCAGAAGCTGACTTCGACGCGCTCCGCGATCGTCATTACCGGCGACCCGATCGAGATGCCGCACGATCTCGCGTCCCTGGCCGTCGGATACCCTCTTCAACTGCCCGGCGAAGATGAACTGCGGGAGGTAGTGCGCGGCGTCGTGGAATCGATCGGAGCCCGCCAGCGGGTGTCGGTAGACCTCGATCGCGACGAGGCCGGCCGCGTCGTGAGGGCTCTGGCCGGACTGACGCTCAATCAGGCCCGGCAGGTCGTGGCGGGCGTCATCGTCACTGACGGTCGTCTAACAGGTTCCGACATCGAGAATATCATCAGGACGAAAGGAGAGATGATCTCGCGAGAGCGCCTGCTCGAGTTCATTCCGCCGCAGTCGAATCGCTTTCAGCTCGGTGGCTTCGGACGATTGAAACGGTGGCTGGACGATGCCAGGATCGGCTTTTCACCCGAGGCGCGTGCGTTGAACCTCGAAGCGCCGAAAGGGCTTCTACTTGTCGGCGTTCAGGGCTGTGGAAAGTCGCTGGCGGCGAAGTTCATCGCCTCTCAATGGCAATTGCCGCTACTCAAGCTGGACGCCGCCCGTCTCTACGACAAGTTTGTCGGAGAGACAGAGAATAACTTTCGCCGTGCCACGAGCGTGGCAGAAGCGATGGCGCCCGCGGTCCTCTGGATCGATGAGATCGAGAAGGCGTTCGCCTCAGGAGGATCGGGCGAATCCGACGGCGGTCTGTCCCAACGCCTTCTGGGCTCATTCCTCACATGGTTGCAGGAGAAGAAGACTGAGGTTTTCGTCGTTGGAGCTGCGAACGACCTTGGCCGACTGCCGCCGGAATTGCTGAGAAAGGGGCGATTCGATGAAATCTTCTTCGTCGACCTGCCGGACGCCAGCGAGCGACAGGAGATCTGGACGATTCATCTGGCGTTGCGCAGGCAGGACCCCGCGGCCTTCGACCTCGGCGATCTGGTTGCCGATAGCGAAGGCTTCAGCGGAGCGGAGATCGAGCAGGCCATCGTCGCCGCTCTGTATGCAGCGCTTCACCACCGGGAGTCCCTCACAACTCAGCTGCTGAAGAAGTCGCTCTCATCGACCGTTCCGCTCTCTGTGTCGCGGCGCGAGGATGTCGAACTGTTGCGTCGACAGGCTGAGGGACGATTCACTCCTGTACGTTAATCGGCGGAAGCGCGTTGGAGGCTTTCCGGCCACGCAAAGCTCCCGTGGCCGCAGTCACATGGCGCGAAATACCACAGGGACGGATGCGACGCGCGACGCCGGACCTGCGCATTGCGAACTACGCGTAGGATGAGGAATGGGAGCCGTTTCGATGAGCGCACCGTCTGATGACCAGGCCCGGGAAGACTTCGACTATTTCAGCAACGAGTATGCGCAGGCCCTGCAGGCTTTCACCGCGATCGAGCAACAGGCAGGGACGCTGCTGCTCATGGGCAGCCGCGGCGAGCTGCGTCAGTTTCTCGAGCAATTCCTCATCATGGCTGGCCACACGCTGGAGGAGGCCCAGGCGCGGGAGCAGCACCACTTTACGGAGTGGTTTCGCGAGTTGATCAGGAAAGCGGAGGATCTGCTCGCTCAAGTGGCCAGCGGAGAGCCGCCGGCGACGAGCCACTGATTGTTGTCGAGTCCGGCAGGCGCGCGCACAGCCTGACGGAAGATGGCGCGCATGCTTCCCGGGACGCTGCAGCACCGGCCCTGGCGCAGACGAAAAGGGCGGGCCTTGCGGCCCGCCCTGGAGGATTCGAGTAGGTTTTGTTTTACGCCCAGTTGTTCGAGCGAGGCTGCTGACGGCGCTGGTTGTAGCATTCGCGGCAGTAGACCGGTTTTCCGCTCACCGGAGTGAAAGGAACCTCAGTCGCGACGCCGCAGCTGTCGCAGGTGACACTCACCATGGCGCGCTGGCCCCCACCATTTCCGTCGCGAGCAGTCTTCCTCTTGTCGCGACAGTTTTTGCAGCGCTTCGGCTCGTTCGTGAAACCACGCTCGGAGTAGAACGATTGCTCGTTCTTCGTAAAGGTGAACTCGCCGCCACAATCAGCACAATTGAGGGTCTTATCGTTGAAAGTGTCCATGGAACTCTGATCTCCTAATGATTGGTGCCTCGAAACGATTGCCGCAGCGTAATCACGGGCGGGGTGCCGCGACTTGCCCCCGCGAAAGGGGTTGATCACCGACTTCGACTCATCGCCCCCTTCCGAACAGGTACAAAACATCCGTGGGAATTTTGCAGCGACCGACTCTTTGTAGTGCTTCGTTGATCAGCTTTTAGCACGGTTTACAGCCGGAAGGCAACGCGAAACGAGCATGTTACAAATAACTAGTCAAGGTATTGACCTTTGAGCGGAATCATCCGCGTCGGACCGGCAGGCTGGAGCTACAAGGACTGGGAAGGGACTGTTTATCCGCCGCACGGCTCCCGCTTCGACCATCTCTCATACCTGGCCGAGTGGTTCGACACCATCGAGGTCAATTCGTCGTTTTATCGCATCCCGCCTCCGACTCACGCGAAGAGCTGGGTGCGGCGCGTGGCTGGCAATGACGCCTTCCGGTTCACGGCGAAGTCGTATCGTGGATTCACACACGAGAAGAGTGCCCTTTCGGTGGAAGATGTCGCAGCCTTCCGCGAATTTCTCGCGCCGTTTGCCGCGGAGGGACGACTCGGCTGCGTCCTTCATCAGTTTCCCTGGAGTTTCAGGAATGGAGAGGAATCCCGGGAGCGCCTCAGCCAACTGATCGAAGCATTCCGCGGTTTCCCGCAAGTGGTCGAAGTGCGTCACGGCTCGTTCCAGAGCGAGGAATTCGTCTCCTTCCTCCGCGAGCTGGACGTCGGCTTCGCCAATGTCGATCAACCCCTCTTTTCAGACTCCGTCAAGCCGGCGACCGTCGTGACCGGGAATGTCGCCTACGCACGCTTTCACGGCCGCAACTATCAGAAATGGTTCGCCCACGAAGAGTCGTGGGAGCGCTACGACTATCTCTATTCGAAGGAAGAGCTGGCACCCTGGGTCGGGAGAATTCGAGAGATGGCTTCGGAGAAGGATGTTTACGTCGTGACGAACAATCACTTCCGGGGCCAGGCCATTGTGAACGCCGGCGACCTCAAGCGCGAGCTGGGTCAAAGCGCCGACCTTCCCCCGCAGGTGATCGCTACCTATGGCCAGAGGTAGTTGGCACGGCCGGCGTGCCTTGGGTACAGCACCTCTTGTCCCGCTTGCGGGACGGCGCTCCGTTTCAGGCCGGGGGCCGGTGCGCGTAGTAGAATCGATCGATGGCTGAAAGCGATCTAAAGGCGAGACACAGGCGATGATCAGTGAATGACCAGCCCACGGATCAAGAGGATCATCGGCACCGCTGGACACATCGATCATGGCAAGACCGCGCTGGTCAAGGCGCTGACCGGGACCGACTGCGATCGCCTGCCAGAAGAGAAGCGCCGGGGGATCACGATCGATCTCGGGTTCGCCAGCTGGCGCGACGGCGACGTTCAACTGGGCTTCGTCGATGTTCCGGGACATGAGCGGTTCGTCAAGAACATGCTGGCCGGAGCCGGCGGTATCGATGCGGCACTACTGGTCGTGGCCGCAGACGAGTCGATCAAGCCGCAGACGCGCGAGCACTTCGCAATCTGCAGGCTGCTGGGGATCCGAACCGGTGTGGTGGCGATCACGAAGTCCGATCTGGTCGATGCCGACATTCTCGGCCTGGTGCGGCTGGAAGTAGAGGATCTGGTAGCCGGAAGCTTTCTTCACGGAAAGCCTGTCGTGGCCGTGAGCAGCGTGACCGGGCAAGGGATCGACGCGCTGCGCCGGGAACTGCTGGCTGTGGTGGGCGAGCTACCCGAGCGTCAGGAAAAAGGCCGCGTCTTCCGTCTGCCGATCGACCGGGTCTTCACGATGAAGGGGTTCGGGTCGGTCGTTACCGGGACGACGTATGCCGGAAACCTCCAGGCCGATGCCGAGGTCGAGATTCTACCAGCGGGCCTGCGAAGCCGCGCTCGAAATATCCAGGTTCACGGTGAGCCGCGCGAGATGGCCACAGCCGGCGAGAGGACCTCGATCAACCTTGCTGACCTGCAGTTGTCCGACCTGCACCGTGGCGACCAGGTGGCGGAACCTGGGATCTTCGCTCCCTCGCAGGTGGTAACGGCGCGGCTGGATCTGCTCGCCGATTCAAAGCCGCTCAAGGAGCAGACGCGCATACGCTTCCACCACGGGGCTTCCGAGCTCCTCGGCAGCATCCGGATCGTCGACGGCAGCGGAGCGGAGATTCTTCCGGGCCGGTCATCGTACGTCCAGATCCGGCTGGAGAAGCCTGTCGTAGCCGTATGGGGAGACCGCTTCGTGATCCGGCGCTATTCTCCGGCCCTGACGATCGGCGGCGGCGTGGTCATCGACGCTCACCTTCCCAAACTGAGCCGCGGAACTCGGCAAGAGCTGCTCGACACGCTGGCTGATGGTGACCTTCCCGCGCGCGTCGAGCTGATGGCCAAACTCGCCGGCCTCCGGGGGCTGACGCTGCCGCAGCTCCAGTCGCGAACAGGGCTGCGCATCGGATGGCTGAATGAGGCGCTGCCGAGAAACGCGGTTCCCAGGCTGGCTTCCCTGTCTGACGGCGGCACTCGGAAGTGGCTGCATCTCGACGTCATCGCGGAGGTTCGCCGACGTGCCATCGACTTTCTGGAGCGCTACTTCGCCGCACAACGAATGTCGGTGAGCGTTCCGAAGGGTGAGTTTCTGCAGAAGGTCCTGCCGACCGCAGACTCGGCGACCACGATCTTCCTTCTCGACGATCTGCGGCGGGAAGGAATCATCCATGTTGCTGGAGACGCCGTCGAAGTCCCGGGGCGATCGAAGACCCTCGGAGGAGCTGAAGGGGAACTGGCGCGGAGTGTCGAGGCGCGTTTCGCCACGGCTGGCCTGCAGCCGCCCCCTGTCTCCGAGCTCATTCGCACCATCCCTCAGAAGCCGAAAGTGATGGAAGGGATCGTCTCGTTTCTCGTCAAGCAGGGCGTTCTGGTGCGGATCGCTGAGGGCGTCTACCTGCACCGCGATGTGGTCGCGGAGGCGAAGACCAGGATGACGACGCAGCGCGGAAAGACGATCGACGTCGGAGCCTTCAAGGACTTTTTCGGGCTTTCGCGGAAGATCGCTATCCCGCTCCTGGAGCTCTTCGACCGGGAAGGGGTGACGCGTCGGCAGGGGGACGCGCGCCTGGTGCTCTAGCTGCAGGATTGACCGTCACGTCGCGATAGCCGCCGGGAACCAGCAGCAGCGCGGCCGGCACGTCCTTCTGTTCCACGCTGGTGACGGTTCGGGCCATCGACAGGCTGGACGATCCATACGGGAGTTGCGCTCGATCGTCCATCGGATACCCGCGCACACCGGCGAGCGGCGCCTCCGCCCACTCTTTCTGGTTTTCGGCTCCTGAGGGACGACGGCTGGCCTGCATCATGGCGAAGAGCTGGGACGGAACGTTCGGAATGGTTGCCAGCCATAACTCGCGCCGGTAGGCGCCCCGGCTGAGGATGTATTGCGACGCCTCGACCCCGTTCAACAGCTTTCTGGCGCCGGTAGCGGCGAGCTTCGAGCCGTCCGATTCATCGGCGCGGGAGCGCGTGTCGATCAACGCTGTGAGACTCTCGACCCGGAAGCTCTTCGAGAGATCATCGACATAGGTGACCGATCCATTCGCCAGGTCGAAAAGCCGCCAGCGGTCGAGCTCCTCTGCCGACCGAGCCTTGCCGTTGGCGATGACCACAAAATGCGTAAAGACCTTGTTGGAAGGGGCGATCGTCGTTCGCAGATTGATCACGGTCGCTCGCACCTGAGGGACCTTCGATGCGGCTGCAGCGGGGCGCACCGGAGCCTGCGTTGGGTTGCACGCGGCAGCCAGCAGCGTCAGGACGAGGCATCGGGCAAGGATTCCCCTCCGCTCACTCCTTTGCGTCGTACCAGCTCCTTCCCCAGCAGGTCTCGACGGCGAGAGGAACGGCCAGTGGATAGATTGTTTCCATCGTGTCCTTGACGATCGCGACGGTCTCTTCGGCAGCATCTTCGGCAACTTCGATGACGATCTCATCATGAACGGTCAGGAGCATCGCCGCATTCGACGACGAAGCGTCGAGGCGCGCGTCGAGGGCGATCATAGCCAGTTTGAGCAAGTCTGCTGCCGTCCCCTGAATCGGGGCATTGGTGGCCATCCTCTCGGCATTTCCGCGCACGGTGAACGAGCGGTTGTGAATCTCAGGAATGTAGCGGACCCGCCCGAAGAGCGTCGTGACCTTCCCGGTCGCCCGTGCCTCAACCAGGGTTCGATCCAGGTACTCCTGAATCCGCGGATACCGTGAGAAATACGATTCGATGAAGTCCTTGGCCTGAGTGCCGGAGATTCCGAGCTCGTTGGACAGGCGAAAGGCAGACATGCCGTAAAGAACCCCGAAGTTGATCGTCTTCGCGGCCCTTCGCTGTTCAGCGGATACGGCGCTTTCCTCGACTCCGAACATTTTGGCGGCCGTGGCCCGATGGATGTCAGCTCCGCGCGAAAAGGCATCGATGAGGTCCTGGTCCTGGGTGACGTGCGCGAGAATGCGGAGCTCCACCTGAGAGTAATCCGCTGCCAGAAGGACGTTTCCGTCATCGGCCACAAAGGCGCGGCGGATCTCACGACCCTGCTGGGTGCGGATCGGGATGTTCTGCAGGTTCGGATCCGATGACGACAGCCTTCCGGTCGCGGCCACCGCCTGGTTGAAGGAGGTGTGCACCCGGGAGTCGGGCCCCACGAGCAGCGGAAGGGCGTCGACGTAGGTCCCCTTGAGCTTGTGAAGCTCGCGATGTTGAAGGATCAGCGAAGGAACGGCATAGCCGAGCTCGGCCAGATCCTTGAGCACCTCCACTCCTGTCGAGGAGCTCTTGGTCTTCTGCGTCTTCTTGAGGACCGGGTATTGGAGCTTCTCGAACAGAATGTGAGCGAGCTGCGCAGGCGAGTTGATATTGAACTCGGTACCCGCTTCCTTGTAGATGCGCTGTTCGAGATCGGCGATCTGAGCACCCATGGTCTGCGACATGGAACGGAGCAGATCGGTGTCGATGCGGATGCCGCGCTCTTCCATCTTTGCCAGCACGGGGATGAGCGGCACTTCGATCGTGTCATAGATTCTGGTGAGCGCCGCATCACGAGCCAGCTCGGGGGCGAGGGAGGAGTCCAGCCCGAGGGTTGCGTCGGATTGGCTGCCCATGAAATCGACGTAGCCTTCGTTATCGAAGAGCGTCGCCGCCTTGTCGACTTCCTTTCGGCTCCTCGTGTCTTCCTTCAAGCGGTCGCGGACCAGATTTCCGAAGGCGTGACTGGGAAGCCCTGGGTTGAGGACGTACGACATGATCATGGCATCGTCGAACCGGGCCGGAACGGTAAGGGCGCCTGCCCGCAGACGGCGAGACTGAGCTTTGACGTCGTGAGCGACAAACCGTCGGTCCGAGGTCAGAACAGTGGCCAGAGCATCGCGGAGCGAGGCCTCATTCGCGGCTCCCCGAGTCAGGAAGACGACGACCGCTTCCGATGGCCTGGAAGACAGCGAGACGGCGATTGGCGCGTCAAATCCATCCGGGGTACGGGGCTCCGCGTGGAGTGCGATTGTCTCTCCCCCCTCGAGCATCGACAGGACCTCAGCGGGGGTTTGCGCCGTGCGATAACTGCGCTTCTTTGGCGGCTGGTCGGGCAGATACTCCTGCATGAGCGAGGTGAACTCGAGTCGCGAGAAGACATCGTGAAGTCGGGCCCGGTCAGGCTCCTCGAGCCGCAGAGCGGCGAAATCGACGTCGACGGTCAAATCGCATTTGATTCGCGCCAGCTCGCGCGAGAGCATGGCCTGCTCCCGGTGCGTCTCGAGTGCCTTACGGTGCGAAGCCTTCGGGACATCATCGAGATGCGCGTAGAGATCATCGAGCGAGCCGAACTGCGAGATCAGCGACTTGGCGCCCTTCTCTCCGATGCCGGGAACACCCGGGATGTTGTCGATGGCATCGCCCCAGATGGCCATGACGTCGAGAACTTTCTCCGGCGGTAGCCCGAACGCCGCGGTCACCCCCTCGTGGTCGTAGAGCACCTCGCGCCCTGTGTGGTAGAGGAGGATGCCGTTTCCGACGAGCTGAAAAAAATCCTTGTCCGACGTGGCGATCACCACGCGATAGCCCCGGTCGCGTGCCAGGCAGGCCAGCGATCCGATGAGATCGTCCGCTTCGTAGTCCTCGATGCCGATGACTGGAATTCGAAATCCGTCGAGGACCTCGCGAACGAGCGGTACCTGAACGGACAGATCGTCCGGCATCGGTTTGCGATCCTTCTTATAGTCCTGGAACTGTTCGTGGCGGAACGTGGACCGGCCGATGTCGAAAGCGACGGCGATGGCATCGGGCTTCTGCTCCTTGAGAAGCTTCCGGAGCATTTGGGTGAATCCGTAGACGGCGTTGGTGGCCAGACCGGCTGAGTTCGTCAGACCCTTGATCGCGTAATACGACCGATAGATATTGTTCGATCCGTCGATCAGGAAAAGGGTACCGGGGGTCTCGGTCATCGCGGGCGGGGATTATAAGGCCCCAAAAGCGGACTGACCGGCTTGGGGCCGGTCAGTCTGCTTTGTGGGGCTGGACCGCTGCGGCTATGAGGTAGGGTTTAAGGAAGCTGTGTGAGTAAATCGTCCAAAATCGGTCCAATAGTTTAGGTAGGACTCGCAGCGGCCACTGTTGCGCGGACAGGTTTGGTTGGATCCGCGTAGAGATGGTTTCGAATCTGTCGATAACCATTTCATGGTGAGCGCCACTTCTGCACGATGCGAGCCAGGAAGTGAGCCACCATGGTGGGGGGGCGCGATTCCGTCGGGATGGTTCATTTCCTATTCGTAAAACCTGTGCTGACCGCCATTTACGTGGAAAGCCTGTCATAATGGGCGTTTCCCATGGGCCCGGGGAAAGTTTTGCCCGGCTCAACTCTTGCCTAGCAAATCTGACCGATGACCAAACGACTGATCCTCCCGCTCCTTCTCCTCTGCTGCTCCCTCGCCTCCGGACCGGCGGTCGCCGAAGACTGGAGCATCGCAATCGGCTCAGGCCCGTTCCTGTTCGGCAAGTTTGGCGAGAAGACTCAGATCGCGGGGACGCCGGACAGTACATCGAACATCAAGACTTCACTCTCGGCAGCGACCCGAGCCGGAGGCTTTGTCGACATCGAGCACGGCTTCAGCGACCGCTTCGCGGTGCGCCTCGAAGGATCGTTCACCAGATCCCCACTCCTGGTCCGGACCGGGTCGGGACAGAGCGGCGTGGAGCTGGGCACCGGCGACATTTCTGTGACCAGCATCATTCTGCCCCTGGTTTTCCGGGTCAACCCGCGTGGCGCCATTCGCTTCCACGTCATGGGAGGCCCGGCATTCGCCAGCTACAACCTCCGGCGGACTGCGAGCGCGCAGAACAGCAATTTTCTCTTCGAGGGAGCGCGGGGGCGCTATGGCATCTCAGGCGGCGCCGGAGTGGCGTGGTGGCTTGGGCCGCACATTGCGGTCGAGGGACAGATCACAGACATCGTCACCTCCTCGCCGATAACCCGTGAGGAATTCACCGTTGCCACGCGCGGGGTCTCGATCCCGAGGCCGCAGAATGTTCACACGACCGTGGCGCTCCGCTACCGGTTCTGAATAGTCTCTCGCGCCAATCGGCCCGCGGGCTGGCTATACTCATCTCCCATGAAGAGCCGCGAAGAGGCGCTCGAACTGCTGCATCGTTACACCAGGTCGGATTCGCTGAGAAAGCACGCCCTGGCCGTGGAGCACGCCATGAAGGCCTGCGGGGCGCGTGCCGGAGAAGATCCGGTTCGATGGGGAATCTGCGGCCTTCTGCACGACTTCGATTACGAGCAGTTTCCAACCGCAGAGCAGCACCCGATGGTCGGATCAAAAATCCTCGAAGAGGAGGGTTTCGACGAAGGATTGCGCCGTGCCATTCTGGGCCACGCTACCTACACGGGAGTGCCGCGCGACACCCCGATGGCGAAGGCGCTCTTCGCCTGTGACGAGCTTGCCGGATTCATCACCGCGTGCGCTCTGGTACAACCTGGTAAGTCGCTGGCAGAGGTCAAAGTATCGTCCGTCAAGAAGAAGCTGAAGGACAAGGCATTTGCCCGCAGCGTCAATCGCGACGACATCCATCAGGGCGTCGCTGAGCTGGGAGTCGGCCTGGACGAGCACATCGAGTTCGTTCTCAATGCTCTCAAGGAGATTTCGCCCGAGCTCGGGCTGGCAGGCGCCGAGACCGGAACAGGCGGAGCTCAGTGAAGATCCGTCTGCTGTCTTTCGCCGTGTTGCGCGAGATCATCGGCTCCTCGGAGATCGACCTCGAAGTTCCCGCCGGATCGCGAGCACTCGATGTCTGGCAGATGCTGCGCGACCGTCATCCCGAACTGGCCGCGCTCGAACGACCGCCGATGACGGCGATCAATGAGGAATACGCCGATCCCGCGGTGGAGCTGGCTGCCGGCGACGAGCTGGCGTTCATTCCGCCCGTGGCCGGTGGCTGAAGGCGACGGCAAATCGATCTTCGAGGAGAAGCAAAGCAACCCGCGCATGGCCGAAAAACCTTTTCTGACCGACGCTCCCATCGACCGTCAGGCACTCATTGCGGAAGTGATGCGGCTGTCCGATGGCGCCTGCCTTGTGTTCGAGGGAGCGGTTCGCAACCATCATGAGGGACGCGCGGTCGAGTCGATCTACTACGATGCGTACAGGCCGATGGCGGAGAAAGAGATGGGTCGCATCGTCGCGAAGGTCTCGTCGCATCTGCCTGACGTCGGGATCGCCGTGCGCCATCGCCTCGGCCAGCTCGCCGTCGGCGACGTCTCGATCATCATTGTTTGCTCATCGCCTCATCGCGGCGAGGCTTTCGAGGCCTGCAGGATGCTGATCGACCGCATCAAGGAGTCGGTTCCTATCTGGAAGCGGGAACGAGGTGCCGGCGGTGACGAGTGGGTTGGGTGGCAATCTGCCGGCAACGCGGGTAAGGAAGGCGAGTGAGGTGGTGACCCGGACCGAGGTTCCCGACCACGAGCTTCCACGGGGTGCCGGCGAGGGGAGACCCGACGTCGACGTTGTTCCGGCGTCGAGCGTCCTCCTGCTGCGCGACGGTCCGCTCGAGGTTCTGATGATGCAGCGACACGCGCAAAGCAGCTTCGTGCCAGCTGTGTGGGTCTTTCCGGGCGGGACTCTGGACGATCACGACAAGCGCGCAGCCCGTTCGACTGAAAACGTTGCCGTGATGAAGATCTGCGCTCTTCGGGAGTTGTTCGAGGAGACAGGGATCTGGCTCGGCGGGCCGCTCGCTGATCCTGAGAAATCACGCCAGTCCCTCCTCGCGGGAAGAATGACCATCGAGTCGTTGCTCGAGGAGTCGAGCGTCGATCCCGGACTCCTGACCCTCACCGCACGGTGGATCGCGCCTGCCGGGATCCCGAAGCGATTCGACACGTGGTTCTTTCTGGCCGAGGCTGGCCGCGACGTATGCTCGACACCACAGCCGACAGAGGCCACCGACCTGGTCTGGATTCGACCGTCAGAGGCGTTGGCCCGGCATGCACAGGGCGACTTTCCTCTGGTCTTCCCGACAATAAGGAACCTCGAGGCCATCGCTCGGTTCAGCATTGTCGGCGAGTTGATCGAGTCGCGCCGTCATGCCGTCATTCCCGTCACCCGACCGGTCCTCGTCGTCAGCGAGGGGAGGAAGTCGATCGTGCTCCCGGACGAGCCGTGCTGATCCGAAGCATTCTTGCGCCGAATCCCGGCCCCTTTACCCTCGACGGAACTCGTACCTATCTGATCGGCGATGAGGCCGTGATCGATCCCGGACCGGAGATCGCATCGCACATCGACGCGATCGTCGAGGCTGCCCCCCGGCTGCGAACGATCCTCGTGACGCACCGGCATGCCGATCACGCTCCGGCCGCGGTTTCCGTCAAGCGCCGGAGCGGAGGTCAGATCTGGGCGCCCCCCGGCGCCCTGCCGGCCAGTGACATCGATCATTTCCTCTCTGATGGCGAGATCATCCGCCTCCAGTCGGTCGCGCTTGAAACCATCGCTACGCCCGGGCACACGGCCGAGCACGTCTGCTTTCTCGCGGCAGACGGCGACCTCTTCACCGGCGACACCATCCTCGGATCCGGCACGACGACCATCTTCCCGCCGGACGGGGACATGACCGACTACATGAGCTCTCTGACGAGACTCCGTGCCGCTTCTCCCCGCCGGATTCTTCCGGGTCACGGGCCGATTCACCAGGACGCCCCGGCGCTGATCGAGCACTACATCGTCCATCGTCTGCGGCGCGAAGAGCAGATCGTTGCCGCGCTGCGGACTCCATCGACCGTGCCGATGTTGAGAGCCAGCATCTATCCCGATCTTCTACCCGCGCTCGAGCACGCCGCAGAGATTCAGCTGACGGCCCATCTGATCAAACTGGCTCGCGACGGGCGCGTGAGCGAAGACGCGGGTGTCTATTCTCTACTCTGAGGATTGCGCTGCCTCCGGAGCGTTTTGACCTATAGAATCTCTGTCCTGATGCGCTGCCGCGTGTGGATCCTTCTGCTGGCGGCGGTTGCCGAGGTGACCATGGCTTCTGAGTTTCCTCCTCATGTCGCGGCCGGCCAGCCTTTGACGGCCGCCGAGCGGAGCGGCTATCTCTCAACCTCGAGGTATGACGAGGTCATCGCCTTCATTCATGACCTTCAGACGATTGACGCCGGCATTCGCGTCGAGAATTTCGGGACTACTGCCGAGGGACGGTCACTGCCGCTGGTGATCTGCGGACGGCGCGGCGTGGTCGATCCGGGGACGGCACGCGCGACGAAGCTTCCAGTCGTTTTCATCATGGCCAATATTCACGCCGGCGAGGTCGAAGGAAAGGAAGCGGCGCTCATGCTGCTGCGCGACCTCGTGACGACACATCGGAAAGTGCGCGATTCGATGACGCTGATCGTAGCCCCGATCTACAACGCCGACGGAAACGAGCCGATCTCGACCTCTCATCGAACGACGCAGAACGGTCCTTTGAATGGAGTGGGTCAGCGGGAAAATGCCGCGCATCTGGATCTGAACCGCGATTTCATGAAGCTCGAATCGCCGGAGGCCCGCGGACTCGTAGGGAACATTCTTCAGCGCTGGGACCCGCTCGTGACAATCGACCTCCACACCACGAACGGCTCGTACCACGGTTACGCCCTGACCTATAGCCCACCGCTCAATCCCGATACCCCCGCCGAGATCATCGACTTCGAGCGCGACACGCTTCTGCCGTCGATTCAGAAACAGATGGAGCAGGACTACAGGCAGAAGACGTATTACTACGGAAATTTCGTCGACCAGCTCGAGCCGGAGAAGGGCTGGTACACCTTCGATTCACGGCCTCGCTTCGGCAACAACTACATCGGTCTCCGAAACCGTTTCGCCATCCTTTCGGAAGCCTACAGCTATATCGACTTCCAAAGCCGGATCCGCGTGACGTATCAGTTCCTGCACTCCATTCTCGAAAGCGTGGACAAGAACAGCCGGAAGATGGCTCGCATCGCCGCGGCAGCGGACGAGCGGCTCCGCAGGGGCAAGGTGCGCTCCCTGGGCGTGCGCTTCGAGATCCGTCCCTGGAAGGAGAAGGTCGAGATCCTCTGGGAGAGATCGGTGGAGGCGCCAGCCGGTGAGGGAGCGCCTGATCCCGAGACGGGTCATGGCATGATCAAACGCAGCGGCGAGATCGTGCCCACCCGGATGACGGATTACGGGGTCTTCTCGGCGGTCGAGAAGAGCGCCCTGCCGTATGCCTACCTCATCGATGGGCGTGCGTCTGCGGCGGTGGCAACCTTGTTGCGGCACGGCATTGTGGTGGAGCGGCTGAGGATTCCCACCACCGTCAAGGTAGAGTCCTTCATCATCGGCGAGGTTCGTGAGAGTGAGAAGAGCTTTCAAGGACATCTCGAGAAAACGCTCAGCGGGAAGTGGAAGAGTCGGACGGAGGAAATCGAGCCCGGGACGTACCTCGTCCGGATGGATCAATCGCTGGGACGAGTGGCATTCTATCTGCTCGATCCACGGAGCGACGACGGTCTCTTCAACTGGAACTACTTCGACGCACTGCTCGAAGCAGGAGAGGCGGCGCCGGTGCGGCGGGTGCGTTCCCTGACGCCTCTTGTGGGGATCATCGTGGAGCGCGCGGTGTCCGAGCCCTGAATGGCTCGCGAAGCACGGGCGTGACGGTCCGGGGACATGTCGACAGAAGCGGCAAGGATAAGGAGAGTCTCGTTGAAACATAAGGATTTCGTGTCGATCCACGATTACAGCGCGCAGGAGATCGCTGAGATCTTCGCCCTGGCGAAAGAGATGAAGGCCGACCGCAACAAATTCTCGAATGCTTTGCGTGGGAAGACTCTCGGGATGATCTTCGAGAAGTCGTCGACGAGAACGCGCGTCTCGTTCGAGGTCGGCATGTTTCAAATGGGGGGACACGCACTCTTTCTCTCGTCGAGAGACATCCAGCTGGGCCGAGGGGAGACGATCTACGACTCAGCAAAGGTCCTCTCACGCTATCTCGACGGAATCATGGCCCGGACGTTCGCCCACAAGACGGTCACGGAGCTGGCCGAATACGCTTCGATCCCGATCATCAATGGTCTGACCGACCTGCTGCATCCCTGTCAGGCCATGACCGATTACTTCACAGCGTTCGAGAAATTCGGCGACCTGCGTGGGAGGAAGCTTGCGTACGTAGGGGATGGTAACAACATGGCTCATTCTCTGATGTATGGGGCGCCGAAGGTCGGTATGGACATCGCCGTAGCCACGCCCGCCGGTTACGGCCCCGACCTCGAGGTCCTGGCCAGGGCCGAAGAGGATGCAAGGTCCGCCGGCACGCGCCTCATCGTGACCCGGTCGATCGACGAGGCCGTTAAGGATGCCGACGTCGTCGAGACCGATGTCTGGACTTCCATGGGACAGGAAGCCGAGACGGCGAAACGGGAGAAGGATTTCAGCGGCTGGCAGGTCGACAAGCGCCTCATGTCCCTGGCCCGCAACGATGCTGTCTTCATGCATTGTCTTCCAGCGCATCGCGGCGAAGAAGTGTCGGCGGAGGTGATCGATTCTCCGCAGTCGGTGATTTACGACGAGGCGGAGAACCGTCTTCACGTGCAGAAGGCGATCATGCATACGCTCATGGCCGGGCGCGGCCGCTGACCGATGGCCGACACTCCTGACCAGCGACGCGGCGATCGCGTTCAGTTAAGAAAGCCGTCGCACACGACTGGCCTGATCATCATCATCGTTCTGGCGCTGGTGTTCTTCGGGATCGTCGCGCTCATCGTCGTAGCCGGCGGACGGAAAAACCAGCAGACCGCCTCCGGCAGCGAGACTCTGAGCGTGCTGCCTGTGCGGATTCGGTTGCGCACGGAGCCGAAGGCCTCCGCGGCCGTCGTCGCGACCGCCGATGAGGGGGAGGCGCTTACACTTCTCGAAGACCGCGGAAGCTGGGTGCGGGTTTCGAATCACGACGGACTGTCGGGTTGGGCGGAGCGAACCGGACTCGAGCGCACCGCCGAGCGCGAGCGGCGTCTGGCGCGCTACGTAGCGATCCGCAAGCTCCCGCCGCTCGAGGGGACCGTTTCGGATCGGACACCGGTTTATGCCGGACCAGGCATCTTCTATCCCGTGGTCGGAGAGCTCTCTGCGCAGGCCCACGTGAAGGTCTATACGCGCGATCACGACTTCTACGCCGTCGAGACCGGCTCCGCTGTCGCGTACGCCGATGTCGACGCGGTCGATGTCAGCGCGTCCGGTTCGCGGCAGCTGGAGGTGCGCAGTGGCGAAGGAGTGAGCGTCCCTACGGATACCACCGGAGCGGCGCAGGCCACCCCGGCGCAACCCGCAGAGACCGTGGCCAACATGCCGCCTCCACCTCCGCCCGAGGAGTCGCCTCGGACGCAGACGCTGGCCTCGGCCACCCCCGATCGAACGGGCGTTTACGCCGCCGTGCCGTCCGATGGAACACAGCCGGTAGAGATCGATCGCGCCATTCCGATCTATCCAACCATGGCGCGCCGGGTGGGAGCGGGGGGCTCGGCGGTGATCCGCGGCATCGTCCGGCGTGATGGCGCGATCGATGAGGTCGAGATCGTCAAGGATCTTCCGTACGGCATGGGGGAGGCTGCGCGCGACGCGGTCCGACGCTGGCGTTTTCGTCCGGCCACCTATCGCGGCGAGCCGATCGATGTGTACTACACCGTAACAGTCAATTTCAGGCTGACGCCATAAGGGATATGAGATACCGCAGCTGCCTGACGATACTCCTGCTGGTCGCGTGTCACGAAGGCTCGGGACCCGCGCCGTCATCGACCGGCTCGCGGGACGTTGTGAAACAGACGGTGTCCGAGCTCCGACATAGTCCCCGCCTCCGCATTCAGATCAGGCTGCCGGATGCCGCGGCGGCATCGGCCGGCGATCTGAAGCTGCGCCGGGCGATAGAGGAAAAGATCGAGCACGATCGGGTCGGCACGATTGTCGAGGAGAGCACAGGATTCGGCTACATAGACTTCACGGTCGAGGCGGAGAATAGTGTCATCGCCATCCCGAAGCTCAAGGCCATCATTCGCGAAGCGGGCTTAGCGGATCGGACTGCAGTGGAGGTCAAACAGTAGCGAAGCTTCCACCCCACCACATGAGTGGCTGCTGCTCCACTCCCCGATTTTGTCGGGACTCAGCTCGCGACCGGTCGCCAGGTGAGGAACCACGGCTCGCGCTTCCCGAACTTGGTGGCCAGGGCGCTGCCGACGCCGAAGAGCGATGCCGCCATCCATGCCACGTTTCCGATGACCGGAACGAGCCGCAACAGGCCGAGGAGCAACAGGCCGATGAGAACCATCGCCAGATCACCACGCAGAAGACTTCGCCGGTCGAACGGCACCCGCTCGCGTGGGCGCGTAACCATCGTTCCAATGGAGTGGAAGACAGCGACCATTCCATAAACCTTGGTCATGACGGCAAAGATCGCCAGACCAGCGAGGAGCGGAATCCCGATCAGGTAGGGAACGAGGTAGCTCAAGGCGATTGCGGTGACGACGAAACTGAGATACGCGGTCAGCCCGAGAGCGAAGGTGTGAAAGGGGCTGAAGCGGAGCTCACCGGACGAAGCGCGAATCTCGCGGCCGCTCAAAAGGGTCAGGAGCAGAGCGACGATCATCCAGATGAAAAGGATCGATAACTTGAAGGCCAGTGCAATGGGCGAGAAGGGGTGCGTTCCTGCTCCGATGAAACCCGAAGATTCCGCCATGGCTCCGAGAGCGGCCGTGCTGGATCCGGGAACATACACATGCCCGCTGACATTGCCTGGGTCGCCCCGAAAACGACCACCGAGGCAGATGACATCTCCCTCGATGCGACCGCCTGCTTCCAGCGCTGCCACGCCCAGAAGGACATAGAGGTTTCCGTGAATCACGCCACGGACCCGGACAGATCCGCCGATGATCTGGAGATCACCGTCGACCTCGTGTTCAATCGTC
Source organism: Thermoanaerobaculia bacterium (assembly GCA_017883265.1). Taxonomy (GTDB): domain Bacteria; phylum Acidobacteriota; class Thermoanaerobaculia; order Gp7-AA8; family Gp7-AA8; genus JADGNX01. The sequence continues at coordinate 81,261 of JADGNX010000001.1, forward strand.
GCGTTGCGATCGAACAGATACTCCGACTGCCGTTGTGAGGCTCTCCGGCCGTCGCTTTCCCCGCCGATCGCACCTCCGGGGAAAACGACGAGCGCCGTCACCAGGACGGCGACCAGGGCAACGGAGTTGGCGACGATCCTACCGAATCGTGACATCGACACCTTTTGGAGCTCTGCGCAGGAGGAGGTAAAAAAGGAGATTGACCAGCAGGAACGAGCCGCCAACGAGGAAATGGAATGCCAGCGGCGCGTGCTGCAGGCCTGATCCGACATGGCGGATGGCTGCGATCAAGGTGTCGAGCGGAAGCAGATTGCCGGTTACGACATTGCGAAACCCGCTGGCCGGCGAAACCCCCGCCGACACGTAGAGCAGCACGGCGGCGCCGAACAGCGCAGCCAAAACGAAGAAGATGAGAGGCCAGGATCGGTGACGGGCTCCTTCCCACGGGGCGAGGGGAAGGGCTTCGGCAGTGAAAGATGCCAGGGACGGCTCGGTGATCGCCCCCTCGAGGAGTGCGCGGTCGATTTTGTCGAGCTCGAGGACGAGCTCCCGGCAGCTGTCGCAGGAGCGCAGATGTTCCTCGTGCGCCGTGGGGTCATCAAGAAAATCGTCGCAGGCAGTTGGTTTGATCATGGCTCGATGAAAGAATTGAGAACGCCCTTCAGCAGATTCCGTGCACGAAATAGCTTGTTCTTGACCGTTCCCAGAGGCAGCTTCTTCATCTCGGCTATCTCTTCGTAGGAGAGCTCGGCGAAATGACGAAGCTGGATCAGCTCGCGGTAATCCTGCGGAAGCTCAGCGACGGCCTTTTCGATGGCCGCGTTCAGCTCCTTATTCTTGAGGGCTCGATATGGCGAGATCCCGCCGTCGGCGAACTCGCGTTCCCGGCCGCCTCCCTGCTCATCGTCCGATGGCCGCGTCAGCGGAACCTCGATGAGCGATTTTTTCCGAAGCATGTCGATCGCGCTGTTCTGCGCGATGCGGAAGAGCCATGTTGAGAACTGGTACTTCGGGTCGTAGCGATCGAGCGCGAGATACACCTTGACGAAAATCTCCTGCGTCAGATCGTGTGCATCTTCGTAGCGATGCGTGATGCGGTAGACGTAGTTGACCACGCGCTTTTCATAGCGCTTGACCAGATCCGAAAAGCCGTCGCGCTCGCCACCGAGGATACGTGCCACCAGGGCACGGTCATCGGGTATCTGACGTTCTGCCTTCTTTTCTACGGGGAGTGCCATCGAAAGTTTTCGCGAGATGATAACAGTAGCCATTGCAGATACTTCGCCGCCCTGCTCCGCCGCTCGCGAATCGCATCGGAGGCCTTTCCAGCCGCCGGTTGCCAGAGCAGCTCCCAGCCGTCAGACTGCACACGTCCTCGATGATCGCCATCGACCATCTCACGAAACGCTATGGATCGTTCACCGCCGTGGACGATATCTCGCTCGACGTTGCCGAGGGAGAGATCTATGGCTTCCTGGGGCCCAACGGAGCGGGGAAAACAACGACGATTCGCATCCTGGCCGGTTTATCACTGCCGACCAGCGGCTCTGTGCGGGTGGCTGGAAAAGACATCCGGACCGACAGTCTGGCCATCAAGGCCCTGACGGGCTACATTCCTGACCGGCCATATCTTTACGAGAAGCTTACGGCCGTGGAACTGCTCCAGTTCGTAGCAAATCTCTACGGGCGGGAGTGGAAGGAGTGCTCCGCGACCGCCGAGGAGATGCTGCACTACTTCGATCTCCAGGACTGGCGGAACACGCGGATCGAGAACTTCTCGCACGGGATGAAGCAGAAGCTGGTCATCATCTCGGCACTCATCCATGATCCTCGGCTGTTGATCATCGACGAGCCGATGGTTGGCCTCGACGCCCTGGCGCAGCGTCAGGTGAAGCAACTGCTGCGGCGTCTGACCGGTGACGGAAAGAGCGTCTTTCTTACGACGCATACTCTTTCGGTGGCAGAGGCTGTCTGCGACCGCATGGCCATCATCCATCACGGAAAGATCATCGCTTCCGGCACCGTCGACGCTCTGAAGGAGAGTGCCGGCCGGCCAGGCACTCCGCTGGAGGACGTGTTTCTCCAGTTGACCTATGACGACAACATCCAACAGCCCGATTGAGTCCCTGGGAGGATTGCGGGCCCGGCTTCGCGAGCGCCTCCTGGCCGCGGAAAGGAACCCGCGGGACGCCGATTCTCTTCTCTGCCATGCGCTCGGCCGAAGTCTGACATGGCTCATCTCACACTCCGACGACGCGGTCGATCCGTCCATCGCCGGCCAAGCTGGTCAGATGGTCGATCGAAGACTGGCCGCAGAACCGCTGCAGTACATCCGTGGCTACACCGAGTTCTTCGGACGCCGATTCGCTGTCGATTCGCGCGTGTTGATTCCCCGGCCGGAGACGGAGATCCTGGTCGAGGCGGTAATCAAGCGGCTGAGCGCCGGCGCTCGCGTCCTGGACATCGGAACCGGAAGCGGCTGCATCGCCATCTCCGTCGAGCGTGAGATGCCCCGGGTCAGGGTGATCGCAACGGATCGTTCCATCGCAGCTCTGGCGCTGGCAAGATCCAACGGGGACGAGCTCTCGTCCCGCGCTTCATTCGTGGCCGCGGATTTCGTAGCGCCGTTTCGAGGCCTTTTTGACCTCATCGTTTCCAACCCTCCCTACATCCCGGCCGACGTTGTCGAAGGATTGGCTGCGGAGGTTCGGTGTCACGAGCCCCGTGGCGCACTGACTCCTGGTCTCCTCGGGACGGAGGCATTCGAAGCCTTGCTGCGCGAGGGAGCTGATCTTCTTCAACCCCAGGGACTCCTCATGCTGGAGATCGGGTTCGATCAAGCGGCCGCGATTCGTAGTCTCGCTTCAGAGAGAGGCTGGGTCGTGGACGAAATGATCCAGGATCTCGCTGGCATTTCGCGGGTCGTCGTATTATCGCGGCCGTAACGGTGACGCCGGGATCTTCGACCGGAATACGCCTGTCACACCATAACGGATCGGAGCGTGAGCCTCATGACGAACCCAACAGAGCGGTGTCTCTTCTGTCGCATCGCCAATGGCGACATCAATGCCAGGAAGGTCTACGAAGACGACAAGGTCCTGGCGTTCGAAGACATCAACCCTCAGTCGCCCACTCATGTTCTGGTCATTCCCCGCCGCCATATTGCGACGCTGGACGATGTTACGGAAGCGGACACCCTGATCGTTGGAGAGCTCGTGCGGCGCGCCGCCGCGATCGCGCGCGATCAGCACCTCAACAGCGAAGGCTATCGCCTGGTGGTCAATTGCGGTGAGGCTGCCGGACAGACTGTGTTTCACATCCACATTCATCTGCTCGGAGGAAGGACGTTCGGATGGCCTCCGGGATGAAGGACACACGGGAAAAGATGTAGGACCGCGTCCGGCCTGCCTGAAGGCTGGACATTTCCTGGATGAGCGAGAGTGCAGGGGCGCCCGCGCAGGGAAGGTGGCCAGCCGGACCCCCACCCCACGGCGGCCGAAGCGGCCGCCACTCCACTCAGAAACTACGAGTACCCGAGAACGTCATGGCCAGTGAGTTCTTGCGCCGCGTGCGTTTTCCGCGCTGAAGGAAGTCTTCCTTCGCTTCCATGAGGGTCGAGGGAACATAGGTGGCGCCTGAGGCTAACGTCCGCGGGCGGTCGGTCGTGAATCCGGAGCCACCGGCGACGATCGCCAGATCGGGGCAACGCTCGGCGAGGAGTGAAAGGAGGGTGTATCCCTGTTCGACATGCGCAAGGTTCGAGCAGGAAATGAAAAGCGCCTCTGGGGTCACTTCGCGAAGAAATGCCACGAGGTCTTCGTCGGGCAAATCGGTGAAGTAGTCGACGCTGAACCCTTCGGCTCGAAGCAGCTGCGTCAGCATCAGCGTCCCCAGCGAGAGGCGCTCGCCGGCGACCGACACGGCGACGATGTGATTGGGTGGATCCGAAACGGTGCCGTTGCGATCGCCCAGGCGCACGATCAACTCACGAGTCACATCCTTGATGAAGTGGTCATTGGCTGTCGTGATTCTCTTCCGTTCGAGCTCCTCGGTTGCGAAGGTGAGAGTCGGTATGAAGAGCTGGTTGAAAACCTCTTCCATCGTCTCGTCTTCCGCGTGACGGTCCGCGATTGCGATTGCGCCCGCGCGGTCTCGCAGCAGCAGCCGGTTGTAGAAGCTCAGATATCCTTCCAGTGGATCTTCTGTTCCGAACATGATCGAGAAGAGGCGAAGGGCCGGGATGAACTCTCCACCGACGGTCAGGCAGACTGAGATCGGAACAGCCAGCAGCAGGCCGACGGGACCCCACATCCATCCCCAGAAAATCGCGGAGACGAGCAGAGCGATGGGAGAGACTCCGATGCGATGGCCGACGACCAGAGGCTCGATGAAACCGCCGAGGAGTTGATCGGTCAAAATGTAAAGTGCCAGGACGGCGATCGAGGTGTACCAGCTCGGAAAGAGCGCGAAAGCCAGGAACGTCGGCATGGAGGCACTCAGCACAGCGCCGACGTAGGGGACGAAGCGCAAAAGTCCGGAGATTACGCCCCACAGTGCAGCGTGAGGAACGCCGATTACAACCAAGCCTATGGCCACCAGCGTCCCGAAGCCGATGTTGATGAGCGAGATCGTTAACAGATACCGGCTGATCCGCTGCGAGGTCTCGTCGATGGCCTGAGTCGTGACGGTCAGGTGAGCGCGCCCCGCCAGGCGCAGCATCTTGTCGCGCAACTGCTCCCGATCCTGCAGCAGAAAGAAGACGAGCACGACCACCAGGAACCCGGAGGCTACGAGCTCCACGGTAGGAGCCATGGAGCGATAACGGTCGGCTATGTTCCTCTTCTCCGGGATGACCTGGACCTTCATGTCGGGATGCTCGACCTTGTCCGTGGAATCGGCCACCCGCTGAAGAGTGCGTTCGACGACCGCAAAAGTACCCGTCGAAGAGCGATGGAAGAACCGGAGCTTGTGCTCGATGTTTCCGCTCGTGGCGGCGACGGAGATCTCTTTGGCCAGCGCGTTGACCTGTTGATAGATCCACCATCCGCCTGTGCCGATGATGGTCACGGCTAGTCCGAGGGCGATGACGACGGCTCCCGTGCGCCGCAGAAAGCTCCTCTCCAGAATCGACACGATCGGCGTCAGAAGAAACGCGAAGAGGATGGCCAGAGCAATGGGGATGAAGACCTGCCTGGCGATGTAGAGGATGGCGATGACGACGATCGAAACAGCGAGGATCCGCGACGTCGACTGCCGCCGCTCCTGGACCGCGCGCTTGTCGACGATCTGGGATGGCGGCCGTCGCATGGACAGCGTCCTGTCGAGCGCACTGCTGTCGTCCTGCTCGAGATCCACAGTCGCCTCTTCTCAATAACGAAGTAAAAGTCTACTGCAACACTGCACGATAGCATCCAGTTGCGCCGCGATTGCCTTCCGTGCTCCGAAGACGCTCGAGGCAAGCCTGGTAGGGCTAAGGGTCTTCAGATATGCGACCGCGCAGCAGAAATCTCGCGTGGCGGCTCTGGCACCACTAGTGGCGAGCTCCGCGCCGTCGGGGGCCACTTGGCTGTGGAGCGGCCGACACCACGATCGTCTTGCTCGACGAGACCGACAAATCGGGATTTACGACGGTCACGGAGAGGGTGCCCGGCGCGGCCAGATCTGCGGCGCTCAGAAAGGCCGTCAGCTGAGTGCTGCTGACGAACTGAGTCGGCCGGGGAGACCCATCGACATTGACGGTTGATCCGAACACGAAATTGATTCCGGTCACGGTGATGCTCTGCGACGGGAGTCCGCTCGTCAGCGTCGACGGGGAGACGGAGTCGATGTTCGGCTGCCCTGGCGAGAGGATGTTGAGAAACGCCGGCAGCGACAGCGCGGTTGGCGTGTTCCGCACGTTGACGGCATAGAACCCCGGAATGAGATCGGCTGCCGTCAGGATCGTGGTCAGCGTCCCTGCGGCGGCGTCGAAGACGGTAGTCCGCTCGGTACCTTTGAAGACGATCCTGGAGTTTCCTGTGAATCCTGTCCCGGTGACGGTCAGCGTCACGCTGGCCGGAGGATTCTGGATCAGAGCCGGCGAGATCCCGGTGATCACGGGCCCGGTGACCGTGAGAGCGACTGCAGCGGAAGTGCCGCCGGTGTCGGTTACCGTGATCTGCAGCGGACCCGGCAATGCCAGATCCGCCGCCAGGAGATTGACCGAGAGAGTGTGGGTCGATGGGTCGAAGGTCGTCGTGCGTGGCAAACCCTTCACGTTGACGACCGAGGTAGCGCTGAAGCCGGATCCGGTGACTGTGAGCACGAACCCGGCGTCGCCTGCGATCGCCGTGGAGGGGGCCAGAGACTGGATGACGGGCGGAATCGAAGCGATGGTCAGGTTCGCCGGGGCGGACGTGATTCCGCCTGGATTGACAACGGCAACAGCGATCTGCCTCGGCGAAGCCAGATCGCCCGTGATCACATCGACAGTGAGGTGCAGGCTGCTGACAAAGGTCGTCGTCCGGGGAACACCGTCGAACGTAACGATGGATTGCGGGAAGAAGTTCATCCCGATCAACTGAAGCGTGAAGGGCGGCGAGCCGACCGCAGCGAACGACGGGTCGAGCGTCGAGATCATCGCTCCGGTATTCGACGTCACGTTCAGGACGATCGACGCCGACGAGAGACCACCCATGGTGACATCGCTGATAGCCAGCGACCTTTCCGTTGTGACGTCGGATGGATCCAGTGTGACGATCAGCTGGGTACTGCTGATGAAAGTCGTGACCCGCGCCACCCCATTGACGAAGACCGTGTCTGTCATCGTGAATTTCGTCCCGGTCAGCGTGATCTTCAGGTTCGTCGTGCCGACCGGCACGGTGGCGGGATTGAAGCTGGTGATGGTTGGGGCGTTGACGTCGAAGATGGTAAAGATTACCGCTGTGGACAATCCGCCGTTCTGGCCGGGATTGAACACGGTGATGCTCTCCGTCCCGGTGGCGATCAGGTCCGATGAGGGAAGATCGACGGTCAGGTGCTTGTCGTCGACAAACGTCGTCGGGCGATCGGCATTGTTGAGCCGGACGACGGCTGTGGTGAGAAAGTTTGTACCGGTGATCGCCACCCTCGCTCCGATGGCCCCGGAGACGACTGATGCCGGACTGATCGACTGGATGGTCGGGATGTTGCCGCTGGTGACAGTGAGAGTGGCCGCACTGGACACAAGCGCTCCGGGATTGGTGACCGTGACGCTCAGAGTCCCGGCTGTTCTTATGTCGTTCGCGGTGATCGGGGCGGTCAGATGGGTGGAATCGACGAACGTGGTAACCCGCTGAATTCCGTTGACTCGCACGAAGGAGCCCGATACGAAGTTCGTCCCGACGATGGTCAGCGTGAAGGACGAGCCGAGAGCCACGACCGTGTCAGGGTTGATGAGGGTGATCGACGGTTGGGCGGTGGCCGTGACTATCAGCGGAGCAGCCCCGGAGATGTGATTGTTCGGATTGGCAACGGTGATGTTGATGGTATGAGGCGTGGTGACATCGCTGGCCGGGATCGAAACCGACAGCGTGCTGGTATCGACCCATGTGGTCGGGCGGGAAATCCCGTTCACGCGGGCGATCGCCGCCTGGGCAAAATTCGATCCGTTGACCGTCAAGGTGAAAGCCCCGCTGTTGGCGGGAACGCTGGAGGGGGTCAGCGCCGAGATGACCGGTGAGTTGGGAAGGACCTGGAAAAGAATGTCGTTCGATGGCGAACCGGTTGGATTGGCGACCGAAATGTTGAGAGTGCCGGTCGATCCGAGGTCCACCGATGAAAGAGTACCTGTCAGCCGTGTACTGCTGACGAACGTCGTCGTCCGAATGAATCCGTTGACGCGAACGCGGGCGCCGGTTACGAAGTTTGCGCCGTTCACCGTGAGGATCAGCGATGTGGCCGTGCCGGCCACTGTCGATATCGGACTGATCGTCGACGCGACCGGGTCGCCGACTGCGCCGAAGGTTGGGAGAGCTGCTGAGAGCGCGGCGATGGAGATCGTAACGGCGAACCAGGTTCTTCTGAATGACGCCATCATGCGCACACCCTCCATCAACCTTGCGGCGGCGACAGAGCCGTCGTCGGGCACTGACAGTCCGAACGCAGAGGCTTGGGATAATTATGCCAGCGAGCGAGCTCGACTGGAATCAGCGCTCAAGGCTTCCAGCGAAGAATGGGCTGTCGTGCCGCCCGGGCCTCGTCCAGGCGGCGGACGGGGGTGGTGTGCGGCGCCGAGCGCACCAGTTCCGGCCGCTCCTCGCACTCCGTGGCGATGGCCAGCATGGCGTCGCAGAAGGCGTCCAGCTCCTCTTTGGGCTCAGTCTCCGTCGGCTCGATCATCAGCGCTCCGGCGACGATCAGCGGGAAGTAGATGGTCGGCGGATGAAAACCGTAGTCCATCAGTCTCTTGGCGATGTCGAGGGTGTGAACGTCGCGCGAAGTCTGATTGCGGTCGCTGAAGACCACCTCGTGCAGCGAAGGGGCGTCGTAGGGGAGGTGATACGCGGCCTTGAGGCGCGCACGGATGTAGTTCGCGTTCAGCACGGCGAGTTGTGCCACTCGGCGCAATCCAGTCGGTCCCATCGAGCGCATGTAGGTCAGAGCTCTTACCAGAACTCCGAAATTACCGTTGAAGGCGCGCACCCGGCCGATGGATGCGGCGTGGTTGTAGTCGAGGAAAAAGGAGCCATCGTCACCTTTCTCGATGGTCGGGGTTGGAAGGAACGGAATAAGCCGTTCCGAGACGCCGACAGGACCGGCTCCCGGCCCGCCACCCCCGTGCGGCGTGGAGAACGTCTTATGCAGGTTCGAGTGAATGACGTCGATCCCCATGTCGCCCGGCCGCGCGATTCCGACGAATGAGTTGAGATTTGCGCCGTCGCAGTAGAGATAAGCTCCCTTGCGGTGAAGGATGCCAGCGATGGCTGTGATCTGGTCCTCGAAGACACCCAGCGTATTCGGGACGGTGATCATCAGTGCGGCGACGTCTTCGTCCACCTGTTTCTCGAGCAGATCGAGGTCGAGGGTGCCACGGCTGTTGGACTTGAGCTCTCGAATGCCATAGCCGGCGAAATTGGCCGACGCCGGGTTGGTCCCGTGCGCCGAATCGGGGATCAGGATGTACTTGCGCGCGTTGCCGCCCGTTGCCAGAGCCTTGTGAATCATGAGGATTCCGGTCAGCTCCCTGTGAGCCCCGGCAACCGGTTGCAGAGTGACTCGCGGCATCCCCAGGATCTCTTTCAGAGACTGCTCGAGGTTCCACAACAATTCGAGGTTTCCCTGGACCTGATCCTCGGGCTGCATCGGATGGGATTGAGCGAACCCGCCGATCCTGGCGATCTCTTCGTTGATTCGAGGGTTGTGCTTCATCGTGCAGGAGCCGAGCGGATAGAGGCCTGCGTCGATCGATACGTTGAGCTTCGAGAGCCGTGTGAAATGCCGGATGACGTCGACCTCCGACACCTCGCACTCGTCGTCGATCGTATCGCGGCGCAGCTCGGCGGGGAGCAGGTCCGATAGCTCGCGCCGGGGTACGTCGAGCGCCGGCAGAGAATAGCCGCGCCGGCCCTTCTTCGAGTGCTCGAAAATCAGGCCTTCCCGATTGAACGCCGGGGCTGCGGCCAGCTTAGCCGCGGCCTCGGGCTTTTCGATGATCGTACTCATCGCGCCTCCTTCGTGACCACGCCGCGCAACACCTCGACATAGCGATCCATCTGTTCGCGCGTGTTCATCTCGGTGACGGCAACCAGGAAGTCGTTCTGCAGTTCGGGGAAGAACTCGCCGATGGCCACGCCGCCCAGAATCTTCTGCTCGGCGAAGGCTGCCAGCACCTCGGAAGCCGGACGCGAGGTCCTGACCGTGAACTCGTTGTAGATCGGCCCGCTGAAGGGAATCTCGGCCAGGCCGGTCGTCGCGAGCTGCTGCCGGAGGTACGCCGCTTTCTGAACGCACTGCACAGCCACCTCGCGCAGACCTTCCCGTCCCATCAGCGAGAGGTAGATATTCGCCGCCAGCGCGATCAGTGCCTCGTTCGTGCAGATGTTGGACGTGGCCTTTCCGCGGCGGATGTGCTGCTCGCGTGTGGCCAGGGTCAGAACAAAGGCCCGCCTGCCGTCGACGTCGACGGTCTCGCCGACCAGCCGCCCCGGCATGTGTCGCTTGAGGACGTCACGTACGACCATGAAACCGACATAAGGCCCTCCGAACTGCGGGGCGATTCCCCATGCCTGTCCTTCGCCAACGGCCACGTCGAAGCCGTGAGCGCCCGGAGGGCTCAGAAGGCCGAGCGATGAGGCTTCAGCGATCACAGCAATCTTCGTCGCCTTCACTCCATCGGCGATCGAGGCGATTGAGGCGTAATCCTCAATCACTCCGAGGAAGTTAGGGGACTGCACTGCGACAGCCATGACGTCGTCCGTGCATGCGTCGCGGAGCTGCTCGGGGTCGATCCGTCCATCCGGTCCCCATGGAACCTCGACGACCTCCAGCCCGAGGTTCTGGACGTAGGTCGTCACGGTGTCGCGATAGTGAGGATGGACCGACTGAGCCACGACCACCTTCTTGCGATTGCGGCTCACCCGCTCGGCCAGGAGGACTGCTTCGACCAGGGCAGTGGAACCGTCGTACAGCGAAGCGTTCGCTACGTCCAGCCCGGTCAGGAGGCATTGGTGTGTCTGGTACTCAAAGATCGACTGGAGCGTCCCCTGCGACACTTCCGGCTGGTAGGGAGTGTACGAAGTCAGGAACTCCGAGCGGAGCAGGAGCTGGTCGACGCAGGCCGGCTGGAAGTGCGAGTAAGCGCCGGCCCCGAGAAACGAGTCGTGATCGACGGCCGTCCGGTTTTTCCGGGCCAGACCGTTGAACCAGCGACGTTGTTCGATCTCGGACCAGGGACCTGGGAGGTCCAGCAGACGATCGAGCTTTACGGCGTCAGGGATGGTTTCGAAGAGTCGATCGATGCTGTCAACTCCAACGACAGCCAGCATCTCCCGGATGTCTTCCGAGGCATTCGGGATGTAGCGCATCGTCTGGTCATCATTTTCCGGGCGGGGTAGTGGAGGCTGAGGGTCGTTGGACGGCATGAGTCCTCTTGGAAAGATCATTGTTGAGCGCCTGGTGGAGGAGAGCGGCCCTGCTGCCCGATGTCGGCCGGAAGGGCAGCCGCCATTTGGGCGCCTAGGAGCCCGATTCGTGCTTGGTGTAGTCCTCGTATTCTTCAGCCGACATCAGCTCATCGACCTCGTCGCGCGCGGCCAGGCGGATCCTGACCATCCACCCATCACCGTACGGGTCGGTGTTCACTAGTTCGGGCTTATCAGCCAGCGCCTCATTGACTTCGATCACCTCGCCGGTGACTGGCGAGAAGAGCTCGGAGACCGCTTTGACCGACTCGATGCTCCCCAGCTCGTCGCCGAGCTCGAGTTGCGCGCCTACCTGAGGCAGCTCGACAAAGACGACATCGCCAAGCTCCTTCTGAGCGTAATCCGTGATTCCGATCGTGCCGATGTCGCCTTCCATATGCACGTATTCGTGACTCTTCGCATATCTGCTGTCTTCGGGTGTAGTCATCGGGTCACTCCTTCACCTTCGTTCATTTTGCTCGCTTGTAGAAAGGTGTGGGCACTACGCGGGCGCGCGTCTCTTTTCCTCGGATGACTACCTCGAACTCGCGTCCCACCGCCGCAGCGGCGAGCGGAAGATATGCGAGTCCGATCGCCTTTTTCAACGTCGGCGACTGAGTTCCGCTGGTGACCACGCCCACTTCCTCCCCACCTTCCACCACCGGATAGCCGTGACGGCCGATCCCGCGATCGATCATCTCAAAGCCAACGAGCTTGCGGCGCGGACCATCGGCCACCTCCCGTTGGAGGACGTCCCGCCCGAAAAAGTCGCCTTTCTCCATCTTGACGATCCAGCCGAGGTCGGCTTCCACAGGGGTCGTCGAGTGGTCAATGTCATTTCCATACAGCGCCATCTTCGCCTCGAGCCGGAGGGTGTCGCGCGCTCCGAGACCGCATGACAGGATCTCGAAAGGCCGGCCGGCCTCCAGAACCCGACGGTAAACGCGCGGAGACTCCTCAGGGGACAGGTAGATCTCGAAGCCGTCCTCCCCGGTGTATCCAGTGCGGGATACGAGGGCCGGGATCCCATGGACGGACCCTGTGGCGAAGCGGTAATACTTCATGGAGCGAAGATCGATGTCGGTCAGTGGCTGAAGCAGCTCTTCGGCGCGCGGGCCCTGGATCGCGAGTTGGGCGTAGCTCTGGCTGACGTTTTCCACGTCGACGTCAGAGCTTTTGGCGCAGTCTGCCAGCCACTCGTAATCCTTGTCGGTGTTGGACGCGTTCACGACGACGAAGTAGTCGTTGTCCGCCCTCTTGTAGATGAGGATATCGTCGACGAAGCCACCGGTGGGGTAAAGGAGGCCGTTGTACTGACAGCGGCCGTTCTCCAGTTTCGAGACGTCGTTGCAAGTGGTCTGCTGGAGCAGCTGAAGAGCTTCCGGCCCGGTGACGGTGATCTCACCCATGTGCGAAACATCGAAGATCCCGGCACGCTCCCGCACGGCGCGATGCTCGTCGAGAATGCTCGAGTATTGAACTGGGAGCTCCCACCCGCCGAAATCGACCATCCTACCGCCGAGCTCGCGCTCCAGCGCGTTGAGCGGAGTCTTCTTAAGCGGTTGATTCGAATCGGCATCGGACATAACGGAGAACCTCCGGCAGGGGAGCGGTAACGTAACACCGCGCGAATTTGACGTCAACGAATGCGAACCCTGCTTGCTCGCTTCGTGCCGCCGGGGTACGCTCACCAGCGGGAGGGCGGGTGTGCAGAGCGAGATCGGTGAGTTTCTCGACTACCTTCATTACGAGCGGAACGTCTCGGTCAATACCATCACCGCGTACCGGGACGACCTCGAATCGTTCGTGGCCTTTCTGACGGCCGACTATTTCGTCGTGGGTCGGGAGTTGCTCGATCTGAGAAGCGTCGATCATCTGGCGATCCGTTCGTACCTTGCCCACCTCGCTCGTCGAAAGCTGAGCCGCTCCTCGAGCGCCCGGCACCTGTCCGCCCTCCGCTCCTTTTTCAAGTTCATGATGCGCGAGGGAATTGTGACAGCCAACCCGGCTCGCGGCGTAAGCACGCCCAGGCGGGAGAAGTTTCTGCCGTCAGTCATCCAGTCTTCCGACATCGAGACTCTCTTTGAACAGGCGGACTGCGGAAAGCCGCTTGGTGTCCGCGATCGTGCCTGGATGGAGCTTCTCTATGCTTCCGGGCTTCGCATCGGCGAGCTCGTAGGGATCGATCTTGACGATATCGAGCTGCGAAGCCGGCTGGTCAAGGTCCGCGGCAAGGGATCGAAGGAGCGCATCGTTCCGTTCGGGTCGAAAGCCGAGGCGGCCATTCGAGCGTGGCTCGCCGCTCGATTGGAATTGATCCGCGGCCACGAGGACGAGCGGCAGCCTCTCTTTCTCAATTATCGTGGCCAGCGGATCTCGGCCCGCAGTGTCCGGCGTCTGTTCGACGGATATGTGCGCCGAGCCTCGCTCCGCTCCGGTGTATCGCCGCACACGCTGCGGCACTCCTTCGCCACGCACCTTCTGAATGCCGGTGCCGATCTTCGCACCATTCAGGAGCTGCTCGGCCACGCCTCGTTGTCGACGACGCAGAAGTACACGCACCTCAACGACTGGGAGCTGATCGCGGTCTACAAGAAGGCCCACCCGCGGGCCTGAGACGATGAGAGGACCCTCAATGGAAGGTGACGAAAGAAGAGCGAATCTCCTCATTCACGAGACCTCGCCATATCTCCTCCAGCACGCCCACAATCCAGTCGACTGGAACGCCTGGAACGATGAGGCGCTCGGGCGTGCCCGTCGCGAGCAGAAGCCGATCTTCCTCTCGATCGGCTACTCGGCCTGCCACTGGTGCCACGTCATGGAGCGGGAGAGTTTTGAAAACGACGCCGTGGCGGAGATTCTCAATCGCGAGTTCGTTTCGATCAAAGTCGATCGTGAAGAGCGGCCCGACATCGATTCGATCTACATGCAGGCGGTCCAGCTCATGACCGGACACGGCGGATGGCCGATGTCGGTCTTTCTGACTCCGGCAGGGGATCCGTTCTATGCCGGAACCTATTTCCCGCCTGAGGACCGACACGGTATGCCGGGTTTCAAGCGCGTGCTGCTTCACGTGGCAGAGGCCTACGGGACGCGCCGTACCGACGTTGAGTCGGTCTCGAAGGAGATCCGCGACGCCATTTCGAAGTCGGTGGACGTCCCGCCTTCTCTAGAGCCGGTTGACCGGCATGGCCTCGACGAAGCCGCAGCGCGCATCGCCGGTTCCTACGACCGGGTTCATGGCGGTTTCGGCGGAGCTCCGAAGTTTCCCCCGTCGATGTCGCTCGACTTTCTGATGCAGGTCGCGCATCGCAACGATGATCCCGGCTTGCAGGAGATCGTCACGACCACCCTGCGCAAGATGGCTTTCGGGGGAATCTACGATCAGATCGGCGGTGGATTTCATCGCTACTCCGTCGATGAGCGCTGGCTCGTTCCGCACTTCGAGAAGATGCTGTACGACAACGCGCTTCTGGCCCGCCTCTACGTTCGCGCCTGGCAGTGGACTCACGATCCGCTCTTCGCCCGCGTGGCGCGCGAGATCCTCGGATTCGTCGAGCGCGAGATGACCTCGCCCGACGGAGGCTTCTATTCGACTCTCGATGCCGATTCTGAAGGAGTGGAAGGAAAGTTCTACGTCTGGAGGCGGATGGAGGTGATGGAGGTTCTCGGAGCGGACGAGGGGCGGATTTTCTGCTCGCTCTACGACATCACCGACCGCGGCAATTGGGAGGAGCACAACATTCTCAACATCCTGCGCGACCCGGAGATCGTGGCGCGCGACCTCGGGATCTCATCGGATGCACTTTCGGATCTCGCCGCGCGCGGCCGCTGCAAGCTGTATGGACGGCGCGAAGGGCGCGTGCGTCCGGGGCGCGACGAGAAGATTCTGGCGGGGTGGAACGGCTGGATGCTGGCCGCATTCGCGGAGGGCGCCATCGCATTCGGCGATTCGAGACTGATGGAAATCACCCGCCGGAACGCCGATTTCCTGATGGAGCGAATGAGTGTCGATGGACGGCTCATGCGCTCGTACAAGGACGGCCGCGCTCGCATACCGGCGCTTCTCGAGGATTACTCCGGAGTGGCCTGGGGCCTGGCACTCGCTTACGAAGCGACTGGCCAGAGCCGTCTGATACGGACCGCACGAGACCTCGCCGATGCCATCATCGATCGCTTTCTGGACCAGGAGCGGGGAGGCTTCTTCGACACGCCCTCCGGCCATGAGAAGCTCATCACCCGCCCGAAAGACCTCTTCGACAATGCCACTCCCTCCGGGACTTCTGTAGCGGTCGAGCTGCTCCTTCGACTGGCACTGGTCTTTGGTGACGAGCGCTATCAGCGAATCGCATCCGCGGCGCTGGACGCCATCTGGCCGCTGGCGCAGCGCTATCCATCCGGCTTCGGCTTTCTGCTCGGCGGCGCGGAGTGGCGGCTCGGTCAGCCGAAGGAGATCGCAATCACGGGAAGCGCTGAAGATGCCCGGTTTCGCCAGCTTCGGGGGGTCGTCGGCGAGACCTATCTGCCTCACCGGGTCCTCGTCAGTGGTGATTCAGCCGATCTTCCGCTGATGGCGAACCGCCCTCCCGACCGCGTCGTCGCGTATGTCTGTCAGGGCTACGCCTGCCTCGAGCCGACCGACGATCCGGAGCGCTTAAGACAGCTTCTCGCGGTGTCGTGAGGTGGAGCGGCGGCCGCCTCGGCCGCCGGGGTGGGCGGCTGGCATAGTTTCCCGGTCAGTTCTGGTCCATCCAGGCCCGCAGGTAGACAATTTCCTCGACTACTCGTGGACGGTCACCGCCGTTGGGGTTGATCGCCAGATAGCGCTCGAGATAGTCGATCGCATCGCGATAAGAATGAAGCTGCATGGCCAGGGCGGCGCGATCGCGCAGCTCGTAGGAGTCCCGCTCGTCGAGAATCAGGAGGCGATCGACCGACGCCGCGGCACGCTCGAGCTCGTGCTGGGCCAGATAGGCCTTCTTCAAATGCGACAGCAAGCGGGCGATGATCTTGCGCCGCGGAAAGGCGCGCAGGTGGTGCTCGCGGAGCTGGACGCCGCCGCCGTAGAGGTCATCCAGCATCGTCTGGCACTCGGCCGCGGAGAGAACCCGCCCATCGTCGAAAGGATCGATGAGGATCTCGCCGAACGGCCCTCTCAGTTTAACGAGGAAGTGACCCGGGAAGGCGACGCCAGTGGCATTGAGTCCCAGTTGCCGTGAGAGCTCGATGTAGAGAATCGAAAGCGACAAGGGCGACCCTGCGTGGCGATCGAGCACCTCGTTGAGCAGGGCGCAGCGCGGGTCGGCGTAGTCGTCCGACTGGCCTTGAAAGCCCTCCTCGTCGAAGAGAAACCGGTTCAGAGCATCGATGACCCTCCCGACATCCCGGGATCCATCGATGCGGGCCCGGATGGCCTTCCCCCATTCAGTGACACGGCTGAGGTAATGGTCCAGATCGAGGCCCGGACACTCCTCGAGGGCCACGACCAGAGAGGCTTCGGTAAGGTCGAGAGTCTCGTCCGGGCTCTGAAAAAGCTCGACGAATCTCCGGCGTGCTACGGCCGGGTGAGTCAGAAGTCGTCTCTCGTGCATGGGTCATACCCCTCCACCCTTCTGGAAGACGGCGATCTTCTCTCGAAGAGTCTCGTTGATCGGAACCGACTTCTGCCCCGGCCAGTCGAAAATCACCACAACCACTTTGCCTGTTGCGGCCACTTCCCCGCCATCCGATTTTCGAATCTGGCAATGAAAGTCCAGCGAGCGGTTTCGCAGATCGCCGATCTTCGTGCAGATCTCGATCTCCTGGCCGAAGTCGAGCTGTCGCCGGAAATCGCAGTCGGCGTGCGCCACGATGAAGCCGATGGCCTCCGGCAGCGTGCTTCCCATCAGCTCGAGCCAGTACTTCGTTCGTCCCCACTCGAAGAACGTGAAGTAGACGGCGTTGTTGACGTGCCCGAAGAAGTCGACGTCGCGAAAGGTGACCTGGTAGGGAACGACATACCACCCGTCGCGCCAGCCTGAGGTGGCCTGCGCCGGAACGCTCATCGGACGTTCGCGACCATCGCAGGAATGTTCGCACAGTTCGGGGCGGGAGAGCTCACTGCACCGAGGTGTGCGTCCCGAATGACGCTGAGCCATGGGTGCAGGCCTGAAGGTACTTGCCCGGCAACGGATGATCGAGAAACGGGCCGATGATCGAGGAAGCAGCGACCAGTCTCTTGAGATCGACTCCGCTCTCGATTCCCATGCCGTCGAGGAGATAGACGAGGTCCTCGGTGGCCAGATTTCCCGACGCCCCTGGTGCATAGGGACAGCCGCCGAGACCGCCGGCCGACGCGTCGTAGGTGGCGATCCCCATCTCCAGGGCGGCCAGCGTGTTCGCCAGCGCCGTGCCGCGGGTATCGTGAAAGTGCATGGCCAGCCGTCCGTGAGGAACGACCTGCAGGAGGATTCCGATGACGCCCTGGACCTGGAGAGGAGTACCGACTCCGATGGTGTCTCCGATCGAGACCTGATAGCAGCCGAGGTCGAGCAGGCGTGCCGTCACTTCGAGCACCTTTTCGGGGAGTACTTCGCCTTCGTAGGGGCAGCCGAATGAACAGGATACGTAGCCCCGAACCTTCATCCCCTCGCCCAGCGCGCGCGGAACGATTGCGGCGAAGTTCTGGAACGATTCGTCGATCGTCATGTTGATGTTGCGCTTATTGAATGTCTCGGAGGCGGCGGTGAAGATGGCGATCGAGCGGACTCCTGCTTCCAGGGCGCGATCGAGCCCCTTGGCATTCGGCACCAGCACCGGATAGTCGACACCCGGATCCTTCGGGATGTCTCGGTAGACTTCGGCCGTGTCGGCCATCTGTGGCACCCACTTCGGGCTGACGAACGCGCCTGCCTCGATTGTGCGCAGGCCGGCATCCGAGAGCGCGGTAATGAAGTTCACCTTGACCTCGGTTGGAATCGTGACCTTCTCGTTCTGCAGGCCATCGCGAGGACCGACTTCAACGATCCTCACGGACTCGACGGGAAACTTCATGGCTGCTCTTTCTCCTCCTCCAGTGAAACGAGATCGACGCCCGGCTGAACGAGCTCGCCCACCGTGCAATGAACAGCCGCGACGCGCCCATCACGCGCGGCCACGATCTGATGCTCCATCTTCATGGCTTCGAGGACGATGAGCGGGTCCCCCTTGCGGACTTCGTCGCCAGGCGCTACGGAGATCTTGAGAACGACACCGGGCATCGGCGCCGCCATCGAATGCTCGCGGTGGCGGCCCCTGGTCCGTCCCGGCTCCCCGACGGTCGCCGTGTAGGTCTCGCCGTCGAGAGTGAACTGCAAACCGTCGGCGGTCGTCAGAAACGCGACATCGTGCAGCCGCCCGTTGATGAGAAGCTCGGCACGGCCGTCGCCCATGGCCACCATCTCGATCGTATCGAGCCGCTCTCCGGCCCGAAGACTCCAGACGGACTCTTTCTTCTCGACGGCAACCGACTCCAGGCGATCGCCGATCGATATGCTCTTCTCGCTCATCGTTTCGCCGAGTAACGGCTGCCGGGCGCATCGAGCGGCACGCCCGCCCGGCAAAGAGGGCAGTCGCTCTCCGGATGCGTCTCGAGCGACAGCGCCAGGAGCGCTTCGTAGGGCCGGTCGAATGGCCTAACCGACCCGCTGCGGTTGAGGATCGATGCGTATCCGACGACCCGTGCACCGTGCGACTCGACGACAGCCGCCGTCTCACGCGTCGACTTGCCGGTCGTGACCACGTCCTCGACGATCACGACCGGCTCGTTTGCCTCCAGAGCGAACCCGCGGCGGAGGGTCATCACGCCGTCCTTCCTCTCCGTGAACACCATCGGAGCTCCGAGCGCTTCGGCCACAGTGAAGCCGATGATCACTCCCCCCAGAGCCGGCGCCACGATATGGCGCGGCTCGAGAGGGTTGATCCGTTCTGCCAGGGCTCTGCCGATGGCTTTCGCATTTCCCGGATCTTCGAGCAGCCGCGCGCACTGCACGTAGCTGGGTGAGTGAAGTCCCGAGGAGAGGCGGAAGTGTCCCGTGAGCAGGGCGCCCGTTTCGCTGAGAAGGGCTGGTACATCGAGGGGCATTGAACGGCGAGAATAGCAAAATTGAGAATTGACAGTTGACAGTTGACTGTTGAGAGGATCCATCCGGATGGGACAAGCGACCCCGGACAACGGATAGAATCAGGCAGCATCTGAACCTGTTGCGAACCAGGAAATGGAGCCTTACGTGACACTCGCCGAACAGATCCGATCCGAGCTGACAGCATCGATGAAAGCGCGCGACGCCGCGCGGACCTCGACCCTGCGTCTCCTGCAGGCCTCCTTCAAGAACGAGCAGATCGAGAAGGGTCATGAGCTGTCCGATGAAGAAGCGCTGGCTGTCATCCGCCGCGCCGTCAAACAGCGGCAGGATTCGATCGAGCAATATACGAAGGGGAATCGTCCCGAGCTGGCGGCGAAGGAGAGTGCCGAGCTGGAGATTCTGAGCCGCTATCTGCCGCAGCAAATGAGCGAGGGCGATGCTGAGCGCGCCGTGCGCGAGGCCATCGCCGCGGTCGGAGCGGAATCGAAGAAGGACACCGGCAAGGTGATGAAGGAAGTGATGAGCCGGCACAAAGGGACAATCGACGGGAAGAAGGTCCAGGAACTGCTCGCGCGTCTGCTGCCCCTGTAGCACAGACGCTTCTGTCTGTGCGCCTCTCCCGAATCGAGGCGAGGATGAGGGGTCGTCGAGCCTTCAAGTTTGTTCGTCTCGGGCCAGCGTGCCGGAAAAGACGGCATGCGAGGCATGCCTGACGATCTCGTTTCGTGCAATGGCGTAGCCAAAGATGGCATCGACGAGAACGCGGCGGCCGTCACGCGAGAGGATGACGAGAACTTTCCGCCTGATCTCGCGGACTTCCACTACATCCTCCCAACGCAGCCAACGCCCTCTCTTGCCGAGGAACGGGAGAAACCGGTTCTCGTAAAGAACCCCGCTGCTGCTCATGTAGATGTGATCGCCATACTGAATCAGTGCGGCGATGACCGTTCCGGCCACCAGGCCGACCAGCGCGATGAGTGGGAGAGCCTCGATCTCCGCCGCTCCTCGGGAGAGGTAGTCGAAGAGCAGCGCTGCCGAACCGAACGCAGCAGCGCAGGAGAAGAGCCGCGCCACCGGAGTGCGATCGAATACCACGATCCTGTCGTCCGTCAGAGAGCTCTTCATCGCCGCCTTGCTACTCGGATCATCGAGAACCGGGTTAAGATGCCGCACTTTATTTCCTGAAACGGGAATCGCCGAAACCTATGCGCTGGACTCGATACTTCATCAATACTCTGCGGGAAGTTCCTGCAGATGCCGACGTCATCAGCCAGAAGCTGATGATGCGCTCCGGCATGATCCGCAAAGTGGCTGCCGGAATCTACACCTACCTGCCGCTCGGTCTTCGCTCCATAAAGAAGATGGAGGCCATCGTCCGGGAGGAGATGAACCGGGCCGGTGCGGTCGAGCTGCTCATGCCTGCCATTCAGCCTGCCGAGCTCTGGATCGAGTCGGGCCGCTGGAGCTTTTACGGCAAGGAGCTGCTGCGGATCAAGGATCGCCATGAGCGCGACTTCATCTTCGGTCCGACGCATGAAGAGGTCATCACCGAGACCGTTCGCGATGCCATCTCATCGTACCGGCAACTGCCGGTCAATCTCTACCAGATCCAGACGAAGTTTCGCGATGAGGTTCGTCCGCGCTTCGGCCTGATGCGCGGCCGCGAGTTCATCATGAAGGACGCTTACTCCTTCCATACCAGCCGCGAGTCGCTCGATCAGACTTACGACGTCATGCGCGGCGCCTACAGCCGGATCTTCGATCGCTGCAGCCTCGACCATGTGCCGGTTGAGGCGGACACCGGCAACATCGGCGGCTCGGCCTCGCATGAGTTCATGGTCCTGGCGCAGTCGGGCGAGGATGCGGTGGTGGCTTGTCCATCCTGTCACTACGGCGCGAACGTCGAGAAAGCTACCTCTCAGTTTTTCCGGGAGGCGCAGGAGTCGATCGCCCAGCAGCAGCTCCGCGAGATCACGACGCCGGGCACGCAGACGATTGACGATGTCGGCCGCTTCCTCGGCGTCCCTACCTCTGAACTGGTCAAGACGCTGGTGTTCAGGACCGAGAACGGTACGGTCATGGTTCTGGTACGCGGCGATCGCCAGGGCAATGAGGTCAAGATCAAGAACTTTCTCGGCACCCAGACTCTCGAGCTCCTTCCAGACAGCGAGTTCGCCACGGCTGTGGGTGGACCGGTCGGTTATTGCGGACCGGTAGGAACGAAGGCGGGGCGCGTTGTGGCCGACAACTCGCTCAAGGGAATGTCGAACTGGACGGTCGGTGGAAACAAGGTCGATACGCACACCGGCAATGCCAATCCTGGTCGCGATTTTCCGGAGCCGGAGTATGGCGACTTCACAGCGGCCGAGGCGGGCGACCCGTGCGTTCGTTGCGGAACGCCGCTCGAGATCCATCGTGGCATCGAGGTCGGCCACATTTTCAAGCTCGGAACGAAGTACTCGAAGGCCATGAACTGCGTCTATCTCGACGAGTCCAGCCAGCGCCAGCCGATGATCATGGGTTGTTACGGCCTCGGGATCGGGCGCACGGTGGCAGCAGCCATCGAGCAGAGTCACGACAACGACGGGATCATCTGGCCCGTACCGATCGCCCCGTTCGAGGTGGTCGTGACGGTGGTTGGGCGGGAAGAGAACGTCGGCAGCGCCGCCGAGCAGATCTATGCGCAACTGGTCGACGCGGGAATCGATGTCCTGCTCGACGATCGGGACGAACGTCCGGGCGTGAAATTCAAGGATGCCGACCTGATCGGCTTTCCGTTCCGGATCGTCATCGGCTCGAAGAGTCTGGCAAATGGGAACGTGGAGTGGAGCACCCGTCGCGACCGCGAGAAGAAGCTGGGAGAACCGGCGGCCGTCGTGTCCACCGTCATCGAGCAGGTGCGAGCCGCGCGGTCGGTCTGAAGGGCAGCCCTCTAGGCGAACGCCCAACAAAGTGGAGCGGCGGCCGCTTCGGCCGCCGAGGGGTGGGTGGCTGGCCACGATTCAGCGCGGGCGCCCGAGAGCGGGAGCCCCCTGTGTCACTGCTCAGCCGGCACACCGCTAAAGGGTCTCTCTGCTATCCTTTGACGCCGTGGCAATCCTGAAAATAACGGAGGCTGGGATGCGCAGGTCATTTCCGCTGATCGCACTCGGTGCGATTCTTTTCTCGGTGCCGGTCACGGCGCAGAACACGGACATCGAATCGCTGTCCGGGCTGCAGTTCAACTTCGCGAATCCGGGTGCTCGATCTCTCGGGATGGGTGGAGCGTTTCTCGGTCTGGCCGATGATGCCTCCGCCGTCGAAGCGAATCCGGCTGGATTGACCATTCTGCGCAAACCCGAGGTCTCGCTCGAGCTCCGTAACTTCCTGACGACCCAGACCCTGGCGACCTCGGGAACCTTCAACGAGAACCTGCAGCGAACCGACTTCACGAGCTTCAGCAAGAGAGCGGACGTCTCGTTTGCCAGCTTCGTCTATCCGATCAGGAACTTCGCCTTCGCCGTTTACTACCACGAGCCGCTGAACAACGAAGCCGCCGGCGCGGTGCAAGCCATCCGCAACCCGTTCACAGGACAGATCCTCACCGACATCCCGAACTTCTTTTTTGCTCGCGATCTCAAGAAGGCGGTGACAGCGCAGCAGTGTCTCGACATCCAGAACAAGGATCCGAACGATCTCTTCTCCTGTGTCGAATTCCAAGTCGATCCGTACCTGACCGCGGTGCAGGTCACTCAACGGACCTGGGGCCTCGCTGGGGCCTGGAAGCTCAAGAATTTGTCGATCGGTGCCTCGGCGCGATTTCAGCAGTTTCATGAAGTGGCGGCAACGTCCCGCACTGACCCCTTCGGAAATCCGAAAGCACTCGTCGTTCAGGCCACCGGAATAGTCGACAGCCAGGGAGCGCTGCAACTCAAGGATCAGAACAAACTGACGTTCACGGCCGGTTTCAAGTGGGAGGCGACCGAGAAATTCAGCGTTGGAGGCGTCTACAAGAAGGGAGCGCGCTATGTCACGCCGACCTTCGCCGAGACCGTCAGCAACAACTTCAACTTCCAGAAGCTTGCCGACACCACGTTCCACATTCCGGACATCGCCGGCGTCGGAATCTCAGTACGGCCGATTCCGGTGTTGACGTTCAACGTCGACGCTGTTCACGTCAAGTACTCGAATATGGTCGACAATTTCGTCTCCATCAACGGCGAAGTACGTGCTCTGAGCCATCCGTATTCTGCGAATGACGTCACGGAGCTTCATGCCGGTGGCGAGTATTTCTTTTCCACCAAAATTCCGCTGGCCATCCGCGCGGGCTATTGGCGCGATCCCGCGCACGCTACGAAGTTCGTCGGTCCGCAGAACGATCCGCAGTTCATCGGAGACGCCATTCTTTTTCCCGGCGATAAGGCCCAGAACCACAGGTCGATCGGAGCCGGTCTCGCGTGGCCGCGGTTCCAGATCGATGCGGCCTACGAGACTTCCCCGAAGTACAAGGTCGGCTCTCTCTCCATGGTTACCCGGTTCTGATGAGATTATCAGCACGTGCCTGGGCTCGGTAACGCAGAGGATGAGGCCCGCGACGCTCCGAGCAATTA
Organism: Thermoanaerobaculia bacterium; assembly: GCA_017883265.1. Classification (GTDB taxonomy): domain Bacteria; phylum Acidobacteriota; class Thermoanaerobaculia; order Gp7-AA8; family Gp7-AA8; genus JADGNX01. The sequence continues at coordinate 105,090 of JADGNX010000001.1, forward strand.
CTGGCGAAGGTCGAGCGGGTCCAGCACGCTCTGGTCGGTGATGCCGCGTCGATCGCGGGCGCGCAGGGGCCCCCCGGCCATCAGCGCACGATGATCGCCCCATGCTCGGCTACGTAGGCTTCCAGCTCCTGAATCGAGCGTGGTTTGCTGAAGTAGTAGCCTTGAATGCGGTCGCACTTTTCCCTGGTCAGAATGGCCAGCTGGGCCTCGGTCTCGACCCCTTCGGCAACGACATCGAGGTTGAGACTGTGCGCCAGCGAGATTATCGCGGTGGCAATCGCCGCGTCGCTGGGGTCGGTGGTGATGTCATTGACGAACGACTTGTCGAGCTTGAGGGTATCGATGGGAAAGCGCTTCAGATAGTTGAGTGAGGAGTAACCGGTCCCGAAGTCGTCCATGGCGATGCGGACCCCGAGAGCCTTGAACTCCCGAAGCGTGTAGATGGTGTTCTCGGAGTTCTGCATCGCGCTGCTCTCGGTGATCTCCAGCTCCAGCGAGTGCGGGGGCAGACCGGTCTCTTCCAGCACCTGGGCCACCTGCGCCAGCAGATCGGGTTGCTGGAACTGGCGAGCTGAAAGGTTCACGGAGACCGAGATCTCGTAGCCGAACTTCCTCTGCCAATGCCGGACCTGTTTGCAGGCGGTACGCAACACCCAGTTGCCGATCGGCACGATGAGTCCCGACAGCTCGGCCACCGTGATGAAGTGCGCTGGATAGAGAAGTCCCATATCCGGATGGTTCCAGCGGACCAGCGCTTCGACGCCGGCCACGGTGCGCGATTTGAGGTCGATGAGCGGCTGGTAGTGCAGGATCAATTCATTCTGGTTGAGCGCCTTTCGCAGGAGGTTCTCGAGGGCCAGGCGCTCGAGAGCGCGCGCGTTCATGGCCGGCGCATAGAGCTGGTAATTGTCCCGTCCGTGCTCCTTGGCGCGGTACATCGCCGTATCGGCATTCCTGACCAGCGTTTCCGGATCCGCTCCGTCGTTTGGAAAAAGGCTGATGCCGATGCTGGTGGTGACGAAGAGCTCGTTCTCCCCGATGATGAAGGGAATCTTGAGCATTTCGATGATCTTCTGGGCGATGGTCGCTGCATCTTCGATCCGCTCCACTCGCGGAATGAGAAGGGTGAACTCGTCACCGCCGAAGCGAGCGATGGTGTCGCCTTCCCGTACCGAGCGCCGGACCCGCTCGGCCACTGCGCGGAGAAGCTGGTCGCCGATGTTGTGCCCCAGCGAGTCGTTGATGTCCTTGAAGCGGTCGAGATCGAGAAAGAAGACGGCCAGCGTCTGATTGGCCCGGTTTGCCTGGGCCAGGGCTACGATGAGGCGATCGATGAAGAGAGGCCGGTTCGGAAGGCCGGTCAGCGCGTCGTGATACGCGAGGTGCTCGATCTCGACGGTGGCCAGTTCCGAGGCTTCGCTCTGGTCCTGAAGCAGGCAGGCCATCATCGCAACGATCATGACGCTCTGCAAAATCAGGTCGAGGAAACCGAGCAGCGTGGCATACGGAACCGCCACATCGGGAAGAAGGTGAAGCGCCGTGGCCACCAGATAGTGGATCTGCTGAGCTCCCCAGAGAGCGAAGGCCAGGCTGAGAAGCAAGAAGCCGAGCCGCTCTTTGTGACCGCGGATCTGAAGCAGGTAGATGCTGCCTGCGATGAAAACCATGGCATAGAGGATGGTCCGCGGTCCGGAGCTCGTCAGGTCGATCAGATCTTCCGGCCTGGCCACCCGCAGCTGGCCCCCGAGAGCGGTGACCACTCCGAGAATGCTGGCACCGGTCAGCGCGAAGCGCGACGCGCGGATCTTGATCGGACGGCGCCGGATCAGTTCGTAGCAGCCGAAGAAGAGCCACACCATCTGAAGGTTTCCGGCGACGCCGGAAATGAGCGCCGTGGCCATGCGAGCCGGGTGGCTGACCGCCAGGTGATACTGAATCTCGAGGCCGATGGCGACTGCGGTGGACGCCGCGTAGAGCGCCAGGCTCAGCCACGCCCATGCCCAATGCAGCAGGTAGTCCTTCCTGAAGTTCCGATGCAGGGCCAGCATGAGCAGCGTCATGATCGCCGCCGCCACAGCACGCGCCCCGAAGATTGCGATGATCGGTTCTTGAAGGTCAGGCATGGCGCAAATCATCGCCGGATGAGGAATCCCCGCGCGAACGGGGCCCGCCTCATCACAGGCTGATGGCCATATTAGCGGCTTCGCTCGCCGGGAGCGTCGTGCGAGTAGGATGCGACGAGGCGGCCGGCGGCCCACGGGAAGCCGAACGGTTCGCTTTCCGCGGCACAGGAGGCGCGAGGCAGGCGGAGCTCGAGGAGATGCGACGCAGCCTCTGCCAGCGCGTCCGGTTCCATCCGAGCGGCAACGATTCCACTCCGCTCGGGCCGGATGAGTGCCTCCACTCCCTCGAGCGGGTAGGTAGCTGCCGGCGTGCCGCAGGCGATCGCTTCCAGGATGGCCCGGTGCCCTTCGTCGGAACCGCGAGCTGCAAAGAGGAGGACGTCTGCGGCGCGGTAGTGCTCGGCGAGGTCATCCTCGTGGTAGCCGGACCAGATGACAGCATCGCCGACGGCCAACTCCCGCGAAAGCAGCTCGAGAGCCGGCTGATGCGGTCCTTGCCCGATCACCAGGAGACGTGCTGACCGCTGGCGCTCTCGAACGATTGCGAAGGCTCGCAGGATGTCTTCGAAGCCTCGATCGGGTGCCAGCTTGCCGATCGCTACCAGAAGAGGCTGGGAAGCCGGGATCCCGTATTGCTGCCGCACGTCAACCCCTTCCGGGTCAAAAAGTCGGACATCGACCGGTGGCGGAGTGAACCTCACCTGACGGCCGCCGAGCGCCGGAGCGGTGACAAAAGCACTGTTGATCACGAAGAGATGCGAGGTCGCGCGCAGCAGGATCCGCGACGAAGGGTCCGATCGCAGCACCCGGCGTGTGTGAAAGGTTCGAGCGAGACGGATCTCGCTGTTGCCGGTGGCTGTGAAGGCCAGCCAGTGGTCGTACGTGAGATGGGCGTGCACGATCTCGATGGACAGCGTCCGGATCGCCTGTCGGATGGCGCGGACCGTGCGCAGGAAAGCCAGGGGGTTCTGGGCCTTCTCAATGATCGGATGCGTATGCGGAATCGCGCCGATCTTCGTCTCGAGCTTGTAGCCGCCGACATACGCGAAGTGCGCGTCGGCGCCGGCTTCGCGGAGCGCCTCCACCTCATTGAACGCGGGAGTCGCTGCTCCGGTCCAGCGGTTCCCGGCGCAGAGGTGAAGGATTCGCAGTGGCTTGCTCCCCATTGCCGAGCGCATGCTAAACTCCCGCGCCATATGGCTGTTGATGCCGAACTGCTCGAGATTCTAGCTTGCCCGATCTGCAAGGAGGAGGTCCGGCTGGTCGACCTTTCCGAGGATCGGCGGACGGGCGTCCGTGACAAGTACCGGGAAAAGTTCCGCGGCGAGGAGCCGGTTGTCGAACAGGGCCTGCGCTGTGTCAAGTGTGGCCGTGTCTATCCGATTGTCAGTGACATCCCGGTGATGCTGGTGGAAGAGGCATTCGACGGGCAGTGAACCGCCCGTGTCGCTGAGCCGCCTTCTCCGCCTTCCCTCCGACACTCCCCGGGCCGTCCAGTTGTCGATTGCGTTCTATGTCGCGCACATCCTTCTCGAAGGGAAGATCGCCCTATCTGAACTGACGATCGCAGCGGCCCTGGCCTGCGCACTCTGGGCCATCTGGAAACGACAACTGACCGCTTCATTTCATATCCTCTATCTCCCGCTTCTCATCTATGGCCTGGCCTCTACGATCTCGGCCCTGATCGCTGACCGCGAGATCCATTCCTTCGGCGAGACGGCGCTCTGGATCAAGCTTCTGGTCTTCCCCTATGCGGTGATGATCCTTCGCGAAGTACCGCGGGCCCGGCAACTGGTCCTCAACGCGTTTCTCACCTTCGGCATCTTCAGCGGTCTGTACGGTCTCTTCCAGTACTTCGTGCTCAATCGAAGGGACCTCGAACATCGAATCACCGGCGCTTCGACTCATGTGATGACCTTCTCTGGCCTCTTGCTTCCTCTGTCTCTACTCTTTCTGATCATGGCGTTTCACCGGCGGAGATGGTGGTTGTATGGCGGGGCCCTGCTGACCAGCGTGGTCCTCGTTCTGACGTTCACCAGGAGCGTCTGGATCGGTTGGGCCGGCGCGGTTGCCGTCATGATCCTTCTGGTCAGGCCGCGGAGCATTCTGTACGTGGCGCCCCTGGCCCTCTGGTTCGTCATCCTCAGTCCGCTCTCTGTTTTCGGAAGGATGGCTTCGACCTTCGACACCACGCAATCGTCGAACTTCGACCGTATCCGCATGCTGCAGGGAGGCCTGGAGATCATCCGCGACTATCCGCTTTTCGGTGTCGGACCTGCCAACGTCAAAGAGATCTATCCGCTCTACCGGAAGCCTGACGCGCCACGTTTTCGCATCCCGCATCTGCATAACAATGTCGTCCAGATCTGGGCCGAGCGGGGCATTCTGGCGTTGTGGGCCTACCTCCTGCTGCTGGTCCTCTTCCTGCGGGAGTGTGCGCGCTTCTGGGGGTCGCCGGGCAGGATGTATGCGCAAATCGGGGTTGCGGTGGTCGTCTCCCTGACCTGCGCCGGCATGTTCGAGTTCAACTTCGGGGATACCGAAGTCCTGCTGGCTCTGCTCGATCTCTTCGCTCTGGTGATCGTCTCCTGTGAAACGGCCGAGGGTCACGGAATGCCCGCGCCCGGGCCTGTGAATGGAAACCTCCGGGCCGCTGTTGCTTGAGGCCGCATGGAGAGGGTGCCGCCAGGACGGCCCCGAAACCTTTCTGGCATGTTGCCGTCGAACGAGAGAGACAAGCGGGAGATGAAGCACCTGAACGATCAGGAGTTGATGAGACTCGTTCAGGCAGGCGACTTCTCCCCGGCTGCTGAAATTTTCGACCGGTACAGCGGAAGGATCTACAACTTCGCCCTCCGATTCCTGAAGAACAGTGAGGCCGCTGAGGATGCGACACAGGAAGTCTTTGTCAAGATGCTCAAGTACGCCAACCAGTTTCATGGAGATGCAAAGCTATCGACCTGGCTGTTCTCAATCACGGCAAACTGGTGCCGCGACTACCTGAGGAAAGCCGACAACAAGCCGAAGGAAGCCGAGGAAGTTCTGCTGAGCCTTCCAGCCTCGAGTGAGTATGCGCCGGACCTGAATCTGGAAACGCGTCAGACCGAGCTTCGGGTTCAGAAAGCGCTCGAGGCACTGACGCCGGAACAGAGGGAAGCCATCCTGCTCTCGCGGTACCAGGGGTTGTCTTACGCGGAGATCGCACAGATCGCTGGCTGTTCCGAAGGTGCCGTCAAGACCCGGGTTTTTCGTGCAATGGAGACGCTCAAGAAGGTTCTCACTGCGAACCTGCCAGTGGAGGGGATCAATGTCTGAATGCAATCTGACCGCTGAACGGATGCCGCAGCTTCTTGTCGAGGCCCTGTCGTATCACGACCGCGAGATCACACACCGGCATATCGAATCATGCTCCGTCTGCACCACCGAATGGCGCTCGTTGAAAGAGACCTGGTCGCTCCTCGGCGAGCTGCCGGAGGCGGAAGTTCCGTCCCGCGTACGTCAGCGCCTCATGGCGGCCGCAGGGCTGACTCCTCCCTCGATCCTGCCCGGAAACGTCCTCTCGTTCCGACAGCGTCCCGCCTTCCGCTATGTGGCCCAGGCCGCAGCGGTGGTCCTGCTGGTGGGAGGTTCCTGGTTTGCCGGTCACCGCAGCGCGCCACTGCAGATAGCTCCCTCGCAAGCCACCATCAACAGCGTGACCCCGGCGCAGTTCGCCATCGCCGAGAGCCGAGTCATTCCCGCCGCGCAGATCAGCCCTGTTATCCAGGGCCGGCCGAACATCGAGAACGTCCGTTTCGTCGATAACAACCCGGCCGACTCCGAGGTGGCCGTCTCATTCGATATCAAGTCGCACATGACTGTCACCGGCCAGCCGGGCGACAAGACCATGGTCCGTCTCCTTACGTATGTTATGGAGAACGAAGACCATATGACGCCTTCCCGATCGCGGGCCATCGACTGGGTTCGTCAGGCTTACACCGACCGCGGTGCCGCCGACCCCGAGATTGCGGCAGCTCTGGCCAACGTTCTTCGAAACGATACGCACGAAGGAGTGCGCATCAAGGCTGTCGAGACCCTCAAGGCCCTTCCGCCGGCTTTTTCAGGCGAGACCCGCCTCGCTCTGATTCAGGCGCTCAAGTCCGATCCCAACCCGGCCGTTCGCATCAAGGCTGTCGAAGCACTGGCTAATCTCGTTCAGGGAGGTGGCCGGCCGGATCAGGTCACCGTCGACACCCTCCGGCAGAAGGCTTCGCAGGACGATGAGAATCTCTACGTCCGGGTCAAGGCGGCTGAAGCGCTTCGCAAACTGACCCAGTAATGACCATGTCGATTCGTTCCGTTGCATTTGCCGTCCTTGTGACTCTTCTGGCCGTTGCGCCGGCAAGAGCGGGGGTGACCTCCACCGAGACATTCATACAGGAGTTCCCCCTCGATATCGGCGGCTCCTTCTGGCTCGACGACCCTCTGGGCAACGTCGAGATCATCGGAGTCGATGGGCCCGGAATGGTCGTGACCGCGGTGAAAATCACCAACGGCACGGACAAGGGCTCGGTCGACGAGGGCAGAAAGGTGACTCAGGTGGCGGTAGGTGGTGACTCGCGCCAGCGCGAGATCCGGACCATCTCTCCCGATGCCAGCCATCCACGCTGGATCAGCTACGTCAGCTATTCCATCCGCGTGCCCCGTACCGTCCACGTCACGCTCAATGTCGGGACTGCGGACGTCGTGCGGGTGGTCAACATCACCGGCAACGTAATCGTGAAAAACGTCAACGGTCTGGTTCGTCTGGAATCGATCTCCGGGGCCACGACCGTCGATACCATCAACGGGAACATCTCAGCCGATTTTCCCAACAACCCGGGGGCCAATTTCGATCTCATCACCGTCAATGGGCAGGTGGAGGTACGCGTTCCTCAGGACGCCAACTTTCAGTGGGTGGCCAACACTCTACGTGGCGAGATTCTGACGACCCTCCCTGTGCGAGGCACCTTCACAGGCACCGTCTTCCGCGGCAACCTCAACTCCCCCGGAGGACCGACCATCACCACCGCCACCCTGATGGGGCGGGCTTATCTGCTTCGGAATGGATCGCGAACGAGCGAGGCGACTTCTATCTCCGTGCAACAGAACATCCAGGGAGGGGTGACCGGCAAGAACGCGAGCAATCGAGAGCTGTCGCCCCGTCCGCCCGGGCCAGAGACGATTCAAACCCCGCTCGTGCAGGGCAACCTCCGTTTCAACACGACCCTCGGGAACGTCCTGGTCGGGGAGATCCGGGGCGAGGCCCACATCAATACCGGGGCCGGCGAGGTCGCCTTGCAGACGGTGTTTGGGAAATGCGACGTGTCATCCGGCGGAGGCCCGCTCGATCTCGGTGAGATCTACGGAGACCTTGTGGCCCGCACCTCTGCCGGCGACGTTCTGGTCCGCGCCGCGCGTGAGGGCGGCTATGTGTACACCGGCGGCGGCATCATCCGCGTTGTCTACACCGGCGGACCGCTGCGGCTGGAGTCGGGTGGCGGAGACATCCTGGTGCGTCAGGCCTCGGCGCCTGTCAGTGCCGATACCCGGTCGGGGGACATCAGTATCACCCTCGACCCGCGCTTCAAGACGCAGAAGGTCGACGCGAAGACATCCGGCGGCAACATCACCCTCAAGGTAAGCCCGACCTTCGGCGCGACCGTCGAGGCCAACGTCACCACCTCGTCCGACAACGCGAACGCCATCACCTCGGATCTGCCGGGTCTGGTCATCGTCCGCGAGCAGGTCGGTAAGAGAATGCGGATCAAAGCCACGGGAAAGATCAATGGCGGCGGAGAGAAGATTACTCTCAACTCCGAAGACGGCGACATTCACATCGTGACCCAGACCGCCCCGCCGATCACATTGATGGAGCCGAACGGCGCCCGATAGCCCATCATGTGTTGCGCGCCCGGGTCCTGTTGTCCGATGACGGCTCCGGGACGGATGGATCGAAGGCCGCTCCGGGAAGCCAACGCTCCTCCTCATCCGGGCTATCACAAACCGCCGGATCTTCTTGTCTACTCTGGTACCATTCGGCCGCGCGGCGCAAACAGGTCGCGCCTGGAGGTCAAAGTTGAAAACGGTTCGCCGCAATCTCCTCGTGACGATCTTCCTCTGCTGCGCGACAGCGGGCCTGGATGCGACCGTAATGGCGTCGCTATCTCCTGGGGCATCGTCCCCGGACGGGACCGCAGCGACGAACCCTTCGAAGCCGCCCGCCAAGGCAAAACCTTCAGCCAAGGACGACTACACCGACAAAGTCGCCGACATCAAGACCAACAAGGGAACGATCACCATCCGCTTCTTTCCGGATGTCGCACCAAACCACGTACGGAACTTCATCGATCTGGCCCGGAAGGGTTTTTACAATGGCTCAAAGTTTCATCGCGTCATCCCCGGCTTCATTATTCAGGGCGGTGATCCGAATACCATTTCCGGCGACCCCTCGACATGGGGCACCGGCGGATCGGGTACGAACGTGAAAGCTGAGTTCAACTCGGTTCATCATGTGCCGGGAATTGTCTCGATGGCCCGGTCCCAGAGTCCGGACAGCGCCTCGTCGCAATTCTTCATCGTCGTCGGCGACGCCTCGTTTCTCGACAAGCAATATTCGGCATTCGGCATGGTGACCAGCGGGATGGACGTGGCGCAGGCCATCGCAACCACGCCGCGGGACCCGGGCGATCGTCCGAAGTCTCCTGTAATCATGGAAAAGGTGACCATCCGGGCAGCGAAAGAAAGCGAGAAGGGACCGACGCCGAAGTAGGAGGTGGCGCGACCGGCAACCGGGTAGCATCGAGCAGCCGCGGAGCGCCGTGCTGCGGAGGGGTTCCCGGCTTTTTGGCCTTCACCAGCAATACTGCAGCTTCGGCCACCGATACGATGCCGCCAGGCATCCAAGATCTGCAAAGGAGGGACCCCGTGACCGATGACACCGACAAAGTCGCCGACGTCAAGACCAACAAGGGAACGATCACCATCCGCTTCTTTCCCGATGTGGCACCGAAACACGTGAAGAACTTCATCGATCTGGCCGAGAAGGGGTTCTACAACGGCTCGAAGTTTCACCGCGTCATTCCCGGCTTCATGATTCAGGGTGGTGATCCGAATACCATTTCCGGCGACCCCTCGACATGGGGCACCGGCGGATCGGGCACGAACGTGAAAGCTGAGTTCAACTCGGTCCATCACGTGCCGGGTATCGTTTCGATGGCCCGCTCCCAGAGTCCGGACAGCGCCTCGTCGCAATTCTTCATCGTCGTCGGCGACGCCACGTTTCTCGACAAGCAATATTCGGCTTTCGGCATGGTGACCAGCGGGATGGACGTGGCGCAGGCCATCGCTGCCACGCCGCGCGACCCGGGCGATCGTCCGAAGTCTCCCGTGATCATGGAAAAGGTGACCATCCGGGCTGCGAAGGACAGCGAGAAGGGACCGACGCCGAAATAGACATCGCACCGGACCCAAAGCCCGGGGCGGAGTCCGTCAGGCCGGCGTTTCGCAGCCGTGGGGTAGGCGTGCAAGATTGGAAGCCTGCGACGCTGTTCGTCCGCGCTCCATTCTGATGGCACGCTTTTCTCAGCCAGTTCTGCGGGATACGTGTAACTACTTGACTGCCTTGCTCAAAGAGCCGGATTCGCCCCTGCCGCCGGAGGCCTCGACCTTTCTCCACGATTGGCTGGGAGAGGGGTGGCGCGCCGAGCCGCTGCATGGCGACGCGTCGGTGCGCGGCTATTTCCGCGTGACCGATGTGGATGGGGCGAGCTATGTGCTGGCCTACTATCCGGAGCAGGTTCGCAGCGAGCTGCCGCGCTTCATCGGAGCGTATGAAGCGATCGCGGCGCAGGGGCGGGTGCCGGAGGTCCTGAGACACTCGCTCTTCGCCGTGGCCCAGCGCGATGTGGGCGACCAGACGCTCTACGATCTGCTCGGTCAGGACCGGCGGCGGGCCATGCCCTTCTACCGGCAGGCGATCGATCTGCTGCTCCAGTTCCAGGAAGCACCCGGTCGGGAGGTCAACGCTCCTTTCAGCGCCGAGTCGTTCCTGGCTGAACTGGAGATGACCCGGCAGTTCTACGTCGAGCAGCTGATGGGCGTTGCCGACAGCCGGTCGCTGGGTCCGTGGTTTGAAAAGCTGTCCGCAAAAGTTGCCGGACATCCATACACCTTATGTCATCGTGATTACCACGGCCAGAATCTACATATATTTAATGATGTTCTATATGTGATCGACTATCAGGACATGAGAATGGGTCCTGATACCTACGATCTGGCTTCGTTGCTCCGGGACCGCGGCGCGGCCGATCTCCTGGGAGCGGAAGCGGAAGAGGAGCTCCTGGCGTACTACCAGACCGGCCGTCACTCCGACCGCTCGCTCATGGAGCGCTACTACGAAACGCTTCTCCAGCGCTCCATCAAGATTCTCGGTACCTTTGCCCGGCAGCCCCTGGTGCGCGGCAGGATGCACTACCTGGACTTCATTCCGCCGACCATCAGCAGCGTCCGTGTCTGTCTCGAGAAGCTGCCGGAATTCGCAGCCATGGCTAAGGATCTGCCGCTGGACTTCTCGCTGGAGAAGGCGCGCCGCGACGTAGCATCACGCCACTGAAACGAAGGAGCAGCCTGACCATGTCACATCGCATCACCTTGCTGCCGGGCGACGGAATCGGTCCCGAAGTAACCGGCGCGGTCGTCTCCATCATCGAATGCTCCGGCGTCGACGTGGAGTGGGAGAAGTTCTTCGTGGGGGCCGAGGCCATCAGCCGGTACGGCGATCCGCTGCCGCAGGACGTTCTCGATTCCATCCTCCGCAACAAGGTGGCCCTCAAAGGTCCGGTGACCACGCCGATCGGCACCGGCTTCGCCTCCATCAACGTCCGCCTGCGCAAGACTCTCGATCTCTACGCAAACCTGCGTCCTGTCCGCTCCCTGCCGAACGTAAAGACCCGCTACGAAGACATCGATCTGATCGTGATACGGGAGAACACCGAGGACCTTTACAGCGGCCTGGAGCACGAAGTCGTTCCCGGAGTTGTGGAGTCCATCAAGATCATCACCGAGAAGGCCTCCACGCGAATCGCCCGCTTCGCCTTCGATTACGCCCGTCAGCATAGACGCAAGCGCGTGACGGCCGTGCACAAGGCCAATATCATGAAGCTCTCCGACGGCCTCTTCCTTCAGTGCTTCCGAAATATCGCCGCCCAGTATCCGGAGATCACCGCAGACGACCGTATCGTCGACAACCTATGCATGCAGCTGGTCATGAATCCCAACCAGTTCGATATGCTGCTGCTGGAGAACTTGTACGGTGACATCGTTTCCGATCTGGCCGCCGGCCTGGTGGGCGGTCTGGGAGTGGTGGCTGGCGCGAACATCGGTCTGAATGGCGCGGTCTTCGAGGCCGTGCACGGAAGTGCGCCCGATATCGCCGGACAGAACCGGGCCAATCCCCTGGCGCTGCTGCAGTCGGCGGTCCTCATGCTTCATCACATCGGAGAGCCCGAGGCGGCAGGACGAATCTACGACGGCATCGTCACCGTGCTCGAACAGGGTCCAGAGGTCCGGACGCGCGATCTGGGCGGAACGGGGACGACCTCGACCTTCACCGCGGCGCTCTGCAAGGCCATCCAGCGTGGCTGACCCGGTCGACGCTCGCTCTTTCCAGAAGAGTCTCCGCAAGGGGGTGGCCTTGTTCAATGATCGCCGCTTCTGGCACGCCCACGAGGCTTGGGAAGAAATCTGGCTCACTGCCGAGAGCGATACGAAGGAGTTTCTCCAGGGGCTGATTCAGCTCTCGGCCGCCTATCACCACCTCGAGCGCGGCACTCTGCGTGGCGCCGTCCGCCTCTTCGACGCAGCGATCGAGCGCCTCAGCACGGCGGAGGATACGCGGTGCGGGATCGCCCTGGCCGGCCTTCTGGAGCGGGCTCTCCGCCACAGGGAATGGAGCCGGCGAGCCCTGGAGCAGGCCGGAGGCATCACGCCAGTCGATGCTCGTCTGGACGATTCGGAGATCCCCAAGATCCTCTTCGAGGAACCCGTACTTCAGGCAGAATGACCCCTCTTGTCAAGCGCCGCAGGCAGGCTTTTTTACCGCACAGAAAACTTTGAACGCCTCGATTCAGACGGGCTACAATCACCGCTCACTCCACAAATCTACCTCGTGCTCAAGAGGAATCCATATGCAGGATATCGATCAGCGGGACCGCGAGCTCCTGGCCGCTCTGCAGTCTGAGGTACCGCTCGTTTCGACGCCATTTGCCGTTGTCGGACAGCGCATCGACATGGCCGAGAAGGAGGTCATCAAGCGCGCCGAGCGGTTGAAGCGCGAAGGGATCATCAAACAGATCTCAGCGACCTTTGAACCCCGAGCCATCGGATACCGGTCGTGTCTGGTTGCGGTTCGGGTCGACGATGACGAGGTCGATTCCGCCGCTGCCGCGATCAGCGCACATCCCGGTGTGACCCAGAACTACCGGAGGAACCACGACTTCAACATCTGGTTCACCATTACGGTCGGGACGGACTCCAGACTGGGACTCGACCGTACCATCGAGCTGCTGGCCGACGAGGCTCACGCGCAGGTGGTTCGGCCGCTACCCACGATACGTCTCTTCAAGACCGCGAACCTCGAGATGATCGACGCGCACCCCGCGGATCCCGATCACGGCGGGATCGAAGAGACGCACGGCATACCTCTGACCTCCGTCGAGATCGAGGCGGTGCGCCTCCTGCAACGCGACCTTCCTCTTCAGCCGCGTCCATTCGACGTCCTGGCGCGGCTCCAGGCCACCATCGGGCCCGACGAGCTTCTGGCCGCCGCACGGACGCTCGGCGAGCGCCAGCAGCTGCGCCGCTTCTCTGCCACGGTTGCGCCGCGCAAGCCGGGGTTTTCCGCGACGGCCATGGGAGTCTGGACAGTTCCCCCCGACAGGGTCGACGAGCTGGGGACGCGAATGGCCGCCCACAGGGCCGTATCTCACTGCTATCTGCGGCCCACGTATGACGACTGGCCGTACAACCTCTTCACGACGGTGCACGCTCGCTCTGTGGACGAATGTGAATCGATCATTCACGAGCTGGCTGCCGACACAGGTCTGACCGGTGGCCGCGCGCTCTACCCGATCCGCGAATACAAGCGCGAACGCGCCAACTACTTCGCCCCGGAACTGCTCGAGTGGGAGTCATCTCGCCATGGCCTGACCGAGCGCAGTGCCGTTTCCTGACCACTCAAGTCCTGACGTAGTGTCGCTGCGGCTCCCCCTCGTGCGCTCCGCCCGGCTTGTCATTGTTTTTTGACAGCCGGGATTGGACCGTTCGATCCGTTAAGCCACGCGCCAGCAGGCAATTACCTTTGCCAAGCCATGCGGAACGCCCCGTGGATTCACGAGACTCCGGAGGCCTTCATGGCAGAAAAGCCGTTTGACTTCGTCGATGAGAGCGAGGAGCCGCACGTTCACGGAACCGTGTCGCGCGGAAGGCTTACAGGATGGGAGAGCGTCGTATTCCTCGTCGCAGAGCCCGAGGATGACGCCATCAGCTCCCCCGGAGCCACCGACGAGACAACGCCGTGATCGATCGCCGGCGCCCGCTACTCCAGGCGCTCCAGCGATGAGAGACCCGTCCGCCCAGGCTACTTGTCGGACGAGGCGACGGCCGCCGTGGCTGCCTGGAATCCAATCTTCGAATGCGTACCGTCGCAAAACGGCTTCGTGGTCGACCCGCCGCAGCGGCAGAGAGCCCGTTTTGCCTGGGGAATCTCATTCCCGTTCGGATCGACGAGCGTGTATTCCCCCTCGACCAGCAATGGACCGTTTTCCTTGAGCCTGATTGTCACAGTCATGCAATTTCTCCTCGTGATTCGTGTCAGCGTCGGCGAGTGAACCCACAGGTGCTTCGCTCAGTCAGCGAAGCACCGCAGATTCATGAATGGATTGAAGGGGTAGCGAAAGCGATACCTGGCGTAGCGCGAACAGCGGGACTCACGGCGTGGCAAACGCGCGAGCTTCCATCTTCTCCTGCACCTCGGCCACAAAGCGCTCCATCTCTTCCTTGTTGCCCAGTTTCTGGGATGTGGCCATTGAACAGAACTTCGGCCCGCACATCGAGCAGAACTCGGCGGTCTTGAAATGCTCCTGCGGCAGAGTCTCGTCGTGGTACTCACGGGCGCGCTCCGGATCGAGCGAAAGACGGAATTGCTCGTTCCAGTCGAAGGTGTAGCGTGCCCTGGAGAGTTGATCGTCGCGGTCGCGCGCTCCGGGGCGATGCCTGGCGATGTCCGCCGCGTGCGCGGAGATCTTGTAGGCGATGATTCCGTTGCGCACGTCCTCGAGGTTCGGCAGGCCGAGATGCTCCTTCGGCGTCACGTAACAGAGCATGGCCGCGCCGGACCAGCCAGCCAGCGCCGCGCCGATGGCCGAGGTGATGTGGTCGTAGCCCGGCGCAATGTCCGTGACCAGGGGACCCAGGACATAGAACGGTGCTTCGCCGCAGATCTCCATCTGCTTGCGAACATTCATGTCGATCTGATCCATCGGAACGTGACCGGGACCCTCGACCATCACCTGTACGTCGTGCTTCCAGGCCTGCCGCGTCAACTCTCCGAGAGTCTCGAGCTCGGCAAACTGGGCTGCGTCTGAGGCATCGTGGAGACAGCCCGGACGTAGCGAGTCACCGAGAGAAAATGAGACGTCGTACTTCTTGAAGATCTCGCAGATCTCGTCGAAGTGCGTATAGAGAGGATTCTCCTCATGGTGATACATCATCCACTGCGCCAGGATGGCACCCCCGCGCGAGACGATTCCGGTAACGCGCCCCGCCACCAGGGGAAGGTACTGCAGGCGGATGCCGGCGTGGATCGTCATGTAGTCGACCCCTTGCGCGGCCTGCTCCCGGATCACCTCGAGAATGAGCGGGACTGTGATCTTTTCCACTTTGTCGGCCCGCTCGAGAATCTCGTAGATCGGGACGGTGCCGATCGGAATCGGCGAGCTCCTGATGATCGCCTCGCGCACGGCGTGAATCCGCCGCCCGGTCGAGAGGTCCATCAGAGTATCGGCGCCGTATTTCACGGCGAGCTTCAACTTGGCTACCTCCTCGTCCAGCGAGGAAGTGACCGCGGAGTCGCCGATGTTCGCGTTGATCTTGCAGCGCGAGGCGATGCCTATGCACATCGGCTCGAGCTCGGGATGGTTGATGTTGGCGGGGATGATCATCCTTCCCCGGGCCACCTCGTCGCGTATCAGCTCAACGCTGAGGCTCTCGCGCTCCGCGACATAGGCCATCTCTTCAGTGACGATGCCGCGGCGGGCATACGACATCTGTGACACATTCGCGTCTCCACGGCGGCGGGCGATCCAATCAGAACGAATCATCAGTTCCTCCTCGAAAAAAGGGAGATGGTTCAGCCTTTCCCTACGCCGGTCCGAGCCGGATCAGGTTCCAGGGTTTCATCTCAGGCCGTCAAACCGGCCACCCCTAGGCTTTCCCTCAGTCTGGGATCGCCAGCACCGATAGTCAAGGCGACGTCTCAGTGGACAGCGGACAAGGGACGGTGGACAGACCGGGGCGACCGCGACTCTGGTTGTCCACTGTCCGCTGTTTCGCCTTCCCGTTGCCAGAATTCGCTCCTCGGTGCACCATCTCTGCGTGGAAGGACTCAACGAGCGCGAGGAGGAGCGGTACGCGCGACAGATCCGCCTGCCCGAGCTCGGAGCCGAAGGGCAGCGCCGCCTCAAGGCATCGAGTGCGCTGATCATCGGAGCTGGGGGGCTCGGCAGCCCGGTCAGCATCTACCTCGCCGCGGCGGGGGTCGGGCGAATCGGCCTGGTCGACTTCGACAGAGTGGACGTCACCAACCTCCACCGTCAGATCCTTTACGGCTCCTCGGATGTCGGCTTACCGAAACTCGATCGCGCCGCGAGCCATCTGAGCGATCTGAATCCGGAGATCGCAATCGAGAAGCACAACGCGCGTCTCACTTCGGAAAACGCGCTGCCGATCCTTTCGTCCTACGACGTGGTGATCGACGGCACGGACAACTTCGCGACGCGATACCTCGTGAACGACGCAACGGTCATGCTCGGGAAGCCGAACGTCTACGGATCGATTTTCCGTTTCGAGGGCCAGCTCTCGGTATTTGATGCCCGGAAAGGACCGTGCTACCGCTGCCTCTATCCCGATCCTCCGCCGCCTGATCTCGTCCCCTCCTGCGCAGAGGGAGGAGTGCTGGGAGTTTTGCCGGGAGTGATCGGAACTTTGCAGGCAATCGAGGCCATCAAGCTCCTGGCTGGAATCGGCGAGCCGTTGATGGGCCGCCTTCTCCTCTACGACGCTCTGACCACGCGCTTCAGGCAGCTCACCTTGCGGAAAGATCCCCGCTGCAGGATTTGCGGTCCGGCAGCCACTGTCACCTCTCTCATCGACTACGAAGAGTTCTGCGGCGGTCCGGTGCAGAGCTCCGGTGAGTACGACGCGCCGTCCCTGGCCAGACGTCTCCAGGCCGAGCCCGCGATCCGGCTGATCGATGTGCGCGAGCTGTACGAGTGGACGGCCGGCCACATCGGCGTCGCGGAACACATACCGATGGTGGAACTGCCCGGCCGCTCCGGCGAGCTTGGTCGGGACGAGGAGATCGTTCTTTATTGCCGGAGCGGAGCCAGAAGTGCGAAGGCTCTGCAGTGGTTGCGCGAAGCCGGCTTCTCGCGCGTCAGCCACCTCCGCGGGGGTGCCGCCACCTGGGCTGCGCTCATCGACCCGACGATGCGTGTGGTGTGAGCTCGGATCCGAAGACGACCACGATCGATCTTCCAGTGGCCGGACCGGTGGTCGATCCGTCGATCACAGCCACTCCGCAGTCGTGGTAGGCCGGGGACATGATGTTGGCCCGGTGCCCCTTCGACTCCATCCACGACTTGACCAGAAGAGAGGTGGTCTCGAATCCGCGGGCCAGATTTTCGCCGGCGTTCGAAAAGTTGTAGTCATGTGGGGCATACATGAGGAACGGCGTTCGACCGTCGGGAGCCACGTGCGCCCAGTAGCCGAGATCCTCCATGTCGCGCATCCGATCGTTGGCCACGGCTTCCAGACGGCCCTCTTCACGTAGCGGTTGGAGACCCGCTTCGGTGCGATAGCGGTTCATGCCGGCCACGACGGAAGCCGGAGTGATCTCCGCCGGCAGATCGATGGAAATCTCGGAAGCAGGGATCACCACGACTGTCGAGGAGGGGTGCGGTGGTAACCGCTGCTGCACCGCCTGGGCTCCGGTGGCACCTGCGGCCAGCACGACCGCCGCGATGAACAGGGAAGGTCTCATGAGATTGTGTGCAGTCTGAACGGATCCGGGCCGATCGGCCTTCCCGAACCTGTTACAAATCGCCGTCGAGCGTTGGCGCAGGCCCCTTCCGGGATATCGTCAGCGGTTACGCAGGCCGCGCGTTGACACCTGCGCATGGTCGTTCATAGACTCTTCCGATTTTTTCGGGACACGGCAGTACTCCAGGAGGCTGAATGCAGCACATCGTCGTCATCGGTGCCGGAACGATGGGAAACGGGATCGCCCACACTGCGGCCGCAAGTGGGCTCGAGGTGACGCTTATCGATGTGGCTCAGGAGTTTCTGGACCGCGGTATGAAGGCGATCTCAGCAAACCTCCAGCGAGGAGTGGACAAGGGAAAGATTTCGGCCGGGGATAAGGCTGAGATCATCGGGCGTATCCGTCAGTCCACCAGCGTGGCCGACGCTGCGGCCGGCGATCTGGTGATCGAAGCGATCCTCGAGAACCTGGCGGCGAAGTCGGCCCTGTTCAGACAGCTCGACGAGATCACGCCGCCAGAGACCATCCTGGCCTCCAACACTTCCTCCATCTCCATCACCAGGCTCGGCGCTGTCACCAGGCGCCCGGACAAGGTCATCGGGATGCATTTCATGAATCCCGTTCCGGTCATGACACTGGTCGAGGTAATTCGCGGGATCGCTACGTCGGACGAGACCTACGGCCGCGTCGAAGATCTGGCAAAGAGGATGTCGAAGACCGCCATCGAGGTGAACGATTACCCCGGCTTCGTGTCGAACAGGGTCCTCATGCCGATGATCAACGAAGCGATTTTTGCGCTCTACGAGGGGGTGGCCACTGCCGAATCCATCGATGGGGTGATGAAGCTTGGCATGAACCATCCGATGGGCCCGCTGCAACTGGCTGACTTCATCGGCCTCGATGTCTGCCTGGCCATTCTGCGCGTCCTGCAGGAAGGATTCGGAGAGCCGAAATACCGTCCCTGTCCCCTGCTGGTAAAGATGGTGGACGCAGGATGGCTGGGCAAGAAGAGCGGACGCGGCTTTTACGACTATCGCAAGTGATCCGAGAAGCCCCTTCCACAGCCTTCGTGCTGCGTTTCCGAGGCTGGCATACTGGGCGCTCATTTCTGTTTCAGTCGTGGTAAAAGGCTCCCCAATAACATGCTCTGTCAGACCTGTAGCGCCTACAACGACGACGAACGCGAGTTCTGCTTCCGCTGCCAGAACAAGCTGCTGGTCCTCTCGGGCCTCAACTCGTACGAAGACGACGATGCGGATGAATACGAGGAAGACGCCGACGTATCGCTCGACGAGCATCTCCTCGAGCGGGTGTCGGCGCTGGAAGAGATCGTAAAGCGATCGGCCGAGGGACTGCGATCGATTGGCGACGCCATCCACAAACACGAGCGGGCGATCTTCGTGAACCAGACCGGCCTCTTGTCCCTCAACGAGCTCCTCGGGAAGAAGAACGTCGTTTCGCGCGAAGAGCTGGTCGATCTGTGGGAAGCGAAGATGGGCGAGCAGATGCTGGCCCTGGAAAAGAAGGAGCGCTTCGCCGAGCGGAAGGACCGGATCGTCTCACTCTTTCGCGGCGAAAAGAAGGATCGATTCCACCACTTCCTTCATGAGGCCGAGATGGCCATCGATGCCTTCGAGCCCGACCGCGGCATGAAGGCCCTGGAAGAGGCATTCAAACTCGATCGCGACAATTACGAGCTGAGCTTTTTCCTCGGCGAGACCTTCTTCAACGACGGGAACCTCGATCGGGCCAAGAACTATCTGGAGCGCACCCTCGAAGTGCAGCCCGATCATTTCGATGCGGCGGTCTTCTACGGAGTTCTGCTGCACGAGCGTCAGGACCTCAAGGGCGCGGAGCGCTGGCTGCGGCGGGCCATTCAGATCTCTCAGGAATCGTTCCTCCCCTATTTTTCACTCGGGGCGATTTATGCGGTGAAGGGAAAGCTGCTCAGGGCCCAGAAGTTCCTCGAGAAAGCGATCGAGCTGGAACCGATTCCTCAAGCCTTCTACCTGCTCGGCACGATCTTCTACGAGAAAGGGCAGCTCGAGCGCGCCATCAAGTCCTTCCAGGGCGCGATCAAGCTCGATCCCGATTACGAAGAGGCCATCTATCACCTCGGGCTCTGCTACCTCGATAGGAACTGGAATCGAAAAGCCATTCAATGTTTCCAGGAAGCGCTGGAACTGAATCCCAACAAGATGGAGTACCAGCAGGCGGCGCGAATCTACGAAGACCACATCACGCGCAGCCACGTGCCGCTCGAAGGGCCGGCCGCCAAGGAGTTCGGCGAGGCCGAGGGCTTCGCCAGTCAGGGAAACTACTCGGAGGCCCTCGACCATTACCGGCGGGCATTGCAAGCCGATCCGAACAACGTCAAGGTGCTCATTCCGTACGCTCTTCTCTGCTCGCACCTGGACATGAATGCCGAAGCGATCGCCGTGGCCAAACGGATCCTCAAGGAGAATCCGCCCGAGGTCGTGGCCGCAGCGGCTTACACAACGCTGGTGGAGGCGCTGCGGGCCGAGGGAAACTTCAAGGAAGGCAATCGCCTCCTCGAAGAGATGCTGCGGCAATACACGTCGAACTACGCGAAATCGATCGCCTATTACGAGAAGGCTTACAACCTGGCCGAGATGGGAGAGAGCCTTGACGAAGCGCTGGAGAGCGCCCAGCTGGCGCTCCGCTATTCGCCGAAAGAGCTCAAGCAGTTTCCTCTGGCGGCGCTCGGTTGGGTCTACTTCAAACGCCGCGACTTCGACAACGCGGTCGACTTTCTGACCAAGTCAGCCGATATCGGACCTACTGCGACGAACCTCATGCACCTCGGCATGGCGCTGTTGGAAAGCGGCCAGAAGGAGCGCGCCAAACTCGTCTTCCGAAAGGCCAAGCACTTCAAGACCAAGGGCGCCGGGCTGGAAGAGAAGATCCTCGAGCAGGTCCGCTCGACCACCAAGCTCATCGACCGGTTGCACGCCAAGAGGCGGCGCACATCGAAAGGGGTCTGATCCGCGAGTCAGGCGGCTCGAAGCGAAAAAATGACCCATGCACCTAAGCGATCCGGGCTACCTGAGCTAGCTGATTGTTACATGCGCCATTCTGCGACCTAGCTGAAAAACCCATCACACCTTCATCAGCTTCACGTATTGCGCGATGAATTTCTTCTTGCCGACGCCGTCGAAATAGACCGAGAGTTTGGCGTCTGGTCCTTTGCCTTCGATCGTCAGGATGACGCCGACGCCGAACTGCTCGTGGCGGACGCGGGTTCCGCGCGTCAGCGTCGCCGGTTGACTGGCGCTCTCCGGTTTCGATGCCGCCGGGCGGATGGCGGAGGCATCGAATTGCACAGGCGAGTCCTTGAAGAACGCAAGGACTCCGTTGACGTTCGATGAAGGCGGTTTCGGCGCCGCAGGCTGGGTTCGAGTTTGGGGAGCCGCGGCGGGACGCGCCGCCGGAGGTGTCTGACGCGGCGTGAAACGCGACGCCGTACGATCGCCGTACATCGGTCGATCGCGCCACGACGGAGCGTTGTCCCGACCATAGGCGCGGCCCGTGGCCAACTGCATCTCCTCGCGCACTTCCTGCGGGATTTCGTTCAGAAACGGCGATGGACTCTGCTCGCGTTGCTGTCCGTGCACGCGTCGCGACAGGCAATGGATGCAGTAGAGCTGCTCGCGGGCTCGCGTCATTCCGACATAACAGAGCCGGCGCTCCTCTTCGAGGTCATCATTCTGCTCGAGAGACTGCGAATGCGGGAGTATCCCTTCTTCCATCCCGGCCAGGAAGACGACCTTGAACTCCAGACCCTTCGCCGCGTGAAGGGTCATGAGGGTCACTCCCTTCTCCGCGTCGTACCGGTCGAGGTCTGAGATCAGGGAGAGGGAATCCAGGTAGTCAGCGAGCGTGGCCGGCGAATTGTTGTCGTGAAACTCCCGGGCCGAGTTATGCAGCTCGTCGATGTTCTGCAGCCGCGACTCGTCCTGGGGATCGCGCGAGTCGAGGAACATCCGCCGGTAGCCGGTGCGCAGAAGGAGATAGTCGAAGAATTCAGGCAGCGGGCTGGACGCGGCCATGTGCAGGTCGTTCACGATCTCCCGGAACTCCTTCACGGCGCGACGGGCGCGGTCGGTCAGGAAAGGGAGATCGCCCTCGATGACTGTCCAGAGCGGGACGTCGAGCTGACGGGCGGCTTCGTCGAGCGCTTTGACCGTCGTATCGCCGATGCCCCGAGAGGGAACGTTGATGACGCGCTCGATCGCCGGAGTATCGTGCGGGCGCAGGGCCAGTCGAAGGTAGGAAAGAACGTCCTTGATCTCCGCCCTCTCATAGAACTTGACGCCGCCCACGACGGTGTAGGGAACATTGGCGCGCAACAACTCCTCTTCGAACGGCCTGGACTGAGCGTTGGTCCGGAAGAGTACGGCAAACTCCGACAAGGGGTGGGTCGCGCGAAGCGACTGAATCTTTTCCACCGCGAACTGCGCTTCTTCCCGCTCGCTGTCGCAAGTGACGACGCGCACAGGCTGTCCCTGGCCTGAGTCAGTGAACAGCGTCTTTCCCTTCCGGGCGATGTTGTTGCTGACCACCCCGGTTGCTGCTCCGAGGATATTGCCGGTGGAACGATAGTTCTGCTCGAGCTTGATGATCTTTGCGCCGGGGAAGTCGCGCTCGAAGTTGAGAATGTTGTTGATGTCGGCCCCGCGGAAGCGGTAGATCGACTGATCTTCGTCGCCGACCGCGACGACGTTCCCTTCTTTTCCGACCAGCAGCTTGATCAGGACGTACTGGGCGTGGTTGGTGTCCT
This sequence comes from Thermoanaerobaculia bacterium, assembly GCA_017883265.1. Taxonomy (GTDB): domain Bacteria; phylum Acidobacteriota; class Thermoanaerobaculia; order Gp7-AA8; family Gp7-AA8; genus JADGNX01. The sequence continues at coordinate 127,351 of JADGNX010000001.1, forward strand.
GATATTCGTCGATGAGGAGGTGACGGAAGCGCGCCTGCAGCTCGAGGCGGATGTCGTCGTTCTTCTGCAGGAGCATCGCGTAATTGCCGATCAGATCGTCGAAGTCCATGGCGTCGAACTCTTTGAGCCGGCGCTGATAAAGCCGATAGACCTCGCTGATGCGCGCGCCAAAGAAATCGGTGTTGTTCTTCTCGTACTCCGCAGGACCGCAGAGCTCGTTCTTGGCCGACGAGATCTTGTTGAGCACGGTCCGCGGTGGAAAGGCATCGTCGTTGAGGTTCAGCTCTCGCATGCAACGGCGCACCAGGGTCAACTGGTCCGCCGTGTCGTAAACAACAAATGACTTGGTGAAGCCCAGGCGCTCGGCGTATCGCCGCAGGATGCGAAGAGACGTCGAATGGAACGTTCCGATCCACGGGCGGCCCCCGCCCTGTGGAACCAGACGGTTGACCCGATCGAGCATCTCCCTGGCCGCCTTATTGGTGAAGGTGACGGCCAGAATGGAGGGCGCTGGAACGTGAGCCTCTCCGATGAGCCAGGCGATCCGATAGGTGATGACTCTGGTCTTGCCCGACCCGGCTCCGGCGAGAACGAGGAGCGGACCCTTGCCGTGTGTGACGGCTTCGCGCTGTTGTGGATTGAGGGAGGCGAGATCGATCATCGGCGGCGGCATCGTAGCGACTGCCATTCCAAAAAGCCACCTGACTCAACAACCGCAGGGGGAGGCGAATTCGGCGATCTTCCGGCGGTAGAAAAGAGGGCCAAATTGCGGCGCAAACCGCAGCGGAATTGCCCATTTGTCCGCAGGCGCACAGACAAGAAGTGTCCGTGCAGCACAGACAGAAGTGTCTGTGCTACATACGCCAAATAATGCGCGCCTGGGAACGTCCGTGGGCTTCGTCTTGTTGCGCGAAAGGATCGGCGGGCACTACTATGGCGCCCTCTCATCGGAGGTTACATGTTCGGACTCGGATTTCCAGAGCTGCTCCTGATTCTCATCATCGTCATCGTCGTCTTTGGCGCGGGACGACTGCCGCAGCTCGGCCGTGGTCTGGGCGAGGGAATCTCGAACTTCAAGAAGGGCCTCGGCGAGGGAAAAGACGAGAGCAAGCGCATGGATGAGACCAAGAAGCCGCAGCCCTAGGATTGAACTGTTCTCCTGACCCACCCGGGTCTTTCGTGACAGGAGACGACGGATCGCGTGACCTCACCTCCCGTTCCGCTATATCAGAGCGATTTCGCCCAGACTCCGCTGCCTGAGATCCTGGTCAAGATCCAGAAGTACAACGTCGCCGGGGTCATCGACTGCCAGCGCGACGATATCAACAAGAAGATCTTCGTCGACAACGGTCATATCGTCTGGGCATCCTCGTCCGACATGAACGATTCGCTCGGGATGAAGCTCCTGCGCGAAGGGCGGATCACCCAGCAGCAGTACGAGGAAAGCGCCCGATTGATCCGGGAGAGCGGCAAGAGACAGGGAAAGATCCTCGTGGACCTCAATGCCATCGCCCCCTCCTCCCTCTTCACGCTCATCCGCGAGCAGGTTCAGGAGATCGTGTGGTCTCTTTTCGCATGGGACAGTGGAACGGTGTCCTTTGCTCCCGGACCGTCCAAGAAGCTGGAGTTCGTCAAACTCGAGATCCCCATCGCTCGCGCCCTCATTCAGGGCATTCGCCGTATGACCGACATTCGCAGGCTGGTGGCACGCGTCGGTACGCGGGCTACCCTCGTCGAGCAAACCAGCGAAGCGGCTGCCGCCGCCGTGAACCTCCGCCTCAAGCCGGAGGAGCAGAACCTGCTCGACTCGATCCACGGCAGAGTGACGCTGCACGAGGTCGTCAACACACCGCCGCTGACCCCCTCCGAGAACGCCAAGCTGGTCTACGCATTTCACGCTCTCCAGCTCATCACCACCCGCATGCCAAAGGCCGTCCGGATTCAGGTCAAGACCGACAATATCGATAGTTGAGCGGTTCGAATTCGTGGGGTGAAAGCGGGCATGCGCTGGATGATCACAGGGGCGGGCGGGATGGTGGGTCATGACCTCGTATCGGCCTTGCGAGAGACAGATGATGTCCGAGCCTTCGACAGAGCGGACCTCGACATCACCGATGAGCCGGCAGTCACCGCGGCGTTGCGCGGTGCGAAGCCGGACGTCATCGTCAACTGCGCGGCGTATACGAGAGTCGATGAGGCGGAGAACAACGAAGCGCTGGCGACCGCCGTCAACGGTGAAGGTGTGCGGCTCCTGGCCCGGGCCGCGGACGAAGCGGGCTCGCTCCTGGTCCATCTCTCGACGGACTTCGTATTCGACGGCAGAAAGCGCCAGCCGTACGAGATTACGGACGCCGTCGGTCCGCTGTCAGCCTACGGCCGATCCAAGCTCCTCGGCGAGCGCCATGCGTTGACGGCCCGAAGGCATCTGGTCGTCCGCACGGCCTGGCTCTTCGGCCTTCACGGGCCCAACTTCGTCGAAGCGATCCGAAATCAGGTCATGAAGGGTAACAAGGAGTTGCGAGTGGTCAACGACCAGCGAGGCCGGCCGACCTACACGCCCCACCTCGCGCGTGCCATCGTTCGCGCTTCGCGCCTGGCCCACGCTGACCCGGAGATGGCGGGGATCATCCATTACGCCGATCGGCCGGAATGCAGCTGGTTCGATTTCGCCGCCGCCATCGTCGAAGAGCTCGGCCTCGGCGACGTGACGGTTTCTCCGGTATCGACCGCTGCCTTTCCACGCCCGGCGCCCCGCCCCGCCTACTCCGTGCTGTCGACGGAGCGGTACGAGAAGATCACGGGCATGGCGACGGAGGAGTGGCGCCCGGGATTGCGGGAGTACCTGGCGAAACGCGCATAGGCGGGATCTTCCTGGAGACGGCGGTTCGCTCCTGTCAACAACCTTCCCGGGCCCGAGCGCGCACCCGGTTCTTGACTCTCAAATTTCAAATATGTTTGGGATTAGGGCCGTCGAGCGTAGACCAGGTATTCGACGTTTCCCTCCGCCCCTTTGATGGGGCTCTCGATCAGACCGACGACGGAAAAACCGAGACTCTCGAGAGTTGCTTTCACCGCGCCAACGGCGGCCTCACGCTTCGCGACGTCCCGGACGATGCCACCCTTGCCGACATCGGCCTTGCCTACCTCGAATTGTGGCTTGATCAAAGCGACCAGCTCGCCACCAGCACGGAGAATCCCGACAAGTGGTGGAAGAATCAGCTTGAGCGGAATGAAGGAGACGTCGATCGACACGAAGTCGATCGGTTCGTCGAAATCATCAGCGCTCAGGTAGCGGGCGTTGACGCGCTCGCGGTTGACGACGCGCGGGTCGTTTCTCAGCGAGGCGTCGATCTGGCCGTAGCCGACGTCGACGGCGTACACCCGCGCGGCCCCGCTCTTGAGCATCACATCGGTGAAGCCTCCGGTGGAGGCGCCGATGTCGAGACAGGTGCGGCCTTCGAGACCGATGCCGAATTCTTCGACGGCATGCGCCAGTTTGATCCCTCCTCTTCCGACCCAGGGATGATCGAGGGCCACGACTCGCAGCTCATCGTCGGCCGCAATCGCAGTTCCCGGCTTGTCGACGCAGCGCTCGTTGACCGTGACGCGGCGGGCCATGATGAGCGCCTGAGCCCTGGAACGGGTCTCCACCAGGCCGCGCTCGGTGAGCGCTACGTCGAGGCGTGTGCGCGATGGCTTCATGACCGATCGGTTTGAGGCGCTCCGCGCGGGCCGTCGGGCGCCGGCTTGCGGTCAGATCTTTGAGGCCAGACGGGGACGTTCGCTGTCCCGTTGTGCGATGAAGCGGCGGACGCGCGCGGCGATGCCTTCCGGTTGCAGATCGAATTGCGCGCGAAGGACATCCTGCGTCCCATGATGGACGTACTCGTCGGGAATGCCGATGCAATGGAACTCGACCTCGCGGATCTCCAGCTGCTGCACCCTCTCCATGACCGCGGAGCCGAACCCCCCGGCCAGAGAGCCCTCCTCGACCGTGATGATGCGAGCGCCCGGTTTGCAGAAACGGAAAATGAGCTCGTCATCCAGCGGCTTGATGAAACGACCGTTGACCACGGCAACTTCGATGCCCTCACGCGACAGTAGCTCCGCGGCATGGAAGGCCGGCCAGGCCTCGGTGCCGATGGCGAAGATCGCGGCGTCGTTCCCTTCACGCAGGACTTCCCCTTTGCCCACCGGCAGCGATCGAAGCTCCGGATCCATGGTCACTCCGACACCGTTGCCACGTGGGTATCGAAGCGACGCCGGATGTCCGCAGTCGAACGCCGTTTTCAGCATGTGGCGCAGCTCGTTCTCGTCCTTTGGGGCCATGCAGACCATGTTGGGGAAAATCCGCAGGTAGGCCATGTCGTAGATGCCGTGGTGCGTCGGGCCATCGGCTCCGGCGATGCCGCCGCGGTCCAGGGCGAAGACGACCGGAAGATCCATGATCGTCACGTCGTGGAAGACCTGGTCGAAGGCTCGCTGCAGAAAGGTCGAATAGATGGCGGCGATCGGCTTCATGCCCTGTGTGGCCATGCCGCCGCAGAAGGTGACCGCATGCTCTTCCGCGATTCCGACGTCGAACATCCGTTCAGGGAAAACCCTTCCGAACTTATCGAGGCCGGTCCCTTCCGGCATGGCCGCCGTCACGGCTACGATCTTCGGATCCTTTCGGGCCAGCTCGATCAGGGTCTCGGCGAAGACGGCGGTGTAGGTCGGCGGGGTCACCTTGTCCGACTTTTTCACCTCGCCCGACTTGATGTCGAACGGCGTGACGCCATGGGACCAGATCGGCTTGCTCTCCGCCGGCGAATAGCCCTTCCCCTTCTTGGTGATGACGTGAAGGAGGAGAGGACCGTCGTAGTCCTTCCACTTCTCGAAGAGATCGATGAGGAAGTTCAGATCGTGGCCGTCGTACGGCCCCATGTACTTGAAGCCGAGCTCCTCGAACAACAGGCCGGGAACGACCATCTGTTTGACCAGCTGCTCCATATCGGAGGCCAGACCATGGAGCTTGCCACCGATTAGAGGTACGCGGTCGACGATCCCTTTCGCCAGGTCTTTCAGCTCGTTGTAGGTCTGGCCCTTGATGATTCGGTTCAGATAGCCTGAGATAGCGCCGACGTTCGTCGAGATCGACATGTCGTTGTCGTTCAGGATGAGAAAGAGCTTCCTCTTGAGGTGCCCGGCCTGATTCAGTCCTTCCAGCGCCATGCCGCCCGACAGAGCGCCGTCGCCGATGATCGCGGCGACCCGGTAATCCTCCTTGCGGAGGTCGCGGGCCACGGCGATTCCGAGCGCCGCAGAGATCGAGGTCGAGGCGTGCCCGGCGTTGAACACGTCGTACTCGGACTCCTCGCGCTTGCAGAAGCCGGAGATGCCGTCGTGCTGCCGGATGGTGTGAAAGGTGTCGCGGCGGCCGGTGATCAGTTTGTGTGGATAGGTCTGATGGCCTGTGTCCCAAACCAGCTGGTCGCGCGGCGTGTTGAAGACATAGTGGAGTGCCAGGGTCAACTCGACTGCGCCGAGGTTTCCGCCGAAATGGCCACCGATCTGAGATACCACCTCGATGATCTGGTCGCGAATCTCCTGGGCTACCTGGGGTAGCCGAGAGCGATCGAGCTTCCGCAGGTCCCGCGGCGATTCAATGGAGTCGAGTAGTCTTGCCATAGTTCGTTGGAATTTGCGATTCCCGCGCCCGCTCAGGATCGGCGGTGGCAGATGTAACGTGCGATTTCCGCCAGATAGTTCCCCGGCCCGCCGATCATATCAGCGAGGGCCACCGCCTCCGCCAGCAGGCGGTCAGCCTCCCTTCTGGCCTCCGCCAGACCGTACAACGCTGGGAAGGTGAGCTTTCCCTGCGCCACGTCCTTACCGGCCGTCTTTCCCAGCGTCTCGGCGGACTCCTCGGTGTCGAGAAGGTCGTCGACGATCTGGAACGCCAGACCCACCGCACGACCGTAGCGCGAGAGCAGCTCCAGAGAGGACTCGGAAGCTCCGGCCAGAATGCCGCCGAGGAGGACCGACGCGGTCAGCAGACGGCCGGTCTTGTTTCGATGAATGAAATCGAGTCGAGCCGCGAGCTCCGCCCTCTGCGCGGAACCGTCGAGGGCGCGCTCCGCCTCCAGGTCGGCGACCTGACCGCCGATCATTCCGCGCGAATCGACCGCTTGCGCGACTTCGAGGAGAGCCCGAAGCTGGCTGGCCGGCTCGACATCGCCGGCGGGCCTGGCCAGCCAGGAGAACGCTTCGGTGAGGAGAGCGTCGCCTGTAAGAATGCCGATGGCCTCGCCGAAGACTACGTGCGTCGTCTTCCGGCCCCGCCGCAGATCATCGTTGTCAAGCGCCGGCAGATCGTCGTGAACGAGCGAGTACGTGTGGATCAGCTCCAGCGCGGCGAAGCTTCGAAGAAGGGGAGTGGCGTCGGCGCCGAGGGCCTCACATGCTGCGATGGCCAGGATCGGCCGAATCCGCTTTCCACCGGCAAGAACCGCATAGCGCATCGCCTCGTGAATCACGGACGGCGCGGCGTCGGACGGCGGGAGATTTCCCTCGATCGCCCCTTCGACCAGCCCGCGGCAACGTTCGAGGTACTGCTCGATCGTTTCGATCACGTTTCCGCGACGTCGTCCCGACTGGTCTCTTCCTCGTCTTCGGCGTCGAATGGCTCGACGCGAGGCTGCCCCTTGGCATCTGCGAGGATCAGCTCGATCTTCTTCTCTACCTCCTCGAGCTTCTGATGGCAGAACCGCGAGAGGCCGATCCCCTGTTCGAAGAGCTTCAGCGACTCATCCAGCGGAAGCTCCTCGCCCTCGAGCCGCCTGACGATGCTCTCCAGCTGCTCGAAGGCTTTCTCGAACTCGTTTCCGCGGAGGCGCGCCATGACCTGCATACCTTATCGCAGTTTTCGAGCCCGAAGGATAGACGTCTGGCCGCCTGGTCTCGGACGTTTCGCGCGCAGAGCAAACAAGCTACAGCGGCTCTTCTTCGTCAGGCGCAGCGAAGAGATCGAGCGAGCGCGCCATCGGACCGCGTGCCGTTCGCCGGCGAATCGGAGCGACAGAGGGTGGACGCACGTCGCCTGCCGCCGGCTCAGGCAACGTCGACTCGATGCCGATCGTCTTCCCGTCGACCGTGCATGCGAGGCGTCCCTTCCGAAGCTGGACGTCGATCGAGTCGCCGACTGACACAGATGCCGAGTCGAGGATCGGCCGGCGGCGTCCTGGCGTCGTGGCGAAGGCGATGGCGTAGCCGCGGGCGAGCACCGAAAGCGGCGAGACAGCCTCCAGCGTGCCGGCCGTCGAGCGCAGTTTCTGCCGCTGGCCCGCTAGTCGTGTCGTCATCGCCGAAGTCGTCCGCTCGGTGAGATGAGCCACGCGCTGCTGGCGATCGCGGATGGCCAGGCGCGCCGGGAAGCGAGCCAGAGGATCCGCTGCAGCCGTCAGACGGCGGCGAAGGATCCTTGCCTGCATATCCAGCGTCCGATAGAGGAGAACGCGGCTGCGCTGGAGGCGCTCGCGGTCGTGAAGGATCCGCCGGGGAAAGCGTCCGAGGCCGTCCGACGAGGCCAGGTGGCGAAGCTCGTGGCGATAATTGCTCACCCGTCCCTCGACGATCTGCCGGATCCGCCGCACACCGTGATCGATCTGCGTGGAGATCTCGCTCTTGGCTCTCACCACGATTTCTGCCGCTGCCGACGGCGTCGGCGCGCGGAGGTCGGCGACCAGATCGCAGATGGTGAAGTCCGTCTCGTGGCCGACGCCGGAGATCGTCGGAATCGTGCAGGCGGCCACGGCGCGCGCCACGACCTCTTCGTTGAAGGGCCAGAGGTCTTCGAGCGAGCCGCCACCGCGGCAGATCAGAATCACATCGTGGAGATCCCACTTCGAGAGGTTACGCAGGGCGGCCGCAATCTCGCGGCCGGCCGTTGCGCCCTGGACCCGTACGGGATAGATCTGCAGCGAGATGCCCTGGAAGCGGCGTCCAAGGACATTGAGAATGTCCCGGATGGCAGCGCCCGTCGGCGATGTGACCACGGCGATCCGCTGCGGAAGCCGCGGCACCGCTTTCTTGCGCGCCTGATCGAAGAGCCCTTCCGCCAGGAGCCGCGCCTTGAGCTGCTCGAAGGCCAGCTGCAACGCGCCGAGGCCGGCAGGCTCGACGGCCACCGCGTTGAGCTGGAAGTCCCCCTTCCCTTCGTAGATGGCCGGACGTCCGCGGACGATCACCTTGAGCCCGTTCTCGATCCGGAAGCGCACGGCTCGGGCGTTCATGGCGAAGAGGACGACCCGCAGCTGGGCACGCGAATCGCGGATCGAGAAGTAGCAGTGTCCGGCGGTGGAGCGAGTGAAATTCGTGACCTCACCTTCGACGGCGATGTCGTTGTAGCGGAAGAGGTCGCGGTTGACCTGTTGGATCAACTCACTGACCTTGAAGATGTGCGGGTCGGGCATCGCTCCGTCAATCCGTCAGCGGCCCCTTGGCCCGACCTTCGATGAACTGCTGAACGATCGGATTCTTCGACTGCTGAAAATCCGCGGGCGAACCCTGCTCGACGATGGCTCCGCCGTACAGCATGGCCACCCGATCGGCGATCTTGAATGCCACCTTCATGTCGTGCGTGATGGTCACCGTGGTGGTCTTGAGGGTCTGATCCATCTCCACGATCAGATCGGCCACCACGTCGCTGAAGACCGGGTCGAGCCCGGTCGTCGGCTCGTCGAAAAGAAGAATCTCCGGTTTCAGGGAGATGGCGCGGGCGAAGCCAACGCGACGGCGCATGCCGCCGGACAGCTCCGATGGCCGCTTTTCCTCGATGCCGCTGAGATGGACCTGCTCCAGACACTCCGCGACGCGACTGCGGATCTCATCCTCGGTCATCTCGGTATGCCGGCGAAGGGGGAAGGCGATGTTCTCGAATACGGACATGGAATCGAAGAGCGCTCCTTCCTGAAACGACATGCCGAACCGCGTGCGGAAGCGGTTCAGCTCTCGCGGCGGCATGTCGCTGATCTCTTTGCCATCGACATAGACTTCGCCGCGGTCCGGCTTCAGGAGGCCGATGATGTGCTTGAGGGTCACGCTCTTTCCCGTTCCGGAGCCGCCGACGATCACAACCGATTCATTGCGCTCGATATCGATCGACAGGTCATGCAGCACTTCCTTCGGTCCGAAGGACTTGTAGACGTGCTGCATCGAGATGGCAACGGCGGATGGCTCGGTCATCAGAAGAGGAGCTTCGTGAGAAAAAAGTCGGCCAGAAGGATGATGACCGAAGCGGTGACGACGGCGCTGGTGGTGGCTTTTCCGACGCCTTCGGCACCTCCGGTCGTGTAGTAGCCCCGCACGCAACCGGTCAGAGTCAGGATGAGTCCGAAGACGGCCGACTTGACGATCCCGCTCCAGAGATCATTGACGTCGAGAAACTGGAAGGTGTTGCTCTGGTAGACCACCGGGTTTGCTCCCATGAGCCGGACGGCGACCAGATAACCGCCCCAGACGCCGAGGGCGTCGCCGAGGATCGTCAGAAGCGGCAACATGACGATGCCGGCAATGACCCGGGGAACGAACAGATACTGCACCGGATCGGTAGCCAGCGCTTTGAGCGCATCGATCTGTTCGGTCACGCGCATCGTGCCGATCTCGGCCGCCATCGAGGAGCCGACCCGGCCGGTCACCATGAGGCCGACGAGCACCGGCGACAATTCCCGCAGGATGGAGAGGGCTACGACGCTGCCGACGAAGTTCTCGGCGTGAACGCGCTGGAAGCCGTTGAAGGTCTGCAGCGCCATGACCATGCCGGTGAACATCGTCGTCAGGAAGACGACCGGGATCGAGTCCACTCCCAGACGCACCATCTGCCGCATCCACTCGCGCCCCTCGAATGGCGGGCGGATGGCCCACGTGGCGGTCCGCCACAACATGGTGAACCAGGTGCCGGTTGCTTCGAAGAAGGCCAGGAAGAAGATGCCGATGTTTTCGAATACGCTGATCATGAGGGTCGTATCTGTAGATTCGCGATCGACGCGTTGAACTTCGATCGTACCGCTTGTCCGTCGGCATCATCATAGACGCGAGGGACGCGAGGGCTGATTCTGCAGAACACTTCGTACGAGATTGTATCGGTCTTTCGAGCGTGCTCCTCGGCGCTTATCTCCTCGTCCGCCTGCCTGCCCAGGAGGACGACCTCGTCGCCCGGCGCAACGTCGTGAACTTCGGTGACGTCGATAGTGACGAGATCCATGGAGACGCGGCCGACAACAGGGGCGCGCCGTCCGCGAACGAGCACCTCCCCCGAGCTCGACAGGGAACGGTCGTATCCGTCGGCGTATCCGACCGGAAGCGTGGCAATCCGGCTGCGCCGCGTTGTGTGAAAGATCGTGCCGTAGCCGATTCCCTCGCCGGCCTCCAGGCTCTTGAGCCGGGCCACGCGCGTGACCCAGCGCAGGACCGGCGCCAGCTTCGGGCCACCCCCATCCAGAGGCTCGGCCCCATACAGCGCAATACCGACCCGGACGAGGTCGCCAGGCCTCACCAGACCGCGCATCGTAGCCGCGCTGTTCGCCAGGTGATGCTGCGATGCCTCGATTCCTGCGGCGCGCAGCGTCGCGACCATCCTGTCGAAGCGCTCGATTTGAATGCCTGTGAAGGGATCGTTCGGATCTGAGGCATTCGCGAAGTGGGTGTAGAGCGCGTCGACTCGGATGTTGGGAGATCTGCGGAGCGTTTCGATGGCCGCTCCCAGGTCGTCGCCGACCAGCCCCATCCTCCCCATCCCCGAATCGAGCTTGAGGTGAATCGAGACCGGCCTTGTTGCCAGATCGCAGACCGCCTGCAACTCCTCGGGTCCGACCACTCCGATGATCATCCCGGCCTCGATGGCTATGGCGATCTGCGGCGGCAGCAGCGGGCCGAGAACCAGGATGGGGCAATCGATCCCGCTATCGCGCAGCTCCAGCGCCTCTTCCAGGAGCGCCACGGCGATCATGGCTGTTTCCCGACCGACAGCGCGGGAGGCCAGCTCCACAGCACCGTGACCGTATGCGTCGGCCTTTAGCACGGAAATCAGGCGCGAACCGGGAGGGAGTGCCGCAGCAATGCTCGACAGATTGCGGCGGAAGGCTCCGACGTCGATCCGGGCAACCGTCGGACGGAAGAGCGACAGATCAGGGGCCATAGACGTGGAGGTTCTGTCCGTTCATCGGCCGGGATGCGGCCGAGGCCACAAAGAGAATGGCATTCACGATCTCGTCCGGGGTCATGTCGGGTGTCAGAGACTCATGGGCGCGACGGAGCATCGGCGTGTCGACAGAACCTGGACTGACGCAGTTCACCCGGATTCCGTAGGCTTTCAACTCCACTGCCAGAACCTCAGTCAATGAGATCACGGCGGCCTTGGAAGCGCAGTAGGCGGAGAAACCGGGAAACTTCTCCGGCCCCTCAACTCCGGAGATCGAGGCGATGTTGATGATCGAGCCCGAACGGCGCGCAATCATGGAGGGGACCGCACGGCGCGAGGTGAGGAAGATGCCGCGAACGTTGACGTCGAAGTGTCTGTCCCACTCGGCAGCCGTCATCTCATGCAGCAGTTTCGGGACGATCGAGCCCGCGCAGTTGACGAGGAGATCGCAGTCTCCGAAGCGGGTCTCCGTCAGCTCGAACAGGCGGGCCACGTCGCCCTCCTGAGCCACGTCACCGGCCGCAGTTTCGATATGAGACGGGTTCGCCAGCCCGACTGAGCGCAGGGCCTCACTGTCGCGGGCGAAGGCCACGACAAAGGCGCCGGCGTCGGCCAGACGCTCGGCCGTCCGGCGTCCGATGCCGCTCGATGCGCCGGTGACCACAGCCACGCGGCCGGTGAATTCGGTCTCGTTCATGGAAGGGAGATTCTTCGGCCCGCAACGGTCGTTGTCAACGACGGTTCAAATCCCGCGCCGAACCGGCGGGCCGTATAATCGAGCATCCGAGAACGTCGGTCATAGAAGAAGGAGACGGTAATGAACCCAGAAATGAACAATTGGATGCAGCTGATTTTCCGCTGGATCCATGTAGTAGCCGGCATCGCATGGATCGGACATCTCTACTTCTTTAACTGGGTCAACGGTCCTCTGGCCAAGACCTATACCCCAGAGACCAGGAAGCTGGTGGTTCCCGAGCTGATGCCGCGCGCTCTCTACTGGTTCCGTTGGGGCGCCGCCTGGACCTGGATTACCGGAATTCTGCTGGCAGGGCTCGTCTACTACCATGGCCGGATCGTTTTCGAAGACCCCAATAGCGGCAATCCGTGGCTCTGGCTGGGCGTCTTCACCGTGTTGATCCTGGTCGGATTTGTCGTCTACAACGCGATCATGAAGGGCGTGAAGAATCTGATCGCAGCCAACGCCATCTGTCTCGTTCTCTTCGCCGCGGCGTACGCGCTTCTGGAGTGCGTTGGAAAGTTCAGCGGCCGTGCCCTCTACATTCACGCCGGCGCGATTCTCGGGTCGATGATGGCGGGTAATGTCTGGATGATCATCTGGCCCTATCAGAAGCGGATCATCACAGCGATCAAGAACGGTACCGCGCCGGACCCTGCCGATGTAGCCACTGCCGGTCTGCGCTCGCGTCACAATACGTTCATGTCCGTTCCGCTGATCTTTACCATGATCAGCAATCACTACCCGACTGTTTACGGAAGCCCGTACCGCGACATCATCCTCGCCCTGATCCTCGCCATCGGCTTCATGGCAACTTCCATGCTCTACACAAAGTCGGCGAAGGTCACCGGCTTCTAGAAAAAAACGGATCACCAGGGCCGTGGGGGCCGCTGAGCTCTTGTTATCGATATGGCTCGGCGGGCCTCCGCGGCCTGGGCTTCCCTATTACAGGCAGAAGGACGCTCGATCGGCTACCGCGCCATCCGACTCGACACGCTGCCGACTATGACCACAGCGATGGATCTCTATGGCCGCCTCGGGTTCACAGCGGTCGAGCCTTACCGCGCGAATCCGGTCGAGGGGACTCGATTTCTCGAGCTGATCCTGTGATGGCTGGCCCGATTCAAGCGTGGCAGACCAGCTTGGGTGCGGCCGTTCTACCCCACGTAGAGACAGTGGTCCGCAGTGCCGATTGCGGGTCCCGGAAGCACCAGATGTTGTACCCCGTCCTCTCCGCGAGCACGAACGGAGTGCCCGGGGCTCGTTGACCGCTAGAATCGCTGCATGAACATTCGTCAGACCCTCGAGAAGATCGAAGCCGAGACGCTGGTGGCTCAGGCTGCGCTGAGCGCCGAGACGCGCGGGCGCGATGTGGAAGAGCCGGAGGACGATCTCCGCCCTTCCTATCAGCGCGATCGCGATCGCATCACCCACTGCAAGGCATTCCGCCGGCTCAAGCACAAGACGCAGGTCTTTCTCGCGCCGGAGGGCGATCACTACCGGACGCGGCTGACGCACGTGCTGGAGGTGACCCAGATCGGAAGGACGATTGCGAAATCGCTCCGCCTCAACGAAACGCTGACCGAGGCCATCGGTCTCGGTCACGACCTCGGGCATTCGGCGTTCGGCCATGCCGGGGAGGCTGCTCTCAACAAGCTCGTCAAGGGAGGCTTCGACCACTACCGGCAATCGGTGCGCGTGGTCGAGAAACTGGAGAATGACGGTCGCGGTCTGAATCTGACCGTCGAGGTGCGGGACGGAATTCTCAAACACTCCAAGGGGGAGAAAGGGGAGCTCCTGAGAAAGCGGCCCAAGTCGCGCGCTCTGACGCTGGAGGGAGATATCGTCCGGATCTCCGACATCATCGCCTACGTCAATCACGACATCGATGACGGGGTTCGTGCCGGAATCATCGCGGAAGACGACATCCCGCGCGAGATCCGGTCGACTCTCGGCCGCACAGGCTCGATGCGGGTCGACCGGATGGTTCGCGACGTGATCACCGCCACCCAACTCTGCGACTACGAGGCCATCAACATGTCGGCCGAAATCCTCGAAGCGCTCGAGCAGCTGCGGACCGACATGTTTCAGAATATGTATCTGGTACCGGAGGTCCGTGGCGAGTTCGAGAAGGCTCAGCGGATGCTGACGGACATCTTCGGATACGTCGTAGAGCACCCGACCGAGTTTCTCGACCTCGAGTCTGAAGAGAGCGTTGAGCGTCTGGCTCTCGATTTTCTCGCCGGAATGACGGACCGCTACGCGATGAACCTCTATGCGCGGCTCTTCCTGCCAAAGCCGTGGGGAGAGCGGTGACACAGGCACTTGGTCTGCGTAGCACAGACACTCCTGTCTGTGTAGCACAGACACTCTTGTCTGTGTGCCACACCCAGCTCTTTCCGCACAGACAGAAGTGTCTGTGCTTGTCTGTGCTACAGGGCAGCGCAGCGACAAAAAAAGGCGCTCCCAGCGGAGCGCCTGATCGAGGGAC
>JADGNX010000295.1 GCA_017883265.1 Thermoanaerobaculia bacterium
TTTCGAGATCTGGATCTCCAGCAGCCGAAGTCTGAGGATTTCTCTCTCAGACTCTGACGACAAAGCCGGGCGCGGGCTCGGGGTCGGGCCAGGGCGGTTCACTCCGTGGGGCGTCGGGATGTGATGAGTTTAGTGAGCATCGGTGCGATGCGTTCGAGAAGAGCTTTATGTCTTTCCCGGGCCCGAGCCCGCGCCCCCGCCCGGCTTTTGATTCTCAAATTTCAAACATTTTTGGGTAGAGGCTAAATATCGAGGAGAACCTGCTCCGGATCGCCGACCGATTCGTCATATTCGCGCTGCAGATCGATCTTGTGCTTCCACTCCGTCTCGGCCAGCTCCATGAAGAGGTGTCCCAGCTCGGTATCGGGCACGCGCTCGGCCATGAACCGGAAGTTGCTCTCCGACTCGCGCTCTCGCTCCAGGGCGTGTTTGAGAGCGCGGCTCATGTCGAGATCGACGAGGTCGGGAGGGAGCTCGAACGCGACCGGTTCCGGTTCGGGCGGGTCGATTCCGAGAGTCTCCCGGTACTTGCGCTCCAGCTTCGCGCGGCGCACCAGTTCGATGTCAGCCAGCTCGAGCATCCGCTTCCTTACTGCAGGCGAGGCGGCGCGCTCGGCCATCTTGAAGAACCAGACACGAGTCTGAACCTCGGCCTGGATGGCCTTTCGAAGGACTTCTTCGACTGTGGTTTCGAGGGGTTTCATCGGGCGGACTCCGAAACCTGGACCTATCCGCGGAAGACGTCGGGGTTCGGCGGTGCTTCGTCTGGGAATGGTGCCTGGCGCAAAGCCTGGCCGACTCCGGTGCCCCCGGCCGTGCCATGCTTCTCGATCTGACCGTAGTACGGACGCCATCCCATGGGACCGACGGGGAAATTCGGCGGCACGACCAGATCGCGCAGACCGACCACCGAGCGTGCCCGCGTATCGATGGCCATCTCGTAGTCGCGGGTCATGTAGATCGCGTCCTCCGGACAGGCGTCGACGCAATAGCCGCAGAAGATGCAGCGCAGAAGGTCGATCTCGTAGCGAACGGGGAACTTCTCGCGCGTCCTCTCGTCCTCTCCGGCCTTGATCGTGATGCACTCCGCGGGACAGGCCGTGGAGCACATGAAACAGGCCACGCAGCGAGTCGTGCCATCGTCGCGGGTCGTCAGGATGTGCCGTCCGCGGAAGCGCTCTGAGTAGATCCGCTTCACCTCGGGGTACGAGATCAGTGGCAGCTTCTTGATGTTGAAGAGATTCCTGACCAGATGCCCGAAGGTGACTACCATTCCCTTGAGGACGTTCGGGATGTAGAGGCGCTCGGATACGCTGAGCGGTTTCGGTTGAACCTTGATTATGCCCATGAGCCGACCGTGCTCCTCAATGATCCAGCTCCCCGGCGATGATGTTTAGAGAGCCGAGCGCGGCGATCGCGTCGGGGATCGTCTGTCCGATGATCATGTGCGAGTAGGCCTCGAAGATCGGGAAACAGGGTGGCCGGACTCGTACCCGGTAGGGGTTTTTCGTTCCGTCCGAGACGACGTAGAAGCCAAGCTCCCCATTGGCTCCCTCGACCCGGAAGTAGACCTCGCCGACCGGCGGCTGAATGCCGTGCATAATCAGCTTGAAGTGATAGATCAGCGATTCCATCTCGTTATAGACCTTGGCCTTCGGAGGGAGGGCGACGTAGGGATCGTTCACGATCACCGGACCGGCAGGGAGGCCGCGATCGATCCCCTGCTGAATGATGCGAATCGATTGCCGCATCTCTTCCATGCGGACCAGATAGCGCGCATTGGTGTCGCCCGCCTCAGCGATCGGCACGTCGAAATCGTACGTCTCATATCCGCCGTAGGGCTGGGCCTTGCGGACGTCGTAGGGGACGCCGCAGGCCCGTAGGCACGGACCGGTGAAGCCGAAGTTGATGGCGTCGGCCGCCGTGATGGGAGCCACTCCGACGACGCGGTCGAGAAAGATCCGATTGCGCGTCACCAGTTTGTCGACATCGTCGATGTACTTCGGGAGCTTGTCGACCAGGCGCTGCGCGTTCGACAGAAAGTCGGAGGGAGCATCGACGGCCAGGCCGCCGATTCGGGTGTAGCTCGGGAGGAGGCGGGCGCCGCAGCACGACTCGACCAGGCCGAGGATCTCTTCGCGTGGCTGGAAGAGGTACCAGAAGTTGGTCAACGCTCCCATGTCAACGAGGTTCGCGCCGATGCAGACGATGTGATCGGCGATCCGCATGAACTCCGAGAGCATGAGGCGGATGTGCTGAGCGCGCGGAGGAGCCTCGATGGCCAGCAGTTTCTCGACGGCCATGCAGTATCCGACGTTGTTGATGATGGCCGAGCAGTAGTTGAGCCGGTCGGTGAAGGGAATGACCTGCTGGTAGGTGTGGGTCTCCGACATCTTCTCGAAGCAGCGGTGGAGGTATCCGATCTCCGACTCCGCTCCGATGATGGTCTCGCCGTCCAGGGTCACCACGATGCGAAGCGTGCCGTGCGTGGCCGGATGGGAGGGACCAAGGTTCAGGGTGACCTGCTCGAAGTCGGATTCCTCGCGCGGCAGAACGATGGTCGGAATGATCTTCGCGATGTCTTTCTCGGTCAGTAGCCAGCGCTGAGCGGGGTCGTAATCCTTCCGCAGCGCGTGTCCCTGAAAGGCTTCATGGCAGAGGATGCGCCGGAGGTTCGGGTGCCCTTCAAAGCGGATCCCGAACATGTCCCAGACCTCGCGCTCGAACCAGTTGTAGCCGCGAAAGACGCCGACGGAAGTCGGCACCGATTCGTCTTCGCGCACATGGACCTTGAGGCGGACCCGCTCGTTGTTCTTCAGCGAGTAGAGTTGGTACATCACGTCGAAGCGCCCGACGTCCCGCCTGCGCGGATAATCGACACCCCAGAGATCCAGGGGCAGTGTGAACTGCAGATCCTGATGATCGCGAAGTGCGCGGAGGGCGTCGACGATCTTCCCGCGCTCCACGACAAAGGTCGGCATGTCCTGTCCGGCTTCGTGCTCCAGGTCCGGCGAAGCGATCTTTGCGCCGATCTCGAGGGCCCTCGCGTCGATCTGCTCGACCCCGGCTGGCAGGTATGGGCTACGGTTCGTCGGCGCCGGACCGGTGTACGGAATCGCGCTGAATTTCGTCAGGGTGCTCATCGCTTGATCTCGCCCCGCTCGATCTTCTCCTTCAGCTTGAGGATCCCGTACATGAGGCCTTCGGGCGTGGGAGGACAGCCCGGCACCCAGATATCCACAGGGATGATCTCGTCGATGCCTTGAACCACGTGATACACCCGATAGAAACCGCCGGAGGTGGCACACGCCCCCATGGCGACGACGTATTTCGGCTCGGGCATCTGATCGTAGATCTTCTTGAGAACCGGGGCGATCTTGTCGACGATGGTGCCGGCTACGATCAACAGGTCGGCCTGCCGCGGCGAGAACCGCACGACTTCGGCGCCGAAGCGGGCGATGTCATAGTGCGACGAGACCATCGACATGAATTCGATCGCACAGCACGCCGTACCGAAAGGGAGAGGCCAGAGTGAATTGCCACGGGCCCAATTGACCATGGCGTCGACTTTGGTGGCCAGATAGCTGCCACTTCCGACCGAATCGATGTCGGACTCTCCGGGGAGAGTGAGGAGTCCCTTTTCGGCCTGCTCGCCGGGAGCGACGCCGCTCTTCCGGCCGATGATTGATCCGCTGTTCTCGATTTTGTCGACTGGCATGGCTTAGGTTTTCCGGGGCCGCTCGGTGTGATGTTTCACTTGGGTTCGTGAGATTCGGATACAGCGGTCTCCCGGATGCGATGCCAGGGGAACGGGCAAAATTCTACGAGTTTGAGAAAGTTTTCACAAGCAGACCGCCGGGAGCGCGCCGCAATCCGTTGCAGCTTTTGTGCGCGCTGCCACCGAACGCGGTGTAGCGATTTCGGACAACGCCGCTGACTGGACGGCGGACTCCGGCGCAATGCGCCCGCGGCCGCGCTATCATCCTACTTCAAATCGCCGAGCGGCGATTGTCTCAAGCGGGGGCTTCCGCAGGCTAACCGGCCGAGGCGATGAGGAGAAATGATGGCTCAGTCGGATCACAATAACCGGATCGACTACATCGAGCTGCCGGTGGACGCGGTAGGAGCGGCCAAGAAATTCTATGGTCAGGTTTTTGGATGGAGGTTCACCGACTTTGGACCCGACTACGCCAGCTTCGACGACGGACGCCTGACGGGCGGGTTCAACGCCGACGCCAGCCAGAAGCTCCCGCCGCTCATCATCATCTATGCGCGCGATCTCGAAGCCTCGCGTGATGCGGTCATGAAGGCCGGGGGCCGGATCCGCGACGACATCTTCGATTTTCCCGGCGGACGGCGTTTCCACTTCTTCGATCCCGCCGGAAACGTGCTGGCAGTTTGGTCGGATGGCCATTCGAAGAGGGCGTAGGAAGTGCGGAAAGAAGAAGTTTCCATGCGAATGGCGAGGTTGGCATTGATAATCGGCCTGGCGGCTGCTTGCGCAAAGGAAAAACCGGCCGCGCAGGCTGTTATTGAAAAGGGATTTGAAGGGATTCAGCAGGCCAAGGCCATTCAGCAGCAGTCTCAGAAGTGGAAGGCTCCGACGATCGAAGAGGCCGAGCAGGCCATCCGCG
>JADGNX010000296.1 GCA_017883265.1 Thermoanaerobaculia bacterium
TGCGAGGAGATCGTCGTCGGCTCGGCGGCGTTCGACTTCGCCGACTTCCTGACGGCGCGGCGCCTCGGTTTTCTCACCGAGTTCCTGTGGAACTCGGGCTACGTCCGTCCGCTGCTCGCCTTCTTGCAAGCGCGCGGCTTGTCGCCCGTCGAGGTCTTTGCCGAGCTCTTGCGTCGCCTGCCGACGGCCCCCGCCGCCGTGCAAGAGTTCTTCGTCGACTACGACGCCGACGTGCGCAAGGAGCTCTTCGACACGGAGGAGCGGCTGCGCGCCGACTGCATCGGCGACGACACCTGGATCTATCCGAACGCTGTGTTGTATGCCGGAACGGTGGTCGGCGCCCGCTGCATCGTCCATGGCGGGGCCGTGATCGGAGCCGACGGATACGGCTTCGCCACCGAAGGCGGTCTGCACACCAAGATCCCCCAGATCGGCATCGTTCGTATTGAAGATGACGTCGAGATCGGTGCGGGCACGACCATCGACCGCGCCGTCCTCGGAGAGACCGTCATCGGCCAAGGGACGAAGATCGATAACCTCGTGCAGATCGGTCATAACGTGAAGATCGGCAGGCATTGTCTGATCGTGGCGCAGGTCGGGATTGCCGGTTCGACCGAGCTCGGCGATCATGTCGTGCTGGCCGGCCAGGCCGGCGTGGCCGGACATCTTCGGATCGCCTCCGGCGTACAGGTCGAGGCCCAGTCGGCCGTACTCAAGAGCGTGCGCGAAAAGACCACGCTGGCCGGCTTCCCGGCGCGTCCGGCGCGGGAGTTCTATCGCGCACAGGCGGCATTGCGCCGCCTGCCGGAGCTGCTCGAGCGCGTCAAGCGCATGGAGACGGCGCTGGAGATCGGCAGTAGTCACACAAAAAAGGAAGAGGCCGAGTAGATGCTGAATATTCTCGAGATCATGAAGCTGCTCCCGCATCGCTATCCGATGCTTCTCATCGACCGGGTTCTCGAGTTGGACGAGGGTAATCAACGCATCGTGGGGCTGAAGAACGTCACTGCTAACGAACAGTTCTTTCAAGGTCATTTCCCGGGTGCTCCGGTCATGCCGGGCGTGCTGATCATCGAAGCCATGGCGCAGTGCGCGGCCGTGCTCTTCCTTCGTAGCGTGCCCGATCGGGAGCGAAAGCTTTTCTACTTTGGCGCCGTCGACAAAGCGCGGTTTCGCCGGCCGGTCGTTCCCGGTGATCAGCTCATCCTGGAGATCGACCTGCGGGCCAGGCGCTCGAACACCGTCAAGGTGCACGGGGTGGCCAGGGTGGACGGAGTGATCGTAGCCGAGGCCGATCTTCTCAGCGTCATGGTGGATCGGCCGGAGTGACGATGATTGCCCGGATCGATACCACCTCAATCATCAGCCCCGATGTGATCCTCGGCGAGGATGTCACCGTCGGCCCCTTCTGCCTCATCGGGTCGAACGTGATCGTGGGCCATGGCACGACCATCGGTCCCTACACCAGGATCGAAGGTCCTGTCCGGATCGGCGCGCGCAATCGCTTCTTTGGACAATCGTCCATCGGCACCGAGCCGCAGGACCTCAAGTTCCGCGGCGAGAAGACCGAGCTGGTCATCGGAGACGACAACGTAATCCGGGAGTTCGTCACGATCAATCGCGGCACTCACGGCGGCGGCGGCATCACCACCTTCGGCTCGAGCAATTTCATGATGGCCTATTCGCATGTGGCCCACGATTGCCACGTCGGCTCCGGAGTGATCTTCGCGAACGGGGCCACCCTGGCCGGGCATGTCGAGGTTGGCGACTTCTCGACCATAGGTGCCTTCTCCGCCGTCCACCAGTTCTGCCGGGTCGGGGAGCACGCATTCATCGGCGGTTTCACCGTCGTCACTCAGGACGCTCTTCCGTTCGTGAAGACCGTGGGCAGCCGTCCGGCGAAAACGTACGGCGTCAACACCATTGGGCTGGAGCGCCGCGGCTTCACCAGGCAGAGCATCGAGGCCGTACAGCGTGCGTATCGGATCCTGCTCCGTTCGAAGCTCAGGCTGGAGGAGGCGCTCGTCAGGATCGAGATCGAGCTGGCGGACGTTCCCGAGGGGCGGTACTTCGCCGAATTCGTCCGCTCCGCGAAACGGGGAATCATTCGATGATGGCCGTCTCGGAGATGGGCCGGATCCGGCGGTGGCCGTGAGCGAGCGGCTTCGCATCGGCGTGGTCGGAACCGGTTACCTGGGACGATTGCACGCCAGAATCCTGACCGAAATGCCGGAAGTCGAGGTGGCCGGCTTCGTGGAGCCCGACGACCGGATCGCGGCAGAGGTAGAGAGCACGCTGTTCATTCGTCGGGTTGCCACAGTCGGAGAGTTGAGGCAGCTGATCGACTGTGCCGTCGTGGCCACGCCGACCGTCACGCATTACGCCGTCGCGGCGGAGCTTCTCGACGGAGGTTGCGACGTCATGATCGAGAAGCCGATCACGGTGATGCCGGACGACGCCACCAGGCTCATCGACGCGGCGGCGAGGGGGGGACGGGTCATTCAGGTCGGCCATGTCGAGCGCTATAACCCGGCCATCGCCGCCATCGCTCCGATGCTGCACGGAGTGCGCTATTTCGAAGCCGAGCGCCTCGGCGTCTTCTCCGGCCGCTCGCTCGACATCGATGTCCTCCTCGATCTGATGATCCACGATCTGAACCTCGTCATCTCCCTGGTCGGTCCGGAAGTGACCGAGATCCGCGCCGTCGGAGTCCCGGTCCTGACGGGGAAGGTAGACATGGCCAACGTTCGTCTGGAGCTGGCGAACGGCGCGGTGGCCAATCTGACCGCCAGCCGCGTCTCCCAGGACCGCGTGCGCAAGGTACGCTTCTTCGGCTCGGATGCCTACATCTCGGTCGACACCAAGGAACAGGAGGTCAAAGGATACCGCCTGACCTCCAGCGATGGAGGCCGCGCCGTGCTTCCGATCGATGTGGTCATCGACCGGAAGGAGCCGCTGCGGGCCGAGCTGGAAGCCTTCGTCCACTGTGTTCGCAACCGGGAGACACCGCTGGTATCGGGCCAGGATGGAGCTGCCGCTCTCCGGCTGGCGATCCGTGTCGGCCAGGCCATCGACGCATCGTTGAGCGGATGGAAAGCAAAGAGTGAAGGGTGAAGGGTGAAGAGTGAAGAGTGAAGGGTGAAAAAAGATGAACGTGAAGGCTGAAGAATTACCGTCGCCTTCTTGACGCCGGCGGCGTCACAGATGGTAGCCGGTGGTCGCCGCAGCGACCACCGGACTACGGCATCCTTCGCTATCCGCACCCCGGCAGGGGTGCCAGAACGCGCAGCGACCAACCCAGGAGAAGGAGACTGACTTGAAGGAAGCGCAAATTGGTGTCATCGGCGGTTCGGGACTCTATGCCATGGACGGCCTTACGGTCCTTTTCGAACGAACCGTCCCGACTCCGTTCGGTGAGCCGTCCGATCCGTTCGTCATCGGTGAGATCGATGGGGTGCGGGTGGCCTTCCTCTCGCGGCACGGGAGAGGGCACCGCCTCATGCCGAGCGAGATCAATAACCGCGCGAACCTGTTCGCCTTGAAGTCGCTCGGCGTCGATACCATCGTCTCAGTCAGTGCCGTCGGCTCGATGAAGGAGGAGTACCGGCCGACAGACATCGTTCTGACGCATCAGTTCATCGATCGAACGCGACACCGGCCCGACACCTTCTTCGGCAACGGCATCGTGGCTCACGTCTCCTTTGCCGATCCGATCTGTGCCGCCGTCTCCTTCGGCCTCTCTCATGCCGCCCGCGAGGCCAAGGTCAAGGCACACATCGGCGGCGTCTATCTCTGCATGGAAGGACCGCAGTTCTCCACCCGCGCGGAATCGAACCTCTATCGATCCTGGGGCGTCGATGTCATCGGAATGACCAACCTGCAGGAGGCTAAGCTGGCCCGTGAGGCTGAGATCTGTTACGCCACCATCGCCATGATCACCGACTACGACTGCTGGCGCGAGAGCGACGAGGCCGTGAATGTCCAGGCCATACTCGGGTACCTGCAGACCAACGCCGAGACGGCCAGCACGCTCATCCGGCAGGCCATTCCGTCTCTGGCTGCCCGGAAGCGCGAATGCCTCTGCGTCAATGCTCTTCAGAACGCCATCATCACCGATCGCAGGATCATCCCGCAGCAGGTCAAAGAAGATCTGGCTCCAATCGTTGGCCGGTATATGGAGCCGGAAGACATATCGCACCTTTCTCAACCCTGAACTGTAGTCAAGGAAACCACCACCCATGTCCATTCTCGTAGTAGGCAGCGTTGCATTCGATGGAATCCAGACCCCCTTCGGCAGCGTCGAACGCGCGCTGGGCGGATCGGCCACGTACTTTTCGGTAGCGGCCTCGTTCTTTACCGACGTAGATCTGGTAGCCGTGGTCGGCGACGACTTTACGGACGACGACCTGAAAATCTTTCAAGATCGTCGGATCGACGTCTCCGGATTGCAGCGGGTGGCGGGGGCCCGGACGTTCTACTGGCGCGGCGAATACGGCTTCGATCTCAATGTCGCTCAGACCAAAGAGACGCAACTGAATGTCTTCGCCGATTTCACGCCGAAGCTGAAAGGAAAGCAGACCAGTCCCGACGTCCTCTTTCTCGCTAACATCGACCCCGATCT
>JADGNX010000297.1 GCA_017883265.1 Thermoanaerobaculia bacterium
GGCGTAACTCCACTGTGCGTGTTTCATGCTCAGGTTAGTGTGAAGATGTGCTCGGCGCGACCGGAGTCAGCCGCGTAAATCCGTAGAGATCTGACCAGATCGTCGAGGATCGAGGTGGTCGACATCATCCCGCGCGGGGGTGGGCGGGGCGAAGCGCGCGGGTGCGGGGGATATGCGGGTGGTTACAAAGACGGGAGAAGGCTGGTCTGCCCGGCAGGGATCGAACCTGCGACCCACAGCTTAGAAGGCTGTTGCTCTATCCGACTGAGCTACGGGCAGGGATCTCCTGAAGCGACTGGTGCTCCTGGGGTGGGCAGAGGGATTCGAACCCTCGACCTTCGGATCCACAATCCGACGTTCTAACCGACTGAACTATGCCCACCATCAATGCAAGGAACGCCGGGGAGCCGGTGACGGCTCACGGCGAGGCCCCGGAGGGCCGTATTGGTCGGGGCGAGAGGATTTGAACCTCCGACCCCCTGCTCCCAAAGCAGGTGCGCTACCAGGCTGCGCTACACCCCGAATTTCGGCGAGAAAGCGGCCAATCTAATGGCCGCTCGTATGCGTGTCAAGGAACAGGAGGTCTCCGGAGGGCATTCCGAAGCGGTAACGCCGGTGCGAATGCGGACTCGGCGATATCCGGGTTTGAGGCTGCCGAGAGAAATTCTGTTGTACAGACCGAAGTCTCCAGGCGGCACGGACAGAAGTGTCTGTGCAACACAGACAAGAGTGTCTGTGCTACATCAGCCGGTCGCTCGGGCCGTGGTTCCGCCGAGGAGATGGGGTGGCAGAACGGCAGTCCACCGCGCCGCCGTCGGGGCGTCGAGAATGAACTCGAACGTGTGGCCGTGAGACCGGAGACGGAGAACCCTTCCCTCTACCGTGCTCCCCGTAGCCAGCTCGTCGTCGTATTCAACCTCTTCGATCCGATCGAGATCGAGGCTGGCCTGGAGATCGACGTTCTCGTAGTAGAGGCACTTTGTGTCCAGCGCCAGCACCACCGGAATGTGGGTTCCCCCTTCAACGTAATCGGCAGGGGTCACGAGTTTCGCCGTTGCCGCTCGCTTCTTCATGATCGCGTCGAGACGATCGTGCGACAACGTGCGGACGAAAAACCATACCAGACCGGCCAGGACGACAACGCCCAGAACCGTAATAACTTCGAGGCTCGGCATGATGCACCTCCTGCAGGTTGTGCCGCGATTTCCAGTAGGAATGTACGCCACTTTTCGGCAAACGTCACTAACGGGGCAGCCGGCGCGCCGGGCGCTACAATGACCCGCCGTGGCCGACTCGCGCAGGACCCGCAACGAGTACTCGGCGGGCGGCCTGGTTCTCTCACTGCGCAACGGCGTGCCTTTCGTGGCCATGATCGCCACACGGGGACGAACCCGTTGGGGTCTGCCGAAGGGTGCCGTGTCGGAGGGTGAGACGCCGGCGGATGCGGCCCTGCGCGAGGTGCGTGAGGAGACCGGGCTCGAAGCGAAAATCGTCAAACCACTCGAGACCATTCAGTACTTTTTCAGGGTCGGCGATACGCTGATCCGGAAGCGCGTCGAGTTCTTTCTCATGCAGTACGTGGCGGGCGAGATCACTCCGCAACTCAGCGAGGTCGACGACGTCGAGTGGGTGGAGCTTGGCGAGTCTCTCGAGCGGTCGAGCTTCGAATCAGAGCGGAAGCTGCTGGAGTTGGTCATGGCCGAAGCGGCCGGCGCGTAGCTCGGTCGACCCGAGCGACCCCGCCCCCCGGCGGCCGATGCGACCGCCGCTCCACTCGGAGCGAGAGAGCCTGGGAGCTAGCGCCGTTTCGCGGCAGTTCGCCTCGGCGCTTTCGCTTTACCTTCCGTTCGTTTCGCAGTTGGCCGTCCTGTCGCGCCGCGCTTTGCCGAAGGTGCCTTCTTTTGCGGCGGCATGGCGGCACTCTTCTTTGCCGCCGCCTTCTTTGTTGTGGCTTGCTTCCTCAGGGCCGTGGCGATGGTCGGAGGTCCTTTCGCTGCTCCGGGACGATTGCTCTTCCAGATCCTGTCGGGATTCACATCCTCGACGTCGCGCCCTGAGATGATCGACAACGGGGCGACTTCCGTCACGTCGACTTCTTCGTTCGCGAACTCATCGCGGTGTTTGAGCAGCAGCCACTCGTTTCCTTTCGGTGATCGCCCATGGATGCGGACCAGAGCCCATTCTCCGAACATTTTCCTGCCGTTCAGCCTGAAGGTCAGCTTTCCCGCCCTGAGCGCCTTGACCGGGTCGTCTCCCGGCTCGATGAACTCCCAGGTACCGTTGTCCCAGATGATGACCTTCCCGGCCCCATAGTTTCCTTCCGGGATGACCCCTTCGAAGCCGGCGTAATCGTAGGGATGATCCTCGGTCATCATGGCCAGCCGCTTGACCGTGGGGTCGTACGACGGACCCCTCGGAACGGCCCATGACTTGAGAACCCCTTCCATCTCCAGACGGAAGTCGTAGTGAAGGTGAGAGGCATGGTGTTTCTGGATGACGAAGATCGGCCCCTTCGTCTTCTTCGGCTTGCCGCCCGAAGGCTCCGGCGTCTCGCCGAAGTCGCGCATGGTTCGATATTTCTTGAGTAGCACGGACATGGTCTACGACGCTCTCCTCTTGTGCGTTGTCGTCTTGCTGCTGCTTTGCTTCCTGGTCGTTGGGCGGGTGGTCGTGCGCTTCGCGGGGGCTCGCTTGCGGCCCTTCGCTCCCCCGTCGAGACTCCGGCGCAGCGCCTCCATGATATCGATGACCTCGCCTCCCTTCTCGTCCTCTTCCTCATCCTGACCGACGATATCGCGCCCCTTTGATTTTCCGCGGATCCGGTCGAGAAGGCGCCGGCGATACTCGTCCTTGTACTGCAGCGGATTGAATTTCTTCTCCGTCAGCTCGGCGATCAGCATCTCGGCCAGTTTGATCTCCTTCTCTTTGACCGGCCCTTCTTCCAGATCGATCGCTCCGAAGTCTCGAACCTCGTCAGCGTAGAACATGGTGTGGAGCACCAATCCGTTCTCGTAGGGGCGGAGCACCACGAGATGCTCGCGACTCGCCGACACCCACCGGGCCAGAGCGACCTTTCCTTCTTTCTTCATGGCGCTCGAAAGCAGCTTGTAGGTCTTCCCGCCGCCGGGAGCAGGCCCCAGGAAGTAGGCCTTCTCGAAGAAGAGCGGATCGATCTGGTCCAGGCTGACGAACTCGGTGATGTCGAGCGCGCGGTTGTCATCGCTCTCCAGCGCGTCGATCTCTTCGTCGGTGAAGGTGACGTACTTGCTCTTGCTCACTGCGTAACCGCGAATCAACTCGTCGGCGGAGACGATTTTCTCGTGATGCGGACACCACCACTTGCGGTTGACCCGCGTTCCGCAGCTCTCGTGGAGCAGATTGAAGTGAACGTCTTCTGACTTCGTGGCTGTATAGAAGCGAACCGGAATCGAGACCAGCCCGAATGAAATGGTGGCGTTGCGCAGTGGCCGAAGTGCCATTCTCGTTTCTCCCGTCTCCGGTTTTGCATTCGTCATTCCAGGTCTGTCGACGTGGAAGTCTTCTGTTTCGCGCGAGTTGCCTTGTTCCAGTCTTTCCCGTGCGGCGCCGAACTTGCACGGACCTCTCCGGCTTCGACTCGATGGACTCCACGATTCGCAAGATTCTCTGGGGGACGTTCGTCCTCCTGACGCTTCTGGTTCTCGCCGGACTGGCCATCAACATCAACGTCCTGATGGCCGAGAAGAGACAGGAGTATCGGATCGTCCACGAGTTCGGTCCCCTCCTCGAGAAGGTCAAGACGATGGACTCGGACGAGGACCAGTTACTGGCGGCGGCACGGGCCTTCGTGCTGACGGGTCAGACCCAGTTCCTTCAGCAATATGCCGACTCGATCCGCGAGTTCAACAAGACCGCCGTCTCCGCCGGCGATCTGGTCGAGCAGGCCGTCGACCGGCAGAAGATTGCCGCCATGGTGGAACATTTCAACCGGCTGCGCGTGCTGTGCGACCAGCAGGTGGAGATGGTCCGGGCCGGGAACGCCGAGGCTGCGCGAGCCTCGGTTCTTCGCGCCGCCGAAGTCGATCGGGTGGCACCTGACAACGCCGGGCTGCTCAACGACAGCGTTCGCCGCAGGCAAGCCGTCGAGCTCGAAATGCTTTCGTCGCGCCGTCAGAAATTCAGCCTGCTCCTGATTCTGGTCAGCGCCACCGTGATCCTCATGGCCTGGCTGGTGTTGCTTCGCATCGAGCGCTCGCTCAATGCCTCGATCGGCCGGCAGGTTCGCCGCACGGAAGAGATGATCGCCGGGATGCCGGATGGAGTGATGCTGGTCGACGCCGAGGGGCGGGTCGTCTTCGTCAACCCGGCGGCGCAGAAGTTTCTCGGTACCAGCGTGGTGGGAGTGGGCATCGATCAGCAGCCGTCCACCTACGGATTTCGCACCGACGACGGACGAGAGATGGACGCGCGCGAGGTCCCCGCCGCGCAGGCACTCTCGACCGGCCGTGCGGTCCAGGATGTGGCCATGCGGATTGCGCGCGAAGACGGCAGGTCCGTGGGCGTCTCCATGAGCGCCACACCCCTGCGCGAAGATCACCGCACCAGCGGAGCCATCGTGACGTTCCGCGATAC
>JADGNX010000298.1 GCA_017883265.1 Thermoanaerobaculia bacterium
GGATCGTGCCCGATCCACCACTGCAACTCGATCAGACTCATCGCGAAGTGCGGTTTACGGCGACCCTTCAATCTGCTGTGGGAGCTCTCGAGTGCGTCGTACGCTCGAAGGAGTCCGCGCCCTTCGCGTCCGCGCTCTTCGTCTCCGATTCGAGCGCTGATTCCGTGCTCACCGCGTTTGGTGCCCTCGATCCCCATTCCGGCAGGGACGGAGCTCCCGTCGATCTCCTGGTCCACTGGCCGGGCTCCGGCGGCCGTCGTTCCGTGGCAGACATCATCGCGGAGGGGCGCCCGAAATCACCTCGGCTCGATTTTCGCTTGCCGGGAAATGCGGAGCCGGAAGAATCCGAAGCGGGATGCATCGTCCGCGTCGCCTCTTCCAGCCATCAGAAGGTCATCCAGCAAACAACCGGCGGCTCGATCGCAGAAGGATTTCCGCGGCCCGGAACGGCGGTCGTTCTCACTCTCAAATCACGAATGGAGGAAGCATGAACAAATTGAATCTCGGAGTCTCCCTTGTTGCTGCAGTCATGATCGTCGCATGTGCCCACAGCGGCCCTGGCCCATCGGCCATGGCCATGATCGCGCCCACCGGCGGTTCGACCGTTTCGGGAATGGTCCACTTCAATCAGACGTCTGATGGACAGGTTCAGGTCGTGGGCGATCTTTCGGGTCTCACACCCGGAATGCACGGCTTTCACGTGCACGAGAAAGGTGACTGCGGCGGCGAAGGCCAGGCCGCAGGCGGCCACTTCAATCCGATGAATGCGCCGCATGCCTCGCCCGACGCGGCCTCACATCACGCCGGCGATTTCGGCAATATTACTGCGGACGCCTCCGGGAAGGCCCACATCGACTTCACGACGCACTCCATCACGGTGGCAGCGGGAGCGAGCTCCGTCGTCGATCGCGCCGTCGTTGTCCATGCGGACCCGGACGATCTCAATTCGCAGCCGGCCGGCAATTCGGGCAAGCGGGTCGGATGCGGAACCGTGACGCTCATGAACGCCACCATGAACATGCATTAGATTCCAGCAGCCGAAGTCTGAGGATTTCTCTCTCAGACTTGAACGACAAAAGCCGGGCTCGGGCCGGGGCTCGGGCCCGGGCGGTTCACTCCGTGGGGCGTCGGGTTTTGATGAGTTTCGTGAGCATCGCTGCGATACGTTCGAGAAGGCTTTGTGTCATTCCCGGGGTCGGGCCCGCGCCCGGTTCTTGACTCTCAAATTTTCAATATCTTTGGGCATGCCGTTGACCAGCACGATGCCGTGATCGACGGTGACCGAATCGCCCCGATGCAGCGCCGGATAGTGCGTTCCGTTAACCTCCAGCTCATCGCCCCGGATCACGACCACCGCATCGCGACAGGGGGCGTAGCGATATCCGGAGCGGGCTCCGTTCAGCCGGACAGGTGGGGGGACGCTGATGCGGTAACAGTCGGTGACCACGATCGCGTGCCCGTCGACCGTTTCTTTGACCGTGCCGAGGAGAATGTTGTTGGACCGGGTGCAGGCAGCGAGGAGGAGGAGAGGGGCGATGATCCAGGCGGTCAATGAGGACGGATGCATGCGGTGGCCTTCCAAACGCGGTTGAGACTGTCACAAAGTACTTGGTCGTGTCAAGTAAATTCGCAGGTCCGGCGATTCCGGCCCGTCGGTTGCACCTCATGGCGTTCATGAAACCGGTCATTCGATCGTTTGCAACCGTCGCCGCCGTCGCTCTCCTCGCATCCTGCGGCAGCAGCCGATCCGCGGGGACCATGACCTCAGCGTCCCTTGCCGGACGCGGAGCCATCTCCATCACCGTCATCCCGAATCCGATCGTGGCTCGCCCGGCTGGCGGCGACTCGTACGACTTTCCCTTCGAGCTATCGGCGCGCGAAACGGGCGGGCGCGACGTCCGCATCGGCCGCGTCACCCTCGACATCTATGCCTTCGGGGCCATTCACGTCTACTCCGAGAGCTACGACTCCGCGAAGATCGCCGCTCTCGGCTATCCGATGTCCATCGCCGCCGGCAGCGAGGCGCACTATCGCCTCACTCCTCGAAAGCGTGTCGACGAGCGGTTCTTTGCCGGGGTGAGCGGCGAGCTTCGCATCGACGGCACCGATGCCGGCGGCAATCCGGTTACGGCCAGCACCACAGTGACTGTGACCCGCTGACGCGCATCGGATCGCCTTCGCCGGGGAGAGCTCAACTCTCCTGCGGAGGCTCGATCAACACATGAGGGGGAGCGGATCTGTTGCACATGCTCACAAAAAAGCGGGACGCGCCCGATCGGTCGCATCCCGCTGGATCAGAGAAGGGTTGTCTGTTACTGAGCCACGGCGGTCTTGACGCAGAACTGGTCGAAAGCCGACTTCAGCTCTTTGGCGATATCCGAAGCGTTCCGCCCCTCGATGTTGTGACGCTCGAAGATCTTGACCACCTCGCCATCGCGAAGCAGAGCGATCGCTGGCGAGGAAGGACGATATCCGGTCAGGTACGAGCGCGCCTGGCGCGTGGCATCGACATCGTTCCCGGCGAATACAGTGATCATTTTGTCCGGTAGCACCGAATTGTGAACCGCCTCAGCCACGGCCGGCCGCGCGTTTCCGGCGGCGCAGCCGCATACCGAGTTGACGATCACAAGGGCTGTCCCCTTCTTGTCGCCCAGCGCTGAGTCGACCTCAGCCGCTGTCTTCGTCTCTTGAATTCCAAGCCGGCTGAGCTCCTGGCGCATCGGCTGAACGAGTCTCTCGTCATACATTAGTTTGATCCTCCGAAGTTTTTGACAACCTGAATCTTAAACGAAAAATGCCGATCTCGTACTCGGCCGATGACCGATGGTCGCTTCCACCCCGCCTATTGCCGCGCCGCGTGTCGCCGCGCCGGGAGCATCCCACCGAGCGCGCCGAGGTCGGCGGCGTTGATCAGTCCATCGCCGTTCACGTCGCATCCCCAGCTTCCGGTCATCTTTCCTGCCTGCGCCTCGAAGACGGAATGCGTTGCCCCGTCGCTGACCTCCGCCATGAGCGCAGCATAGTCCGAGCCGTCGACCACGCCGTCGCCATTGCAGTCGCCGCGCCGCGGCACGATCAGATGAAAGACGGCTCCCCCGCTGGCGATATAGATCTCGCCGTGGCCGTCCTGGGCCACATCGATGAGCGGTCCCGCTTCGTTGACGAAGATCGTGATCGGATCCGACAGATGTGACGAGATCGTCGGGAAATAGTAGAGCGCCTTGCCGACGAAGCTCGTCAGGAGAATGCCGTGAGGCAGCATCCCATTGGCTCCGTTTGGAGCCACCATACCGGTCGGCGCGACGACCCTGGGAAAGACGTACGTCGGTGGCACTCCTCCGTCGATCGGAGGATTGTTGCCGGAGGTGAAGGGCCAGCCGTAGTTGCCTCCCTGCTCGACGATGTCGATCTCATCGTCGGCTCCTACCCCGTTATCGCCGGCTACGAGCTTCCCCGTGGCGCCATCGAAGGCCATGTCGAATGGATTGCGAAAACCGCGTGCCACGACCGTGGCATCGCCATTGGGGAAGATGCGGTAGATCTTTCCCGCGTTCCATTCGAACAACTGAGCGATCAGGCCGCCACCGTAGTCGCCGATCCCGACATAGATCGATCCGTCGGGGCCGACGACCGGATTCCCGCCGTGGTGCTCGGCCGGGCCGCCGCTGGCCGGCGCCTCGACGTCGAGGATGAACTCATGGAGGAGCGAGACCGTCCCATTGGTCAGATCGACCGTGGCCACGACATCGCTCAGGATGTCGTTGTTCCAGCTGCGGTTCGGATTGATCTTCGTGTAGTGGACGACGGCGACGGTGTCGCTGAGGAGAGCCATCCCCAGAAGGCCCGAGTCGCTGACAGCCACCGTGTCGACCTGCGCCACCAGCACCGATTCCGTCCCATCGATCCGATAGATCCCCCCGCTGGTCGTCGTGTAGTAGAGCTGGCCCGACGAGGTCGCAGCGACGGAGCTGACAAAGCCAGCCGCCTTGGCCACCTGCTGCAGGGCAAAGCCGGGCAGGAGAGAAGCCCGGAGAATCGGCGACGTCAGCATGAGGAAGAGGAGTACGACGGTTCGTTTCAACGCGATGTCCTTTGGTTCGAACTGGTGGTGCCTGCGTCGAGTCGTAGAACGAACCGTGCCAACGGGGAGCGGGCCTCGCGTTTTCCGCCAATTCGCTCGAACACCGAGCAGCGACTCGTTGGAGAGGCGCCGCCCAGTGGAGCGGCGGTCGCTTCGGCCGCCGAGGGTGGGCGGCTGGCCACGTTCAGCGCGCGGGCGCCCGGAGCGGGCGGCCCCTCCACTTTCGTGTAAACCTCCGCAGCGAATCGCGCCATGCGCCGACGGAAACGCCTTGCGTCAAGCACCCCTCCTGTGGATAATCGCCGTCCCACCACTTGTCGCGGGGTGGAGCAGTCTGGTAGCTCGTTGGGCTCATAACCCAAAGGTCGCGGGTTCAAATCCCGCCCCCGCAACCAATTTAAAACAACGAACTTAGCCCCTCGCAAGAGGGGCTTTTTTAGCTGGAAGACGCGTCTGCCACCTGATTTGCCACCGGCGCCATTCCGGGTCGGTTCACCCTCCCCGTTCTTGCCACCGAGCC
>JADGNX010000299.1 GCA_017883265.1 Thermoanaerobaculia bacterium
TCTACGCTCTGGTCGCCTTGTTGCTGATCGCCGGCGCGGCTCTCCGCATCGAAGTCGACGATGTCGAGGAGTATTCGCCCGACGACGAGGCGGTGTATGTAAGCTCTACCGCCTTCCTCCACGATCACGGCTGGTCGAACTACCCGGCGCTGGTGCAGAAATACGTCGCCGACCGTGAGGCATGGCTCTATCCCCACCCGATGCGGTGGGGATACTTCGCTCTCAGCACCCTGACCTGCGGCGTTGCAGGCAATTGCGATGCGAGAGCTCTGGCCGGTCTCTCGACGGCGTCGGGAATCGTCTCGATTCTTCTGATCTTCCTCATCGGCAGAGAGCTCCTTGGTGCTGAGGTCGCCCTCATCGCCGCCGCGCTCACCGCAACCTCGCCGCTTCAGCTGGCAATGGGCCGCCGCGCGCTGCAGGACGAGGTCTTCTGTGCCTCGATTCTGCTGACGCTCTGGCTGGCATGTCTCGTCATCAAGGGGGGCCAGGGCCTCGGTCCAAGGCGCCTGGGCCTCCTCGCGGCCGCCGTCGCCAGCATGACGCTCACGCTCGCCATCAAGGAATCGTTTCTCCCGCTCTACCCGGCGGTGCTGCTCTTTCTCGTCGTTCTGGCCCCGCCTCCGCGCCTCCGCGCGTGGCGGCGCATCGCACCGCTGGCCATATTGCCTCCTGTGTTGTATGCGGTCGTGACGATTGTTCTTTGCGGTGGAGTGAAGCACTACTTCGATCTCCTCCGTATCGTGATGACCACTGCGAGCTCGATCAACTCTCCCTTCGCCCGGGAGCTCTCGAGCGGTCCGTTTCACAGACCGTTGTTCGATCTCGTCATTCTCTCTCCCATCGTCATGGTCCTCGGGATCGCCGGTGCGGCACGAAGCGGGGAGAATCGGGCTCTGCGTGCGTTGACGGCATTCGCCGCCGCTGCGCTCGTCATCCTCGGTCTGCTGTCGCTCAAGAACGTCCGCTACGCGATACCGGTCGATCCGGTGGCCCGGCTGCTCGCGGCGTCGCTCATCGCCTCGTTTCCGCGCCGTCCCTGGCTGGCCGTCTGTGTCGTCGGTCTGATTGCGGCGACGGAGCTGCGGCTTTTCCACGAGATCTTCTTAGTGGCCGATGTCTACGACCCGCTCACCGATGAGATGCTCCGGGCCCTTCACGCGATTCCCTGACCGCGTCTCGAATCGCGCTAATGGGATTCCGAGTCGTGATTCGACTCACCCGATGTCCGCCACGCCGGGACGCTTCCGCGAAACCACTTGACAACCACGTCCTCCATGCTCATCCTATGCGTCGCCGATGAAACGATCACTCCACCCCTGCATGTGTACCATGCGAATGTGTCAGCTCTGCTGACGCAGGCGTAGCGGGTACCTTTCCCGACTCCACCTGCGGCACATGCCGGAGCGGTGGAGACGGACGGCAAACTCTCCTGAACAACGACACGCCTTAGACGCCTGATCAGGCGTCTTTCTTGTTTTTCGGCGCATCGCGATTCGTTAGGGCCAGTCCAACCGAGACCCATCACTCCGAACCGGGGGGATGGGTCTTTTCATTGGGCGGCAACCGAATCACAAAGCAACCTTCAAACAGGAGAGACGACGATGACCACGAGCAGCACCACCCCACGGCAGCCCCACTTCGAGACCCTCCAGGTTCATGCCGGCCAGGAGCCGGCTCCCGGCACCAACGCCCGCGCCGTGCCGATCTACCAGACCACCTCGTACACCTTCGACGACTCCGCACACGGCGCGCGCCTCTTCGCTCTGCAGGAGTTCGGCAACATCTACACCCGCATCATGAACCCCACGACCGACGTCTTCGAGAAGCGCATCGCCGCACTCGAAGGTGGTGTGGCCGCCCTGGCCACCTCGTCCGGACAGGCCGCACAGTTCCTCGCGCTGACCACGCTGGCCGAGGCAGGCGACAACATCGTGTCGACCAGCTACCTCTATGGAGGCACCTACAACCAGTTCAAGGTCAGCTTCACTCGGCTCGGCATCGAGACCCGCTTCGTCGACGGTGATGACCCGGCGGAGTTCGAGAAGCGTATCGACGAGCGGACCAAGGCCATCTACGTCGAGACCATCGGCAACCCCCGCTTCAACATCCCCGACTTCGAAGCGCTGTCCAAAGTGGCTAAGAAGCATGGCGTACCTCTCGTTGTCGACAACACGTTCGGAGCTGCCGGCTATCTCTCGCGTCCGATCGATCACGGCGCCGACATCGTCGTGGCTTCGGCCACCAAGTGGATCGGCGGGCACGGCACCTCGATCGGTGGCGTGATCGTCGACTCCGGGAAGTTCGACTGGGGCAATGGCCGCTTCCCGACCTTCACCACCCCCTCGCCCGGGTATCACGGACTCAACTTCAACGAGGTCTTCGGCAAAGGTTCCTCGTTCGGCAACATCGCGTTCATCATCCGGGCACGTGTCGAGGGGCTGCGCGATTTCGGACCGTGCCTCAGCCCCTTCAACTCGTTCCTCTTCCTGCAGGGTGTGGAGACGCTTTCGCTCCGTGTGCAACGTCACGCCGACAACGCGCTCGAGCTCGCGCGCTGGCTCGAGAAGCGCCCCGAGGTGACCT
The DNA here is from genome assembly GCA_017883265.1 of Thermoanaerobaculia bacterium. GTDB lineage: Bacteria > Acidobacteriota > Thermoanaerobaculia > Gp7-AA8 > Gp7-AA8 > JADGNX01. The sequence continues at coordinate 2,587 of JADGNX010000299.1, forward strand.
GGGTCAGCTATCCGGGCCTCCCTGATCATCCGTACCACGAGCTGGCCCGCCGTTACCTGCGCAACGGCTTCGGCGGCGTGCTCGCATTCGGCATCGACGGTGGCGTGGAAGCAGGACGGCAGTTCATCGACGGCGTGCGGCTGGCCAGCCACCTGGCCAACGTCGGGGACGCCAAGACCCTGGTCATTCACCCGGCTACGACGACGCATGCACAGCTCGACGCCGAAGAGCAGCGTGCCAGCGGCGTGACGGATGATCTGGTGCGCGTGTCGGTCGGCATCGAGCACATCGACGACATCAAGGACGACTTCGAGAACGCGTTCCGGAGCGTGCGCAAGGAAGCCGCGGCATGAGCGCGCTCGAGTCCCGAACGCAATTCTATACGCTGCCGTATCCTCTGATCCTGGAGTCCGGAGAGCAGTTGAGCGACGTGCAGGTGGCCTACCGAACCTGGGGCCGGCTCGATGGCAACGGCGGCAACGCGGTCGTGGTCTGTCACGCCCTGACCGGTACTCCGAACGTCGAGGAGTGGTGGGGGCCTCTCCTGGGCAGCGGTCTGGCCCTCGATCCCGATCGCGACTTCATCATCAGCTCGAACATCCTCGGCAGCTGCTACGGAACCACGGGACCGGCGGACTCGCGTTCGCCGTTCCCGCGCATCACCATCCGCGACATGGTGGCCCTGCAGCGGGCCCTCCTGCCTCACCTCGGCGTGAAGCGGATCAGGCTGGCAATCGGTGGCTCCCTCGGCGGGATGCAGGCCCTGGAGTGGGGCCTCATGGCGCCGGACCTCGTGGAAGCGATCGCTCCGATTGCCACATCGGCCCAGCACAATGCCTGGCAGATCGCCATCAGCGAGTCGCAGCGTAGCGCCATCTTTGCCGATCCGGCCTGGCGCGACGGCAACTACGAGGCCGGCCAGCCGCCGCGGGACGGGCTGGCGGTGGCGCGCATGATCGCCATGATCTCGTACCGCAGCCACTCCAGCTTCACATCGCGCTTCGGACGCGCGGAGAGGGACGGCGGATTCCACGTCGAGGAGTGGCTCCGCCGTCATGGCCAGAAGCTCGTAGCCCGATTCGACGCCCGTTCCTATGTCGCACTGACACGGGCCATGGACACCCACGACGTCGGCCGAGGCCGCGGAGGCACAGAGGCCGCACTACGGTCGATTGTGCAGCCGGCGCTCATCGTCAGCGTCAATTCCGACGTGCTCTACCCGCCCATCGAGCAGGAAGAGCTGGCGGCGCTCATCCCGCGCGCACGGTTCGAGGTGCTGGCGTCCGAGAACGGGCACGACGCATTCCTCATCGACATGGAAGAGCTCAACCAGATCGTGACCGACTTTCGCGCCCGTGTGGAGCGAGAGTCGTGTCAAACGAAGGGAACGCAACGATGCGCATGATGAATCCGGTAAGAGCAGCGGTCGGCTGGCCCGAGACGCGTCGATCTCCACACGACGCCATCGTGCGTGGCACCAGTACGCTGAGTCTCATCATCGCTGGAGCTACCGGACGCGTCGGTTCCGCACTCTGTCGGCAGCTCGCCAGCGGGAGGAAATTGCAGGAGGCCGCCGGTGTCGAGGTGAAGGTGATCGGAGTCGCCAACCGCTCGCGGACCCTGCTGCGACAAGGCATTGATGCAGGAGAGGTCGCGTCGCTGATCGAGGAAGGTGGCACCACCGACTGGGCGAAGACCCTGGACCTCCTCGGCAGGCAGCGATCGTCGCGAACGCTCTTCGTCGATTGCACGGCCAGCCACGAGGTGGCGGCGCTCTACGCACCGCTGATCGAACGAGAAATCGGCATCGCGACCCCGAACAAGATCGCCATGTCGGGACCGCTGGCAATCCGGGACGCTCTATTGAGCTCGGCAAGAGAGCATGACGTACCGTTGTTGTACGAAACGACGGTCGGTGCCGCGCTTCCCCTGCTGCGGACCATCCGCGACCTCGTCGCAACCGGCGACCGCATCCTCTCCATCAGGGGCGTCCTGTCCGGCACCCTCT
>JADGNX010000064.1 GCA_017883265.1 Thermoanaerobaculia bacterium
CGTTCGTTTTCCAGGAGGATCGGGCCGCCGCGCGGATCGGCACGACGTGAGGCCGCATCCAGATGGCAACGATGAGAAGGATCAGACCGAGGATCGGGATCACCAGCAGCCTGGCAATGCTGCTGAACGACGAGCGCCGCCCGTCATCGCGGCTTTGCTTCCCCTCCCGCCCGCGCATGGCCTCGTCAGGCCGCTTTCTTCGTAGCCTGCGGCTCTCCGTATAGGGAGAGCGCCCTGTTGAGGATCAGGTCTTCTTTGGGAGTAGTGCTCGACGTGCCCGGATCTCGAAGAGCCTGCGAGGTGAGGTCGACGACCACATCGGGTTTGAGGCCCTGGTCCTTGATCGGTTTGAGATCGGGAGTGGTGTAGTGGGCGATGGTCATGTAAACGCCGCCGCCGCTCGGAAGCGGCACGAATTTCTGAATGATGGAACGGCCATAGGTGGTCACTCCGACTGTCTTGCCACGGTTGTTTCCGTGAATGGCTCCGGCAAAGATCTCCGCGCCGGAGGCCGTCGACATGTCGGTCAGCACTTCCACTTCCCCGTCGTAGCCGGTGGCATGATCGGCGTCGAAGCGCGCGGCGGTCGCTCTACGCCCCTCGATCGACGTGATCACCCCGTTGCTGAGCAGCTGGTCGGCGGCATGGATCGCTTCGTCCACCGATCCGCCGGCGTTCCCGCGGAGGTCTACGATCAGCTTGCGGCTGCCACTCTGCCGAACCCTGGCCAGGGCATCTGAGAACCTCGCCGCAGTCCCCTTCGAAAAGTACGGAATCTTGATATAGGCCACGTCGCCGAACTGCTTTGAGACCAGCGCAGGCTCGAAGACCGCCGGTTTGACATGGAACTCATCGCGCTTGGTCATTCCGCCACGAACGACCGTCAGATCCACCGGCCGTTCGCTTCGAAGCATCGAGCGGACCTGCCAAACGCTGAGCTTCTGCGTCGGCTGTCCGTCGATTTTCTCGATGAAGTCGCCGCGCTCGACGCCGATTTTCTGAGCCGGAGAACCGTCGACCGTGGTGATCACGTAGGCGTAGCCGAAACGCTTGGTGACGATCAGACCGAGGCCGGGATCATCGCTTTCGACGTACGACTTGTACCGCGCCATCTGGGATGGCGGCACGTAGTAGCTGAATTCGTCGACCGCATCGGTGACGCCGTTGAAGGCGCCGTCGATCAGCCGGTCGGTCGGCACATCTTCGACGTAGTTGCCACGGACCAGGCCGAAGACCTCGGTGAAGATGCTGAGGTAGCGGTAGAGGCTGTTCTTCTGGACGCTCTGGCCGAAGACCGCGCCGCCCAGAAGCGAGAGCATGAGAGCCACTGAAACCGACAGGAAGAGAATCTTCTTTTTTGTCATATCAACGCAGCCATTTCTGGGGATCTTCGGGTTTGTTGTCGTTCCGGATCTCGAAGTACAGGTAGCCGGCCGCAGGCTCCTCGGCCTCGCTGACTCCTGCAATCGCCTGTCCAGACGCGACCTGGTCGCCGACGGCGACGGCCGGGCCCTTGAGGTTTCCGTAAAGGGAGAAGACGCGATTGCCGTGGTCGAGAATAATGAGGTTCCCGTAGCCTTTGAACCATTGGGAGAACAAAACTGTTCCCTGGAAAACGGCATGCACTTCGCTGCCGGGCGGAGCTTCGATTTTAAGACCGTTGCTCATAGTCACAGTTGAAAACTTCGCGTTACGCTGCCGCCCGAACGTTTCGAGCAACCGGCCGCGAACCGGCCAGCCGAGCGCTCCCCGGAACTCCCGGACGTCTGCGACCTTACCGCTCGAAGGGCCCTGACGGTAGAGGTGCCCGAAGAGCCGCTCGAGCCTTCTGGCCTTTTCCTCCAGATCGGCCAGCTTCTGCTCGGATTGACTTCCTTCGCTTCGCAGCGATGCCAGCAGACGACCCTTCTCGTCGTGCGCCCGGGCCACTGCGGTGCGCCGATCCTCCACCACCGCGCGCATCCTGGCGATGCGTTGCTCCTTGTCCGCCAGCTCCGCGAACTGCGAGGCCAGTTGCTGTCGCGTGGCCTGAAAGCGCGTGACGGCGCGCGAATCGCGTCCCACCAGGTAGCTGAGCATCGAGACCGCCTCGAGGGGGTCCTGACGCCGATCGATCGAAAGGAGCATCCGGATGTAACTGAGCCCTCCGAGCCGGTAGAGCGCCACGAGCCGTTTCGCCAGATCGCGCTTCTGCTCGGCGATGCGCGGGGAGAGTGAGTCGATCGCCGCGCGCACTCCCCGCTGCTGCTCCTCGAGACGGGTCTGCAATTCGACCGCGAGCTGCAGCTCCCGCGTGCGGATGGCCAGCTCCAGCTCGACCGACTCGAGCTCTTGCTCCGCAGTCCGGGTCTGTGTGTGGAGCGACTCGAGCTTCTGGCGGAGACCGGAGATCTCACGGCGAATTCTCTGAAGGTCTGCGTCACGGGCCGGGGCCGTAGTTTCCACACCTCGGAGATCGATGATGGAAAGGGCCAGGACCCCCAGCAGGAATGCAATCGGAAGGAGGCGGCCGCAGTGTCCAGAAGTGTTGCGACCGGAGGGCTGGGAGAAGGCCTTTCCAACCAACGCAGGGGTTTCACTCTTCACTCTTCTTTGTCCCGGCCTGATTCCGATTCACTCTGCTCGGCATGAGTGCGCAGCGCCTGTCTGGCGGCCTGTTGTTGCGCTTCCTTCTTCGAGGAGCCCTCACCGCGTGCTGCCAGACCGCTCCCGATCTGCACTTCGATGACGAAGCGCTTGTCGTGATCCGGTCCGATCTCGTCGACTACCCGGTACTCCGGCAACTGCAGACCGCGCCCCTGAGCCAGCTCCTGGAGGGCCGTCTTGTAGTCGTGAAAAAGCAGATCGTCGACGTCGATCGAATCGAGATCGCTCTCAAAGGCGCGCTCCACGACTCCGCGAACGGCTTCCACTCCGCCGTCGAGATAGACGCCCGCGAGCATGGCCTCGAAGAGGTTGGCCAGCAGCGAGTCTTTCTTGCGGCCGCCTGATTTCTCCTCGCCGACGCCGAGGAACAGCACCTCCCCCATTCCGTACTGACGCGCCCTCGCCGCCAGGATGGTTGCGCTGACCAGGTACGCCTTCATCTTGGAGAGCGCTCCTTCGTCAAGCGCGGGAAAGCGACGGAAAATCATGTCGCCGATGATGAAGCCGAGGACCGAATCGCCGAGAAACTCGAAGGTCTCATTGTCGGAGATCTCGCTGCTGCGCGCTTCGTGTGAGAACGACTTGTGGGTCAGGGCCCTGGCCAGCATCTCGCGATTCCGGAACCGGTAGCCGAGCCGTTCTTCGAAAGCCGACAGGTCTTTTTCTTCGACGGGCAAGAGGATCGGAAGTATAGCCTCAACCTGCGGGGCGTCCTGATCGGACCTGCCCCTTCTCCTCCGCGTTAGTCGTTCAGGTCGGCGCTCGGCGCTCCCGTTTGCATGGTGCAGAGCGGCAGGGTTTCGCGCGCCAGGGGCGTGCCGAAAGGGAATGAACGCGGCGAGGTGTTCCGTTACCGCCAGCGTCCCGGATGGCCCCGGAGAGTTGTGGTATCGTGCGCGCCGCGATGGCCCACGACGCACCGGCGGTCGGCGCCCCGCATTGATAAGTCCTTCAGGCCCAGGTAGCTCAGTTGGTAGAGCAGAGGACTGAAAATCCTCGTGTCGGCGGTTCAATTCCGTCCCTGGGCACCACCTACAAAAACTCCAGAACGGCTCCGCACGGGACAGACCGCGCAAAGCCGTTCCCCCCGATGCGTGATCCTCCGGACGGGGACTCGTCGCGTCGACGATACGGCTCCTCCCTGTGCGCCCCACTGAACGCCACTGAATCGTCATACTTCAAGGTTGACAATCGCCGGGGTTCACGTACATTAACGCTGCCGCGCGGGAGTCCGAACGACTTCGGTGGCGGCTTGCCAGCCTAATCCTCGGCGCCGAGGAGCGGGGGAACCAAATCAGCGACGGCTTGCCACCGTCCGGGGTGAATCCGGCCAGAAGCCGGTAGGGCGCATCCAGCCCGAATCCGACAGCTAACCTCGTAGGCACCAGGAGGGCAGGCCTGTATGAACGCCGCGAAGCGATTCGCGGCGTTTTTCATTGAGAAGCCCACTTCGCTTCGAGCTCCCCGCCGAGCGCCCGAAGCGGGCGCCCCTCCACTCTTCATCGCGTCCGGTCGCGCACGGTGAGGGCCAGTTCGCGCAGCGGCTCGGCAGCGGGACCGAGCGAAGCGATGGCGGCGAGTGAAGTCTCCACCAGCTCCTCGCTGAGCTTTCTCGCGCCATCCAGACCGGCGAGCTTGACGAAGGTCAGGCGATCGACATCCTTCCCCACGTCCTTGCCCAGCTGCTCAGCGTCGGCGGTCACGTCGAGCACATCGTCGGTGATCTGAAAGGCCAGTCCGAGATTTTTGGCGAAAACCTCGAAGCGGCAGAGCGTGGCCTCGTTCGTGTTGGCCAGCATGCCGCCGATGGCCGCCGCAGCGACGAAGAGAGCCCCGGTCTTACGGGAGTGAATGAACTCCAGGGTCGGAAAGTCGAGCGCGGAGGCCTCGCTGTGGAGATCGACCGACTGGCCGCCGATCGTCCCATCCCAGCCGACGGCGTCGACCAGACGCTGGACCAGTTGCTGAAGACTCCAGCGTCGCGGGCGGGCCACCGCATGGCTTCGCGCGACCAGTCCGTAGGCTTGATTCAGAAGGGCGATGGAGGCCAGGATGGCCAGGTCCTCCCCGAAGAGTCTATGAACAGTGGGTTGACCGCGGCGCAGTTCGGCGTCGTCCATGCTGGGAAGATCGTCGAGAATCAGGGACGAGGTGTGGACCATCTCGATGGCCGCGGCGCCATCGATGAGCTTTTCGGCCCGCGCGCCACAGGCTTCTCCGACTGCCAGCAGCAGCAGTCCCCGCACTCGTTTTCCACGCGACGAGAGAGCACTGGCCAGCACCGGTCGTAACGGCGCCGGAGCGGCCGCCCGTCTGCCGATCGCGGCCAGATGCTCGTCGAGCAGGACGCGCCGGGTATCGAAGAAGTCACTCACGGGAGAAAGCGCGGCGCAGCACTGGCGGCGCCGGTCGCCACGGTATGGTAGCATCCGGCTCCAGTGACATGAGCCAACCGCGCTGGTCGAAAGAGTGGGTCATCGGCGCCATCGGAACAGGCTCTCTACTCCTCCTGGCCCTTTTTCTAGTCGTATCCGGAGCCTTCGCGGCCGGCCAGATTGCGCTCATTCTGATCGCTGCCGCCGCGGCCGAAGGGCTGGCCGGCTCCGGCGCATGGCTGTTGGTTCGAAAGAGCTCCAGCCGCCACTCGACGCAGCTCCTCAACCGGATCAGCGCCGGCGATCTGTCTCTCTCGTCTGCGGAGATCGAAACGTCCGCCGATTCGCACGACACGGCAACGGCCATTCGCGGTCTGGTCATCACCCTCGAGCGAACCATCCGCCGTTTCACCCAGCTCTCCACCGATGTGGCCACAGCCAGCGATCAGATCGGCACGCAGGCCCGAGTGCTGGCGCGCGTAGCCGGCAACCAGCTCACCTCGACTGAGGCGACGACTTCATCGGTCAATCAGATCGATTCCTCGATCAACCGCGTGCAGCAGAACATGGAGAGCCTCTCTTCGAACGCCGAGGAGACCTCTGCTTCGGTTCTGGAGATGTCGGCCAGCATCGAGGAAGTCAGCAGAATTGCCGAGACACTCTCCGAATTCGTCGAGCAGACCTCATCAGCCATCGAGGAGATGGTCTCTTCCATCAATGAAGTGGCTACGAACACCGAGAGTTTTTCTGCCTTCTCGCTGCAGACGGCCAGCTCCATGGTCCAGATGAACGCCACCAGCGAGGAGATCGGCAAGTCGGCCCAGCGCTCGGCGGAGCTGGCCGGCTACGTCAAGGAAGCGGCGAACGAGGGGCGGAGCGCGGTGGGAGGGACGGTCGACGGGATGCAGAAGATCGAGCAGGCCGTGGAGGAAGCGAAAACCGCGCTCTCTCTACTGGCCGAACGCTCAGCCGAGATCGGGGCCATCGTCCGGGTCATCGATGAGATCGCCGGGCAGACCAACCTTCTGGCCCTCAACGCCGCCATCATCGCCGCGCAGGCCGGAGAGCGCGGCAAAGGATTCGCCGTGGTGGCCGATGAGATTCGCGATCTCTCCGAGCGCACTTCAGTCTCGACCGAGGAGATCCGAACTCTGATCACCAACGTTCAGACCGGCGTTCGAATCGCCGGCGAACAGATGACCATCAGCAGCGATCGCGTCGGCGAGGGGGTCAGCCTCACCCTTCGCGCGCAGCAGGTCCTCGACAAGATCCTGGAGCTGACGGAACGCTCGACGGGCTCGATCGCCGAGATCGCGCGGGCCACCGAAGAGCAGGCGCGCGGCAGTCACGCGGCCACTGCGGCCATCGAGGAAGTGACCAAGGTGGTGCAGCAGACCGCGACCGCCACCCAGCAACAGTCGCAGACTTCCCGAAAGATCGGCGAGCAGGCGGCCACCGTGCGCGACTACACCAAGCACCTCAAGCGCGCCATGAGCGAACAGGAGACCGGGAGCCGTGCCATCAGCCAGGCCATGCAGAACATCATGTCCTCGGTCACCGGCGTTCTGGAGTCGACCTCCGTCCTGGCCACCGAGAGCTCGGCCATCGTTCGCTCGATGGACGTCATCCAGAAGGCCACCCGCGAGAGCAACTTCAGCATCTCCGATCTCAATCAGATGGCCAACACCCTGCGGCACGAGTCGTCGCTTCTCGGACAGGAGCTCGGCCGTTTCTCGCTACCCCGCCCCCAGCGCGGCGGAACGATCACTACCGCCATCGTCGTGCCCCTCAAGCTCACTCTCGATCCGATCTACTGCATCTCCATGGCTCTCGGATTCCTCAACAAGGCCGTGCACGACACCCTGGTCCGATTCGGAGAAGGAGCCGAGCTGGTGCCAGGCCTGGCCGACCGCTGGGAAGTGCTGGAGCAGGGAACGGTCTATCGGTTTCACCTCCGTCCCGATCTCCGTTTTCACAACGGCCGGCCGATAACCTCGAACGATGTGCGCGATTCGTTCCTGCGGCTCATGTCTCCGGAGCTGGGCTCGACCAATCGGTGGATCATGAACGACGTGCGCGGCGCAGTCGACGTCATGGAGGGCCGCGCCTCCAGCGCCGCCGGCTTCGTCATCGTCGACCCGAGGACCATCGAGATCGTGCTCAACGAGCCGCTGGCCTTCTTCCCGTCGCTGCTCACGATGCCGGAAGCATCCATCATTCCGGTCGAGGAAGCGCGGGATGCCGAGCGTTTCCGGTTGCGCAGCATCGGGGCCGGGCCGTTCGCCCTGGAATCGGCCGACGAAGGGCGCGAAGTGCGATTGAAGCGGAGCGAGTTCTACTACGATCCGTCGCGGCCTAATCTCGATGGCATCTCCTTCCGTCTCGATCTCAACAGCGCACGCGACGTGGCTGAAGCGTTCGATCGCGGCGAGCTGGACGTCGCACACGGAATCCCGCTCAACGCGGTCGGCCCTCTGCGAGCAGATCCGCGGTTCGCTCCCTATCTGCTCAGCACGGTCCAACTGCACACCTCGTACGTCGGATACGACTCGTCGGCGCCTCCCTTCGATCGAATCGAGGTCCGCCAGGCGTTCAACGCGGCCATCAACCGCGAGCGGATCAACGCGGGGGTCTATTCGGGGTTGGGGGCCACCGCCCAATCGCTTCTGCCGCCCGGCCTCCTCGGATACGACCCCAATCTGCGTGGGCCGGCCTTCGACCCGCAGCGCGCCCGCAACCTTCTGCGGCAGGCGGGCTTCCCCGACGGGTTCGAGTTGAATTACTGGACCTGGGACACCGACGAGTTCAACAACTCCGGACTGATGCCACTCGTCTTCGAGGATCTGGCCGCCGTCGGAATCCGCGTCAGCGTCTCCCGTCACACGGCGGTCGAAGCGCGGAGCCGCCTCACCTCGCCTCGTCACGGACTGATCTGGGCCGGCAACTGGTATGCGGACATCCCCGACTCCGACAATTTCTTTTATGTCTTCTTCCACTCGGAATCGGACACCATCCGGGGACTCAATTACCGGAGCAAGGCAGTCGACGACCAGATCGACGAAGCGCGGCGTACGAACGACCTCGAGCACCGCTCGCAGATCTACGGCCGCCTGAACGAGATGGTGGTGCGGGAGCTGCCGCTGGCCCCGCTCTTTCACGAGCGATTCTTCGTGATAGCAAAGCCGAGCGTCCGCGGGCTGCGCACCTCGCTGGTACCGCCGCCGGTGCGCTATGACGACGTCTGGCTCGAGCGCCAGTGAGCGGTGAGTGCTACAGCCCTTCACTTCGAGCATTTCAAGTGGAGCGGAGGCCGCTTCGGCCGCCGGAGGGCGGGCGGTTACCCATGACCTTGGCGCCTGCGCCCCTCCACTCGCGCTCCCCTGTAAACGAATGCCCATGAGAAACGTCCAAGATAACGTGAACCTATCGCATGCTCGTCCGAGAGAGATCCGCGCCTTGACCGATCCCGAGCTGATCGCACAAGTGCTGGCCGGAGAGTCGGCCGCGTACGGTCTGCTGGTGGAACGCTACCAGCGCAAGATCTACCGCGTGGCCTTCGCCATTTTGCGGGACGAGGGCGAGGCGGACGGGGTGACGCAGGATACCTTCGTCCAGGCCTATAGCAGTCTCGGCCGGTTCGAAGGGCGGTCCGAGCTGGAGACCTGGCTCACCCGAATCGCAATCAACCGCTCGCGCGATTACATTCGGAAGCGGAAGCTGGTCAGTATCTTCTCCAGCCGCGAGAACGATCGGAAACCGCTCCTGGAGCCGGTCGACGGGCGCCCGGGGCCGGAGCGAGAACTGCTGGCGCACGAGCTGCGGTCGGCCATCGAGAGAGCGGTGGAGACCCTCTCCGCGCAGCAGAAGGTGATCTTCTGTATGCGCCACTTCGAGGACTATCCGCTGCCCGAGATCGCCGAGATCCTCGGGCTGCGTGACGGCACGGTGCGGGCTCATCTCTTCCGCGCAATTCATAAGGTGCGACGCGAGTTGTCCGGCTGGGTGGCCGGCGCCGGCGCAGAGGACGAGAGACCATGAGCGAACACTACACAGAAGTCGATCTGTTGGAGACGTACTACGCCGACGCCGAATCGGCCGGGGTCGTCGGATTGCACGTGAGCGGCTGCGAGCGCTGCACGATGACGCTGGCCCGCCTGAAGATCAAGATGATGACTCCGGCTCCGGGGAGCTGTTCGGCCGACTCGAAGCCCGAGCCGTTCTGGGAACGCCAGCGTTCGGGCATCATGAACAAAATCGGCGTTCGAAGCGGCAGGACGATCCAGACTCAGCGCTTCTCCCGCATCGCTGCAGCGGCCGCCGTATCGTTTCTTCTCGGAGGAGCCGTGGTGTACGAAACGACGCTCCCCTCGCCTCCGTCGAAGGCAGTCACCCAGTCGACAACGGCCGGCGCCGCAGCGCCGAGCGCGTTCGAGGATCGCACCGGAGACGAGCTGACTGCCGTCCCCGATCCCTGGCAGTCCGACGAATTGCGCGGCTTCCACAACGTGGTTTCCTGGCAGTCGTGGGTCAAAGACAACGACGTGAAGGGAGGGACGCTATGAGAGCACGCCTCGCCTTCGCCGTCGTCCTGGTGATGGCATTTGCTGCCAGCGCCTTGGCCCAGCTTCCTGCCGGCAAGTGGTGGCGTCGCCCGGAGATCATCCGGCAGCTCGGCCTCACGGAAGATCAGCAGACGCGGCTGGATACCGTCTTCCGCGGCGCAGCCAACGATCTCATCGATCTGAAGGCTGAGGTGGATAAGCGGACGATCGAGCTCCGAGGCGATCTGGATCAGAGCCAGCTCAACCGCGCCTCGATCCAGAAAGTGGCCGAGCGGCTCAACGATGCGCGCAGCAGGCTCTTCTCCCGCGAGCTGTCCATGCTCGTCGACATGCGCGGGGTTCTGACGGACGATCAATGGAACCGCATGCGCAACTCGCTCGACGTCATGGGCCCGCGGATGCTCGGCAACGGCCAGCAGCGCAATCAGCGGAATCGGTAGGATCAAGTGAGCGTTGCTCGGCTGAAAGAGCCTCGCGCGTTCATTGGGACAGAACGGCTGGTGTAGCCATCCCTGGCTGGCCTGAACCCGCCCTACAATGCCCCGATGCTTGATGTCTCACTCGAGGCTGTCACTTTCGCGTACGGCGCCCGCTCATTTGCCATGCGCGATCTCTCGGCGTCCTTCCCTCGGGGCACGCATACCGCCGTCGTAGGTCCTCCGGCCTCGGGATGCTCGACGCTGCTGGGCCTGATCGCGGGCGAGTTGCGCCCACAGAGCGGCTCGATCCGGATCGGCGCACGCGATGTCACTGCGCTCGCCTCCGCGCGACGGCCGCTGCTGGCACTCGGATCGGCTGTCCCCTTTCCCGAACGATGGTCGGTCCGTCATGCCCTCGTTGCTGCAGTCAGACAGAGGACGCTCGATCGCGAAGACCGCCTCCATGAGCTGGAGCTGGCCGCGGATCGGTGGCGACTCGGGAGGCTTGTCGACAGGCCCTTCCGCACTCTTTCGCAGAGCGAGCAGACCATGGTCACCCTGGCTCGCGTGGAATTGCTCAAACCGGCGATTCTGGTGGCTGATCGGCCGTTGTCCGGGCTGGCTGCCTCGGTCCTCTCCGAAGTGGCGGACGATTTCTACCGGATGTTGCGGGTGCTGGGGACTACAGTCATCGTCGCCTCACACTCCCGCCTCGAGCTCGGACTGACCGATCGGCTCCTGCTTCTCAGCGAGGGATCGGCCGTGCAAAGCGGTATGCCACGCCAGCTCTTCGACGAGCCCGGCGGTTCAGCCGCCGCCATGGCCACCGGTGAGATCAACCTCATCCCCGTAACGGTCACGGCCGGTATCGTGGAATCACCCCTCGGCTCGTGGAGGTTGACGGGTCCGGCGATCGAAGGCGCCGCTCTCGCCCTGATCCGCCCCGGAGATCTCGAGTTGGCAGCAGCGGGCGAGGAATCCGATCTCCTCTTCGGCGTCGAGGAGGCCAGCTTTTACGACGGGGCGTGGATGGCCCGCGGCTTTCTTACCGGATCCGTACCGCTGCGAGTGCGCCTCCCTGCCGCTACACGGGTCCAGAAAGGGCGACTATTGCCGCTGCGCTATGATTCCAGGCGCGTGAGAGTGGTACCTGCCGCGTAATCAGCGCGCCGACGGGCGCTTCGCCGGATCGGGCGTCGCTGGAAAGTGCCGGCCATCCGGTATGTCGTTTGCAATTTGACGGAGCGTCCGGTTTGCCAACAGCAGGAGTTGTGAATTGAGCGTGCGCGCCCGCAGGAATGTCCCGAAGCTAAGAAAGCTCCTCGTCATCGATGACGACGCCCGACTGCTCGCTTCGTACCGCGACCTTCTCGCGCCGTACGGGTTCGAGATCCTCACCGCCCCCGACGGCCAGGATGCCATGCCGCTGGTGGAGGACAATCCCGACATCCAGCTGGTGATCCTCGACCTGGCGATGCCGCGCATGGACGGACGCGAGTGGCTCCGCTGGTTCCGCTCGATCCGGCAGGAGTCTCCGGTCATTGTGATCTCGGCCTTCAAGCTCCTGCCGTCCGATGGCGATCTGACCGCCGCCGCCATCCTGGAGAAGCCGTTCCACGTGGCCGAGCTCCTGGACCTGGTGGGCCTTTTCTGCGGGCTCAGCGCTCCGGTCGAATTGAGCAACGGGAATCAGTAGGCGGCGCTCGGGCAAATACCGGCGCGGTGAGCGCAACGTCAGGAGGAGTCTCGCTCCCGCATAACCGCGGTACGAATGCAGGCTACGCTTACTTGCTCGCGGTACCGTTGGAATCGAGGAAGGCGCACGATTCGATCGACCGCAGGTCGAGTTGCAGAGATGCGTAGTTCTCGATGATCTCGATCCGGAACGGGATACGGCGTGCATCTTCTGAGAGCCAGACCTTGACGCCTCCCGGCCACTTCGTTCCGCCCGGCGCATCGACGATCTCGAACCCGATGGCGTTAATGGTCTGGCCCTCCATCTGGAAAGTCCGCCGGCCGGCAGGGCGAAAGGTTACCGGGTACTGTTTGCCATCCGAATAGATCGAGGTGACCATCGGTCCTTTGATAGTCATGGCATTCTGGCGAAGAAAATAGATCGCCGTCAGCACGTCGCGCATGGTCTCGGGCGGAAGCGGTTTGACCGAGTCTTCCGTTTTCTCGGTCGTCTCTTTCCGCATGTGCGCGAGACGTTTCACGTAGTCGAAGACGGTCTGTTCCTTGCGCGACTTTTTCCCCCACGAATATCCGTGATACGTCATGAGTGTCTTCTGGCCAACTGTGTCCATCTGCGACTGATAGACGTAGAAGCCGCTGCGGCCATCGGTCGGGGTGATCAAAAGCTCGCTGTCGATTATCTGGCCGGCTGCCATGGGATAGGTCGTCTTGAACCGACCGACTCCGGAGGTCGGGAAGATCAGTCCGGCCACCCAGGAGAGGCCGCCGCGAAGCCGCCACGAATAACGGAAGTCCTCGACGTTGCTCGGACCGTTGCAATTGAGCTCGCTCGGCCAGCCGCTGGCGGCACAGAGCAGGAGCACGAATCCGGCGAGGATTGTTCGGGCTGGCTTCATGACGTCTTGGGGAACGGTAGGTCGCTCGCTGTTATTCTGAGATCCGGGCGAGCCGATCCTCCACTTCGTCGATGACGTAATCGGGAGTCGAAGCACCCGCGGTGAGACCGACGACGGACGATTTCTCGAACCATGACGATTCGAGATCGTCCGCCCCCTGGACCAGATAGGAGCGCTTCCCCTCCCGGCAGATCTCCCACAGATGTTTTGTGTTTGCACTCTGCTTGCCACCGACGACAACGATGAGGTCGATCTCCGGATCGGCGGCCAGCACTCGCGCCGCTTCCTGATTCTCCTTTGTGGCATAGCAGATCGTATCGCCGCGATCGACCCGTGCTGCCCTTCGCTCCACAGCCTGAACAACTTCCTCGAACTCTTCGGCGTTCAATGTCGTCTGGTAGAACACCTTGAGTTTCTCGTATCGGCTCCAGTCGATCGCCTCAGCCTCGACGATGGTGGAGATGATGTGGTAGCGCGCCGGGTCGAGGTCGTGCGTGTAGCCGATGACCTCACGATGGCGCGGGTCGCCGATGAAGATGAGGTGAAATCCGTCGAACAGAGCCCTCTTCGACTCGTGATGAATGTCGTAGACAAATTTGCAGGTGGTGTCCAGAACCTTGAGACCGGCGGCGCGCGCCTCATCATGAAATGAGCCGGGAACCCCGTGAGCGGAAAAGATGATGGTCGGCTCGGCGATCGCAGCAATCTCCTCGACCGTGCGGACGCCCAGTTGCTCGAGCTCCTGCACTACCCGCTCGTTGTGAACCACCTGCCCGAGGATGGCTCCTTTCCCTCCGGCGGCCGCGAAACGCTTGACCTTGAGGTCCGCGATCCGAACGCCGGAGCAGAAACCGTACTTCGCTGCCCGTTTCACTTGCACTCGCCACAAAACCGCACGATGCCGGGAAACATTCTGGCTCTGCCGTTCCGGCCTCCTTCAGCAGCCATTCCAATTCCCGCCAGCCTCGTGCATCATCCATCCCGGGATGTTTGCCCGCCGGAAGAACGCAGAAGCCCTGTTCACTACGCGCTTTTTCGCTCTCTGGGCCTTCGCGTTCATCACCTTTTTTTCGGCTTTTCAGCTCTTTCCCGCTATCCCCTTCCGCATCCTCGAGCTCGGCGGAAGCGAGGCCGAG
>JADGNX010000300.1 GCA_017883265.1 Thermoanaerobaculia bacterium
GAGCTCGTCGTCATCGTCACGGTCGCCGCGGTGCTCGTCTGGATGGTCGTCTACATGCGCGTCCAGAAACCGGCTACTTCAGTCCAGCGCCTCATCCAGCAGAATCGCTATGGCGAGGCCATCGCCGAAGCTGATCGCGTCATCGAGAGGGGACGCGTCGACTCTTCGGCTCATATCGACAGGGCCGAAGCGGAGAAACTCGTAGGCAACTTCGACGAGGCGTTGCGCTCCTTTCGCGAGGCCATGCGCGTCGATCCTCGGGATGGGGCGCCACGGGAGGGAATCGCACTGACCCTGACGTATCTGGGGCGCGATCTTGCTGAGGCACGCCGGATGATGGAGGAGACCATCGCCTCGTTCCCTCAGATTCAGGAGTTTCAGGCCCTGGCCCTGGCCTTCATTCTTCTTCGCTCCGGAGAGCGCGAGCTCGCCCTCCGGTTGTACGAGGACAATGCCGTGCTGCTGCAGACGCGCTTCACCGACGACTACACCGATCCCGATCCGTTGCTCGTCGAGACCCTCTACCACTACGCGCAACTGGCGCGCGAAGCGGGTCAGGAAGAGCGCGCCAATCTCCTCTCGCACCGCGTCGTCGACTGGGCGCCAGCCAGCGTCTTCGCGCGCTGGTCGGCGTGAAGCTGCGGGCTATGAAGCCCCGGCCACGATCCGATTGAGCTCGCGCCGCGCATTCTGCATCCCGACCGATGCGGCCGATGGATGGATGCGGTTCGTCATCAGGACGATGATTCGGTCCCGCGCCGGGTCGAGCCAGACCGTGGTGCCGGTGAAGCCGGTGTGGCCGAACGCAGCGGCGGAGAGCGGCGAACTGATCGACGCCGCAGCATCCGACCGGATCTGCCATCCCAGTCCGCGATTCTCTTCCTTTCCCGCTGTTTGGTTTCGAACGGCATCGGCCACCAGCTCCGCCGGCAGGATAGGAACACCACCCGCCAGGTATGTCGAGGCGATGCGAAAGACAGCGCGCGCCGTGGCGAAGAGTCCGGCATTCCCGGCGTAGCCGCCCAGACCCCACGAATTGCCGTCATTCACATCGCCCCACATGAGGCCATCGCGGAAGTGATCGAAGGAGATTCCGCGGTCGCGGCACATCCCGCGCTCCACGCGCTGACCCCACTCGGTCGCCGCGATCCGGGGGATGTCTGCCGGCCTCGGATTCATTCCGGCATCCTCGATCGAAAGCGGGGCGAAGATCCGGCGCTGCGCGACCCCTGCCAGCTCGCGCCCGTAGATCCGCTCGAGCGCCAGATGGAGAAGGATGAATCCGAGATCGGAGTAGATCACTCGCGCGCCCGGCGGATACACCAGCCGGCGCGCGATGATCGACTTCAGATACGACGTCCGATCCGCTCCCGCTGCGTAGAGAGGGAACCAGGCTTCGAAACCGGCGCTGTGCGTCAGAAGGTGGCGGAAGGTGATCTCTTCCTTATCAGTGCCCTGCAGCTCGTCGACGATCTCTCCCACGCGCTGATCGAGCGCCATCGCGCGGTCGGCGATCGCCAGGAGAGCGAGCGTGGACGTGATGAGCGGTTTGGTCAGCGAGGCGGCATCGAACATCGTATCGAGGCTCATCCGGATCCGGCCGCCTATGACCACCGCGTTTCCGAGCGCCCCTTCGATCTCGATCCCTCGGCTGCTCCCCACCGCATAGACGCAGCCGGGGAACGTGCCGACGTCGATCTCCCGGCGGAGGAAGTCATCGATAGTGGCAGCGAGAGTCACTAGTGGTCTTGACCAGGATTGTACAAACCAGAAACCAGAAACTAGAAGAGGCCGTTCTGGTTTCTGGTTTCTGGTTTCTGGTTTCTGGTTTCTGGTTTGTACAATACGACGGTCTGAGGCGAAGCCTCGTTAGAATAAGGTCATGACCGAAGGGACCGTTCCTCAACGGCGCCAGGGCTTCGACCGCGGCGACGCCGCATTCTTTCTCGCCTGCCTCGTCGTCCTGGCGGCCTCCGTCTTCATCATCAGCCGCTACTTCTGGTCCGCGTTCCCCGAAGCATCGATCGAGTTTCGCTTCGACCGGAAAACATCTGTCCCCATCGCCGAGGCTCTGCTGCGCGACCGGCACCTGGCAACCGGCGGAATGATCCACAGCGCCGAGTTCGATCACGACGACGAAGCGAAGATCTTTCTCGAAAGAACGATCGGCCTCGAGCGCGCCAACGCCGTCATGCGCGACCAGGTGCGCGTCTGGTACTGGCGTCACCGCTGGTTCAAGCCACTGCAGGAAGAGGAGTACCGGGTCGACGTCTCTCCTACCGGGACGATCGTCGCGTTCAATCACACCATTCCTGAGTCCCGGCAGATCGCAAACGCCGCACCCGAAGATGCCCGCCGGATCGCCGAGCAGTTCCTGCACGTCAGCGGGGCTTCGCTTCCCGATCTGCAGCTCGTGGCCCAGAGCGAGCGAGCGCTCCCCCACCGGATCCAGCGGCTCTTCACCTGGGACTCGCGCTCTGTCCGTCCCGGCGACACCCCCTACCGCTACCTGGTGACCGTCGATGGCAGCGAGGTCAGCTCGTTCTCGCAGGCCCTGCATATCCCCGACTCCTGGCGACGCTCGTATGCCGAGCTGCGCTCGAAGAATTCCGCAGCGGGCGCGGTCGACACAGCCTTCCTGGCCTTGACGATGATCGCCGCGCTGGCGATCTTCGTAGTTCGGGCCCGCCACGGCGACCTCCAGCTCCGCATGCTCTTCGTCATCGGAATCAGCAGCGTCGTTCTGGTGACGGGTGTAGCGCTGAACTCATTCCCTTCAGCGCTGGCCGGGTACGACACCAGGACCTCGTTCGGCTCCTTCGTCACCCAGCAGGTCGTCTTCGCCATCCTGCAGGGGATCGGCGTGGCCATGCTCCTGGTGGTCATCGTCGGGGCCGGCGAAACGCTTTATCGCCAGCGGCTGCCGCAGCATCTGGCCATTCCGCGACTCTGGAGCGGGCGGGCGCTGGCCTCGAAGCGCGTCTTCCGCTCGTTTATCCTCGGCTACACCCTGGTAGCCTTTTTTCTGGCCTACCAGGTCGTCTTCTATCTCGTCGCCGACCACTTCGGCGCCTGGGCCCCAGCCGAGATTCCCTACGACGAGATGCTCAATTCGGCGCTTCCCTGGGTAGCGGTCCTCTTCGCCGGCTTCTTCCCCGCGCTGTCCGAAGAGTTCATGTCGAGGGCATTTTCGATCCCGCTCCTGGAGAGAATTCTCCGATCGCGCATCGCCGCCTCGGTCATCGCCGGCTTCATCTGGGGCTTCGGCCATGCCACCTATCCGAATCAGCCCTTCTACATCCGAGGCGTCGAAGTCGGACTGGCCGGGGTACTCCTCGGATTCGTCTTCTACCGATTCGGCCTCGTCCCGCTCCTCATCTGGCATTACACGGTCGACGCCATCTACACAGCACTCCTCCTCTTTCGTTCTCACAACACGTACTACATCGCCTCGGCCGCCGCGGCCAGCCTGATCTTCGCCATTCCGATGATCGTTTCGCTCTTCCTCTATCTGAAGAACGGCGGCTTCATCGCAGATGACGATCTGACGAACGCCGCGGTCGGAACGATTGCGCCCCTCCCGGCGCCGGCCGAAGCGCCGGCGGTTGAGAGACCTTTGCCGCCCCCGATCGCGGTGACCGCACCTCGACTCTTCGCTCTCGTCGCCGCAGTCGCGGTAGCCATCCTTCTGTTCGCTTTCCGCCCGACGACTCCTGACGATGCCGTCAACTACTCCAAGAGCCCGGAAGCGGCAGTCGGCGCCGCAGCCGCACATCTTGGCACTTACGGCATCGCAAGGCTTCCGGAGAAGCATGTGGCATTTCCAGCAGAGGGATTTCGCTCGTGGGACCGGGGATCAGGGCGCGAAGATGGGGGCGGTCCCGACGGCTTCGACTCTGCCACGGCCGAGTATCTCCTGCGCCACGGTCTGTCGATGGATCAACTGCTCGGCGTGTTCCGGACGCGGGTGCGTGCGGCGACGTGGGTGGTCCGCTTTTTTACTCCGATGCAGAAGCTCGAATACTTCGTGGAGCTCGATTCGCGAACCCTGCAACCGCTCGGCTTTCACGAGTATCACTCCGAAGATGCCGCCGGGGCGCAGCTGGACAAAAGCGCGGCTCTCGGATTAGCCACGCGCGCACTCTCTGCGTACCGCGTCGATCCGAAGACGGTGGAGCTGAAGGAAGGGTTGACGTTCCAGCAACCACACCGTCGCGACTGGCTCTTTCATTTCGAGGAGCGCCAGCCGATCGCTGCCCGCGCCTTCAGGCGCATCTCGGTGCGGGTAGCGGGAGATCGGGTGTCCCAGGTGGCCACGACCGTCAAGATTCCCGATGAGGACTACCGCGCAGCCAGTCAGCAGACGATGCTCAACACGATCCTCGGCATTCTCCGTCTGGCCGGTGTCGTGGCCATCGCCTCGCTGGTGATCGCCGGTTTCATCATGACGACTCGAAGCGGGCGGTTCGTCTGGCGGCGCGCGCTGAAGTGGAGTCTCCTTCTCATAGTCGTTCCGATCGCCGCGACTGAGTCGAGGGCAGCGAGGGTGAGGGCGCAGATCGTCAGCGGCGCGGGCCAACGCT
>JADGNX010000301.1 GCA_017883265.1 Thermoanaerobaculia bacterium
GATATAGCTGCCGACCTTCACGTCCTGGCTCGCGGGCACCGTGCCGTTGAGCGTGATCCCCCCGCCGAGCGGTATGAGCGAGGAGGTCGAGGTCGCCGATGTGGTGGCAAGAGCGGCGGTGTAGTTGAGATAAGTCGCGCCGCTGATCATTCGCTTCTGTGCCCCGGAAGCGTTCACCCCGTTGTCGAGCGAGAGCGTTGCCGGCGTCGTCTTGGTGCAATACACCTTGACCTGAGACGTCTGAACGAGCGCGGCCACCGTGAACGGGTTATAGGCCCCGAAGGTCAGGTTGAACGTATCGACGCGGCACTCGCTGATGACGGTCATCGATACCGGGATCGTGATGCTCGGCTTAGTCGTCGTCCCGCCAGTCCCGTTGGTCAACTTATACGAAAGCGTGGCGATGAGCGAGTCGGTATAGGCGCCGGGAGCGAGGTCCTGCCCCGCAGGCGAGTTCCCGTAAACCGTTCCTGAGTAGTTGTTCGTGCCGTTTCCGTTGGAAGTGACGTACTGGAACGTGCCGTTCGTCCCGTCGCCGTAGATAGTCGTCAGCGTGGGGTCGACGAAGATGTTGTAGTTGGCGAGGTTGTTCATCTTCCGGGGCGTGTAGGAGCCTGACCCTCCCTTGCTGATTGAGACGGTGAAGGTATAAGCCCCGGTGCAGGTGACGGTTCCACTGGTGCTGCTGGTATTGCCGCCGCCGGCGAACGTCTGGTACGTGCCGAACGCCACCCCCGTGGGCTGCTGGGTCCAGGAGCACTGAGCAATCGCAGCGGGCGCGATTGCCGAGGTAATCACTACGCTGAAGATCATTGCCAGTCGTTTCATCGCGAGCATTCGATTACTCCCAGATCAGTGACAGCCGCATCGGTCGCCGGCAGCACGAGGTTGAAGTCGCAGCCGACCTTTCCGATTCTCAAACTGGCCCGGTAGGTTCCGGGGTCCAGGTCATCGACGTAAAACTCGCCGGCGCGCCCGAGGGAAAGCGTCTGCGGCGCCGCCCCCTTCGTGTGAACATCGACCTCTCCCAGCGAGGGAACGTAGGGCTGGCCGATGATCATGAAGATCACCTTTCCGCTGTAGCTGCGAATCCTGTGGAGAGGGAACTTCGCTACGACGCCCCCACGAGAAGGAGGGAGGACCGTCACCTGGGTGCCGTCCACGACGTAATTCATCGGAACGTCCTTGTCGCTGATCCGCAGGTCGTTCGCGTAATACGGTAGAAGGTTCGGCACGAGCAGATCGCCAGCAGCATTCGTACGACCGACCTCCTGGTTGCTGGAGAAGACTTTCACATTGGGAACGCCGACCCGTGCGATGGCATACCCATTCTGGATTGCCCGGCTGGGCATGAAAGCCCCTCCCAGGTAGACGAGGCCCCCGGCCGCTGAGACGCTCGTGGCGCCGGCGTCTTTCGGGTTGGCATCGATCTCATATCGTCCGAAGGATGTCTGATACTGGAGCTCGGCGGACTGGGAGTTGGTCGCGGTGTCGCTTTGAAGCGCATAGCCGAGGCCGTTGGCCTCCGACAGCGGCTGCCGCAATTCCACGTGGAGCCCGTCCACCCCCTGGCTCTTCTGGAACAGCGCGCTCGCCGTCGTCAGGCGGCCGATACTCAATGTCAGACCGACGAGAACCTCTGGACTGCGCTTGTTCGCCTCTTCGACCGTGCCGAGCGAGGCGAATAAGTTGCCCCATCGACTGAACGGCACCGTCGCCTGCAGGCTGAGGCGCCGGATCCGGTCGCCGCTCCTTGTGTCGTTCAGCGCGCCTACTGCTCCGACGCTCAAACGGCCGACCGCTGTCGAGACGAAGACGTTGAGATCACGTGTCACGCGTTCGTCTTCCGGCGCCAGGGAAAGGGTGGCGTAACGGTCCGAGCGGTGCGTAGCTGCGACCCCAAAGCTGTAGCGGAGCGTGGTGAACCGGTACAGCAGCGTTCCCGCGTTGCCGGTGGCGCCCTTCCCACTGCTCGCGGCGACTTCCGCGTCGAAATCGCCGAGGTTGGTTCCCAGCGTCACACGCGGCCCACCACTGACGACGCCTTCGGAAGCCTCGCCTCGGCCACCGAGCGTAAAGTGATCCGTGATTCCGCGCCGGTATTGGCCGATTGCGCCGGCACCGTGGTAATCGAGACTCTTCGTGAAATCCCCTCGGATCGCACCTGCGGAAAAAACGTACTCCGAGAGGCCGCGGCGCAAGGCGGTCGTGGAGTAGTAGAAGGACGACTGCTGAACCGTCTCTCTGCCGAAGGCATCCCGGATGACGAGCTGTGTCGTTCCCAGACCCCCGGTGGCCGGCAGGTCGCGAAGGGTGAAGACGCCCGGACTGACCTCGATCCGGTTGGTGAGCTGACCGTTGACATAGACCTCCACCGTGGAGGGAGTCGTGGCCGTGCCGGTCACATCGACCGCCGGGGCGTGCACGAGGTAGGGCTGCAGCGTGAAATCACGCGCCAGCGTCACCCCTCCGATAGCCACGATGCCGCCTATGGGGTCTGTGCCGACGAGGGCATCTCCAAGGGTCCAGCGCCGGAGGTTCGACGGCGACTCCACACTGAGGAAGCTCATGCCTCGAGCCAAGCCGGCGGCGGTCCGGGAGAAACCGCTGAACAGCAGACTATGTCCGCGGCTCGCCCCCAACTCTCCAAAGAAAGTCGGCGTGCCGTGTGCCGCGCCGTTCAGCGCGTAATTGAAGAAAGCGGCCGGATCTCCGCCGCGCTCACCGACGGCACCCTTCCGCTCCAGCTCGAGGACGTGGTGCCCGAGCAGGCGCGGATCGACGGTGATTGAAAGCGTGAGGTCGTCGGCATTGACCGCATAGGTGATGCTGGCGGCGAGCGCGCGAAGGGAAAGGTAGGGCTCGCCCTCGAGTTGCTGCGGAGTTGCAGAGCCGGTCGGAATACCGAGCGTATCGAGAAAGCTCTTCGGCACCAGGACGTCATCCCCGGCGACGAATGAGAGGACCTCGCCGTGTGAGATCTCGTTTACTTTCACCGGCAGCAGCACGCGCTGCTGGGTCTGGGCCTGGAGAACGTTGGCGGTCATGATCATCAACACGACGCACACGGTCGTGCGCGCCCGTGGAGACCTCAAAAGTCGACCGCCGCCGTCAGCACGTCGCTGTAGGCGCCAGGCTCCACCTCCTGCTGCGGTGCAATTCGCCCGAAGACCGTGAGCTGTTGCGGCTGATTGGTGCCTTTCGAGGTGAGATGAATCGCGTCGCTGCCCTGTCCCCAGATCTGCGAGTGCGCTGAATCACGGTAGATGTCGTAATGAAGACCTTCCGCCCCGCGACCTGACATGGAACGATCCCGATGCGACGCGCCATGCAGACCGGTGTCGAACGAGAGAGCGGCTCCCGTATTCCGGGTGCAGGTCACGGTCACAACGGCGGACACATCAGCGGGCTGAGTGGCATTCGCCAGAAGTGGATCGTAAATCCCGAAGGAGAGAGACGGAACCGTCAGACGGCAGTTGGCGACGACCGAGGCCGTGACATCCATCCGGACGGCGATCGAGTCGGCTCGCACCGCACTCACCACCGCGAATACGCTCGCGGCGATCACCAGCCCTGCAATCCTCGGCGTTGTCATGGCCATTCATCCTGCTTAGTGGCTCGGGCTGGCAGCACCGCATGCAGCGGCGCTGAGCGGTATCTGCTGCTGCAACGAGATCGGATTGCCTTTGTCGTCTGCCAGCGTCGAGGCGATCTCGACGCGGAGGTGATCCGTCCCCCGGCATTGGTCAGCCGGAATGTCGAACTGATAGTGACGCGACCCGCCTGCCAGGATGTACCAGCCATCCTGTTTCTTCTCGAACGTGGTCGTGCCGGACTTCGCGATGCCTGTGAGGGTGACGCCTGAGACGCTGAAGAACGAGTTGCCGATGTTCCGTATATCGAACTCCACTCGGGAAGCGTTCACTGCTGCGTTGACGATCTCACCCTTGACCACCGGACTCATTGGCTGGATGAAGATCGGAACGCCCATCTTGGTCAGCACCCGGACCTCGGCGGCGGCTTTGGCATCGGTTGCTGTCAAGGCAACATTCGGCGGCGGCAGCTCCTCGAAGAAGATGCGATAGCTTCGTTCCGTCGTTACAGGTGCCTTGAATGTCGAGCCCACTCGGACGTTTTTCTGCTCCGCCGGCTTGAGCTCCATCATGGCCGGGAAGAAGACCAGATCATGGGTGTCGCTGAGCTGCATCTCGCCGTTCGGAGCCTGATTCCATGCCTGCAGCGAGATCTGAAATCGAATCGTTTCGGTGCTGTCGTTGCGTACGGCGAGCAGAGCGCTGCTCGTACTCTGACCGAGGAAGACCCTGACCGGAGTGACGGTGAAGGCAGAGGCGGCACCATCCCCGGCGGCCAGTGTGAGGAAGCCGAGGATGGTGATTGCAAATGCTTGAAGCGCTCTGTTTTTGATCATCAGGTTCTCTGGAGCTCCGTTCGGTTGGAGGTTTGAGATTTGCGGGATCAGTACTCGATGTTCGAGACCACGGTGTCTGTGTACGCGCCGACCGGAACGTCCTGGGCCGGGGCGATGGAACCCTTGACGGTGTAGCTGTAACCAGCACCG
>JADGNX010000302.1 GCA_017883265.1 Thermoanaerobaculia bacterium
CGAGCCCGCGCCCGGTTTTTGACTCTCAAATTTCAAATATTCTTGGGTAGCTCTAGCCGCTCTTGCCGGCCGATCTCGAAGCGCGACGGATCGACGCAGCTCTGGCCAGAGGGAGGCATGTGGCGGCGCCGAGGAAGGCAAGGATGGCCGCGCGCGAGTCGGGCTCGTTCCAGCCGCCGAAGTCGAGCGCCGTCGCCACGAGACCATAACAGCACGCCGCAACAGAGGTCAGCAGCGCCTCCATGGGGAGCGAAACCGGTCTGACAGGGAGCGTCCTGGCGATTGCCAGGGCCACGGCTGCGGACGCTAACCATGTAGCAATTCCCATGATCCGCTATTATTGAGCCTCGTTGCCTCACGCGCAAAGAAAGCCAAAGCGGTTAGCATAGAGTTCGCAGTGCCTCTTGCCGCAGGAGACGTCAATGCTCGAAGCCGCGAAGCAGACCAGCAAGATTCTGGCGATTGAAGACGACCCGGAAGTCCTTCAGCTCTACAAGTCCTTTCTTCAAAGGAAGGGATACCACGTGCTCTCGGCCGCCGGTGCGCGGGAAGGAATCAGCCTTCTCCAGAGCAATCCGGACACCAAGCTCATCCTGCTCGATCTGAATCTCCCCGGAGGCATGAGCGGAGAGGAGTGGATGGCCTGGTACCTTCAGCAGGGGAAGCAGACCCCAGTCGTCGTCGCCTCAGGCAAGGGCGACATCCTGACGATCACCAAGGGGGTCAACGTCACCGCCGCTCTCACGAAGCCCTTTCACATGGAGGAGCTGCAGGAGTTGATCGAGGTGCTTCTAGCCGATGACTGGCACAATCAGGTGAGCCTGGACAACAAGACCCACTGAGCCAGCGTCATTCTCCGTCGCTTCCGATCGCTTCGACAGGACAGTTGTCGAGAGCGTCTTTCGTCAGAGTCTCCTCTTCAGGTGTCTCGGGCTGTTTGTAGACATACGAGAATCCTTCTTCGTCATTGCGCATGAAGTTCGCCGGGGCGGTTTCGCGGCAGAGGTCGCAATCGATACATTGGGTATCGACGTAGTACTTGCCAGAGGGCTGGCCTGGCACTTTGTCGTGCGGATCTGCCATTTAAATAGATTCTCCTCGGGAGCGCGCGTTACGTCGGAGTGAAACGCCGGAACCGTTCGCGCGTTCTGCGCGCAGCATCGGAGGTCTCCCTCGCCGCACGCGTGATGAGCCATTCTACGGAAATGAGTTTCGCGCAGCAACCGGCAGACTGGCGCCCGTTTGCGCCGGCTGCACGACGGGAGGATAAATGAGAAGAACAACACTGAACGCTTTGGGATGGATCGCCATGTCTGTTGCCCCGCTGACCGCACAGAGCGCAACGCCGTCGCCGGCCCGGGCCGACGTGCCGTTTGCCGCCGAGACCATCAGCGTCAACGGCATCGGCAGGACAACCGTGACGCCCGACCGTTTCTCCTTCACCGTCGGAGTCCAGACGCAGGCTCCCGCGGTAGAAGATGCGGTGGAGCAGAACAACCGAAAGGTCGCCTCTGTCATCGCGGCGCTCAAAAAAGCGGGGACGAAGGAGAGCGAGATCAAGACCTCCGGCTTCTACATCAACCCGCAGCAGGAGTATCAGGAGCGGATGCCGCCCCGCGTGGTCGGGTATCAGGTGAGCAACAACGTTACGGTCACACGAGAGACGATGAGCGACGCCGGCAAGCTTCTCCAGGTGGCCGTCTCATCGGGAGTGAACCAGGCATCCGGCCTGAACTTCACGGTCTCCGACCCCGCCAAGGGCCGCGACGAAGGGATGCAGCGCGCCTTTGCGGATGCCCGGGCCAAGGCAGCCGCGCTGGCGCAGGCCGCTGGACGCACGCTGGGGCGCGCCCTCTCCATCAGCGAGGGAGGCGCAGCGTATCCGCCACCCGTGCCAATCTATGCTCGCGGCATGGCCAGCATGGCGGCGAAAGCCGAGATATCCGAGGTTCCGGTCGAGAGTGGAACCCAGGAGAACACCTACTCAGTCTCGGTCGTTTTTGAGCTTCGATAGAGGTCTGTAAGCGATTTCTTCCATTTGCGCAAGAATAGTTATTGATGGCACTTGAGTTGCACTCTCCTCCGTTGCCGTTTGATCGCAACTATAAGGAGACTTGAGAAATGGGAAACGATAAGAAGAACCCGGATCTGAACAGCAAGAATCCCCCGTTATCGAAGCCGGATTCGAATATCAACAAGACCTCACCCGGCAGCAGCACGGGCTCCAAGGGCGACAGCAATTTTGGCGATACCTCCCGCAACAGTGGCAAGGACATGAACAAGGATATGAACAAGGACATGGACAAGAAACCGGGCCGCGCGGGATTCGACGCGCCGAATCGCGATGCCGATGTCGATCGCGCTCCGGGCATCAAGCGAACGGAGAATGAGGTCTCGGGCGGAAACTCCTCCAAGGGCTCCCCGACCAGTGGAAGCAGCCGCAATCACTGATAATCCTTTCTGCTTTTGTTTCAGGGCCACACGGTTCGTGTGGCCCTTGTTTTATTCTGTCGATCTATGATTCCGCTGATGAACGAGGACGAGCTGCTGATCACTCCGGCGACGCTCGGTGATCTCGCGGACATCCGTTCGCTGTTGCTCGCCAGCAGCCTCCCGCTCGACGGGCTGGCGGAACACTGGCGGATGTTTCTGATCGCTCGCATGAATGGGCGGGCCGTCGGCTGCGGGGGAGCAGAGGCCTATCCGTTCGCGGCGCTCATCCGGTCGATTGCCGTCGCTCCCGAGCATCGCGGCAGGGGAGTGGGGCGGAAACTGGTCCGGCATCTGCTCGACCGTCTTTCGGCCCGCGGTCTGCGCGAGTTCTATCTCCTCACAACGGATGCCGAGCCCTATTTCGAGCGGCGCGGCTTCCGAAAGATCGAGTGGGACGAGGTGAATCCGCAGATTCTAAGCTCGACCCAGTTCCAGGGAGCCTGTCCCCGCAGTGCCACCTGCATGCGCTTGGTGATGCGTTAGCCCGGACGCGCTGCTACGATCCGCGTAATGTCCGTCTTCGACGTCCACGTCCACGTTCAGCCCTGGCAGATGCTTTCGCCCGGGGCACTGGCTTTGATGAATGATCCGGCGCACGCAGGGGTTCGCGAGGTCCTCGACAGTCCGGAGCGATTGCTCCGCCACCTCGACGACAACGAGGTCGACCGGATCTGCTGTATCAATTACGTCTCCCCCGATGTCATGGGCTTCACGCGAGATGCCGTTGACTGGATCGCTGACTTCACCCGCGATCATCGCGATCGCCTTCTGCCTGTCGGCTCGGTCAACCCGCTTCACCAATACGATGCCGCTTCCGAGATCCGCCGCGTCCTCGACCTCGGCATCCGCATGATCAAGATCCATCCGCCGCATCAACTCTTCGCCGCCAATGCATACCGCGACCGGCTGCCGGGACTGGCCGATGTCTATGCTGAATGTCAGCTGAGAGATGTCCCCGTCATGTTCCACACCGGAACGTCGATCTTTCCGCGCGCACGGAATGTCTTCGCCGACCCGATGGCCATCGACGACGTGGCGATCGACTTTCCACGGCTCCGCATCATCCTGGCGCACGCCGGCCGTCCGCTCTTCATGGAGACGGCGTTCTTTCTGGTGAGGCGCCATCCCCATGTCTCGGTCGATCTCTCCGGAATACCGCCGAAGTCGCTCCTGCGCTACATCCCGCGGCTTGCAGACATCAGCGACCGGGCGCTCTGGGGCACAGACTGGCCCTCTCCGGGGATCGTGTCGATGAAGCGAAACATCGACGACTTTCGCACCCTCGGGCTATCACCGGAGGCCGAGCGGCGCATCCTCTGGGAAAACGCCACGCGAATGTTCGGGGCAACGGATTCATAGAGAATCTTTTGGGGTAGCTCTAGCGCGATGGCTTTCCGGGGGAAGACATCATTCTCTTGACGAGCTCCCCGAGGAGCTGCGACTTGTCGCGCTTGAGCACCAGGAGGCCTTCGGGCGAATCGATGACGACCACGTCGTCGATGCCGACGACCGCGACTCGCTTTCCCGAGCCGGTCAGAACGAAGGGATTCGCCGCCTCGGATGTGTAAACGTTCGCGCGCTGGCCATCGATCAGCTCGGCGACCGCATTCCACGATCCGACGTCGGACCAGCCGAGCTCTCCGCGCACAGCGGCGACATTGCCGGCCTTTTCCATGACCGCGTAGTCGATGGATATCGCGGGCATGTCGTCGTACGCAGCCGGGTTGCCAGCCACAAAGCGGTCCGCACATCGGGCGATCTCGGGCGCGTGTGCCTCGAGCGCCTGCCGAAAGGTGTCCGCCCGCCAGAGGAACATACCGGCGTTCCAGGCGTAGTTGCCGGCGCGGAGAAACTCCCGCGCCTCGTCCAGTTCCGGTTTCTCGACGAACCGGCGGAGAGCGACGACCCCCGCCTCGATCTCCTCGCCGAGCTCCAGATAGCCAAACCCGGTCGCCGGCTCGGTCGGGGTAATGCCAACGGTGACGATCGAGGGATTGCCAGCGGCGAAGCGGTAAGCACGATCGACGATCGCGGTAAACGTCTCTTCATGAGCGATGTACTG
>JADGNX010000303.1 GCA_017883265.1 Thermoanaerobaculia bacterium
GCAGGTCGTGCCCCAGAGCATGCAGATCGTCGACGACGTTTTGAATTGCAGCCGCGGTGTCCGGCGTGCACCTGGCCATCCTGGCTGGGAGCGCGGAATCGTTGTAAATGGAGGCCACGGAGATCGGAACGAGAGGGGTCAGCAGGGCCGGCATATTCCATCCTTACGTTCTGAGGTTCTGGGAACCGGGAATCGGCGTCGCCGAGAATGGAAATCGTCCGAAGCCTCAATCGGACGCCTTTCGACCAGTAGATAGACAAGCCTTGCGGCTGGTACTCGTCGCCTTACGGCTGGAGTACGTTGCCGGAGTCACGACGTGTGCCGGGCAGGATACCTCCACAGAGTCCCAGGTTTCAATAACCATACACACCACTAGCGGCACTTCTTCGCTGCCATGGCGTGCGCGAACCGGTAATGATGCGGTCGTGGCTGTGGCTTCGGCGACTTCGTCGCAGGTTTGTAACATGGTATCTTATGACGGCAAGATTGCTATCCGGTAATCTCGTCGCGGCCGAAAGGGGTGGCCGTTTACGTGCCACTCCGTCCTGACGGCGTGTGTTTCAACTGATCGTGACAGCGATACCGCCTTTACGTTGAACGACAAGAGGAGCGCAGCTCGATGAAACGGTTTCTGGGCCTTTCCCTGATTTTCGTTCTGATCGGATGCGGGACAACGCCGCTCACGCAGGGTTTGAAGATGCAACCGGCGAGCGAGTCCCGGCGGCCCCTCGTCGACCTGCTTAACAGGAACTCGTTCAGTCGAGAGATCGCGAAGCGATGCGAGTTCCAGCATGAGCTCGTCGGCTGTACAACCGACCTGATTCCGGGGGCCGAGACGGTCAAGTTGACTCGGACCCAGGCACTGGTCGTCGATTGCAAGAGTCTGGGACCGGTAGAAGCCGAGCCTCCCTACGCCACCCCGAGAGACGCCACCAACGAGATGAGAAACAAGAGTGCGCTGGCCGGCGGGAACGTCCTGCTCGTCGGCAACTTGCGGGCGAAAGCCACAGGGGTCATCTACTCCTGCCAGCCCGCCGTTGCGGCAGCGATTCCGTAGAACAAACTGAGGATTCCTCTCTCAGAGTTCAACGACAAAAGCCGGGCTCGGGTCCGGGTGGTTCATTTCAGTGGGCGTCACGATGCGGCGGCGGGAGTTCGGATTTCGGATGCTGGTTTGAACAGGCTGTTGGCCAGCGGATCGTAAAACGCATTAGCCACGACGTCCGCGAGTCTCTCCCGGGCCCGGACCCTAGCCCGAGCCCGGTTATTGACTCTCAAATTTCAACTGTGTTCGGGCAGTACTAGCTGGTGGGTTTTGGTTCATGCAGCCCAGCGGGGATCCGGATGGTGAATGTGGCTCCCTTTCCTTCCCCCTGACTGGCGGCCCGAACTGTGCCGCCGTGCACTTCGACGATGTGCTTGACGATGGCCAGCCCGAGGCCGAGGCCACCAAATCGCCTGGCGTCCGCCTGCGCATGCCGGTCGAAGACCTCTGGAAGAAAGGACGAAGCAATCCCCTGGCCGGTGTCGCGCACTTCAACGACTGCGAAGGAATCGTCCAGGGCCATACGAATCTCGATCAAGCCGCCGGCAGGTGTGAACTTCACAGAATTCGACAAGAGATTGCCAACCACCTGGCGCAACCGGCCCGCGTCACCCTGGATGACGATCGATTGGTTCGCGATCGTCATCAGCGAGAGACCTTTCGCTACTGCCAGCGGGCGCATCGCGCTCACGGCGTCCGCAACCACCGCGCCAAAATCGACCTCTGTCACGGCGATCGAGAACTTGCCGGTCATGATTCGTGAGACATCGAGCAGATCGTCGACCAGCTGGGCCTGAAGGGCTGCGCTGCTGGCGATCGAGCGCGCGGCCTCTGCGATCGTCGGGGGATCCGGATCTCTCCCCAGAAGGTCTGCCCATCCCTTGATCGAGGTCAACGGCGTTCGCAGCTCGTGCGAGAGCAAGGCGAAGAAATCGTCCTTGGCCTGACTGGCTATCGTCGCCTCCTGGTACAGCCGGGTCAATTCGATTGCCAGCGCTTGTGACCGGACATTGGCGACGACGAGATGTTCATTGGCTTCTCGAAGATCGGCCATGACCGCCTCAATCTCCAGCCAGGCCTGCTCAGCCATCTCTTCCCGGGCCCGCAGCGATTGCTCGCGCGCCGCGACAGCAGCCTCCCGCGAACCGAGAGAGCCTTCGGGCGAAGGATTCCGCTCGCTCTCCCCTTCCGGCGGCGGCCGGTTTGATCCTCTCGACATGTTCGACATGAGCTCGATTACCGCTTCTTCCTTGAAGCTTTCTTTGCGGTCTCGGAACCCGCGATCAAGTACGGCCTGCCCGTCAGCAATCCCTCGTAGTGCCCCATGGCCTCGCCGACCACCATGCCATCCTCTGTGATTTCGAAGGAGCGCAGATCCTTGCTATGGGCGCTCCCGCGCACTTTTATCACGGCCATGACCCGTCTCAACTGACCCTTCAACTCGATATATCGCTGCATGATGATGGCATCGGTCAGAAACGCGGTCCCGTGAGGACTGAACCGCAAATCGGTATAGGTGTCCTCCAGCTCCGCCGTCATCACCATGGTGATCCCGATCCCCGTCAGGACGGAGACCATGCGATAGAGCGACTCCCGAAAGTCCTCGCGAAACGTCGGTGCCAGCGCCAGCTCGAACCCGGAGAGGGAATCGATCACCAGCCGGCGCGCTTTGTAGCGCTCAATCTCCTCGATCATTTCATAGAGCATTTCATCGATGGACAAGTCGAGCGGCCGGGTGTGGATGACCCCTACCTGTCCCAGGCGGATCATCTTTTCGAACGCCGGACCACCCGGCGGAGTCTCTGAGTACTTGCTGGGCCGTTTCTCGAACACCGCGATGACTCCCGGCTCATCGTTGCGAACGCCGGCCATGATGAACTGCGTTGCCACCACGCTCTTGCCGGAGCCGGAGGGTCCGGCGACGAGTACGGAGTAGCCAGTCGGAATGCCTCCCCCGAGCATCTCGTCCAACCCCTTGATTCCGGTCGAGAGACGCTCCCGGGTCGCACCCTTCTTGCCCGAGGCTCCCTTCTTCTTCTCCGGATCGACGATCACTCGTGGAAAGACATCGATCCCGCGCTCGGTGATGCGAAACGTATGCAGGCCGGGAATGGGTGCCTGCCCGCGCATTTTCATCACCTGAATCTTGCGCACCATGGAGTTGCGATCGATGCTCTGATAGAGCCACAGCAGTCCATCGGCCACCGTGAAGACAGGATCGCGCTCGACCTCTGACGGTTGATACTCGCCGACCAGAAACGTCGTGGCCTGCCAGGCCGTGAGCCTGATGGCCAGTTGGTGGACGAAGTGCTGCAACTCGAGATCGCCGTCCCCTGCTCTGCCGCTCACACGGGCCACGGTTCGAAAGGAATCGACGACCACAACGGCCGGGCTCGTGGCCTCGACTTCCTGAACGATCCGCGCCATCAGTTTGTCCAGAGTGCCTTCGACCAGGTCCGGGCTCAGGTTGACGTATCGGATCGACTTGTCCACCCGTTCGAAATCGAAAAATGTGAACTGCTGCTGGTAGCGCAGCATTTTCAGCGGTGGCTCACCGACCACGGTGAAATAGATGGCGTGCCGGTCCGGACCGCAAAGCCCGAACATGATCTGCTGTGCCAGCGTGGTCTTGCCCGAGCCGGGCGCGCCGACGATCAGGTTGAATGAGAACTCCGGCACTCCTCCACCCAGGATCTTGTCGAGTCCTGGCACGCCCGTGGGGAGTTGTCGAATGGCAACCTTTTCGGTCATGCGAACGTCTCCTCTGACCTCACATCGGAAAAGCCGTCGGGCCACGCCTTTCGCAGGAGGCGCATCGTCAAGGGTTCCCCGATGAACGTCATCAGCAGCCCTCCCAACGTCGAGAGCATCGCGGCAGCGGCCTCACTGGCCAGGGCAGAATCCTGCCGCTCCAGCCAGGAACTGACCTGACCAAATGGCCCGGCGGCGTTTCCTTTCTCCGCCTGGCTCCACGATGGATACTCCCCCAGTGCCAGGTGAGAGGCCCGCGCGGTCAGGGCCTCGACGCCAACCGCGCCGATCAGCGTAATGAGGACGACTGCGAGGTCGTCGTAGGCGTCGCCGGCAGCCGCCGCGACTCCAGCGGCATCGGCGTCAGAGCCCGCCCGCCGCGTCAGCACGCTCATGGCCACCGGCCGAAGGACAACACTTCCAAGCAATGTCATACCTGGGCAATTCAGCGGCGCACCCTTTCCAACTAACGATGGCCCCGGCTATGGTAACACCCACCTACTCAGCGTCGAGGTCTCGAAACACGGCCGGGACCATCATTCGAAAATGGTCGGTCGGAGGGCTATTCTTTTGTCGAATCACCAAGAGCTTTCTCGAGGTTGCCGGCGAGCTCATCCGTCAGCGCGACGACCGCTTCGCGAATCTCTTATGAGGAGCGGTCGAAGAAGAGTCTGTTCGCAGGTTCTCGACGACGGTCAGGAATCGCAGCGGGGTCGGGGTATCGGGCCGTGCGCAACCACGA
>JADGNX010000304.1 GCA_017883265.1 Thermoanaerobaculia bacterium
TCGAACGAGACTTCGTCGAGGAGCCGCTTCGATCCGATCCTCTTGGAGAGCGATGAGACATGGATCATGGCTCGACATCCGATTGGAGAAGCGGCACGTCGCAGCGTTCCTCGCTGTGCAGCGCCAGCCTCCATATGACGGGTGCCAGGAGCAGTGTGGCCAGAAGGGCCGCGCGCACATCGAGCGCCGACACCACTGCGGCCGCCACTCCGGCGCCCATGACTTCTCCTTCAGCGCGGTGTTCTCGCAGAGAGCGGTGCTCGCCAAGAAGCACCAGTACGAGGTAGATGCCGACAGCAAGCGGCGCCGATCGGGGCGTCAGAAGAAGCGGCGCAGCCAGGGGAAGCGCGCTCAGACAGAGCCGTGCCAGGCGCCGGGTCGAGGAGATCGGAAGCACCGTCTCGAGGGCTCGATAGTGGCGTGCGGCCTGACGGGCGCGCGTGACTGCGCTGGCAAGGATGGCTGCAGCGATCGCTCCGAAGAAGGTGTCGATGCGCGTCGCCGACATCGGGTTGTGGACTCCGTTGTTCGCGATCGCCAGCCTCGCGCCGATAGCACATGCCAGGGCCAGGAGCTCGCTCGGCGCGAAGCGTCCACTGCGGAGGAGCCAACGGAGGTCGGCGGGCAGTCGCAACTGCACGACGCGCGAACGCCTGCGGAGCTCCGTCGCTCGAGGTGCCCCCAGGGTCAAAGTCTGCACTGTCAGTCCGCAAGCGATGGCCACGATGGCCGGCAGGGCCACGCCTCCCGTTGCGGCCACCACGGTCAGGACGATCAGTGGGGGCGTCATGAAGAGCGACACCGCCGCCCCGTCGATTTGCAGCCGCTGCCACGAGGTGAGCGGCAGAGTCTCCATCGGCTCCTGTCCGTACCGTCGGAGACCGTGCCGGAGTATCGGCCTGACGGCCAGAGCGAGAGCGCCTACGATTGAGAACGCAATCAACCACCGATGCGGCCCGGCGCCCCATTCGTGACCCCATTCCAAGAGCGGCGGCGCGTCCTTGAGACCGACCGCGACGATCCAGACGATGAGGACGGTGGTCCACAGGCTCATGGCCTGGTGCAGGCCGTTGGCCATCCGATAGCGAATCGCAAGGATCTCGAGCCGGACTGTAGACAATCGACCGAAGTATAGCGGCCGGTCCCGGGAGTCCGAATCGCGGACCAGCCTCGCATTCGCGTCATGTTCCTTTTTCACGGCGCTTCTGCAAGACTTCGTCCCGCCATGCCACGACAACTTCTCTTCCTGACCGTCGCCACGGCGGTGATGCTCAATGGGTGCACGACCATGAAGCCTGCCAACTCGCCGATGAATGCCGCAGCCGAGCGTTACGTGAAACTGGTGCTCGCAGTTGGAGAACATGACCCCGACTACGTCGACGCCTATTACGGTCCGCCGGCCTGGCGCAACGAAGGGAAGAAGGCGAAACGGTCGCTCGCCGAGATCCACGCCGATGCCCTCGCTCTCGCCGGCGCATTGCGCAGCACGGCGGTTCCCGCCGATCCGATGCTGGCGCTGCGGCGGAATTATCTCATTCGTCAGACCGAAGCGCTCGTAACGAGAGTAGAGATGCTCGAGGGGAAGAAGCTGACATTCGACGAGGAATCGAAGGCCCTTTACGACGCGGTAGCGCCCCACCACCCGGAAGCGTACTTTCAGGGCCTTCTTGCGGATCTGGAGAAGGAGCTGCCCGGCGCCGGCTCCCTTCCGGAACGGATCGAGAATTACCGCAGCGGCTTTGTGATTCCGAAAGAGAAGCTCGACGCGGTGTTCAAAGAGGCCATCGCCGCGTGTCGGGCCCGCACTCTCGAGCACATTTCCCTCCCGCCTGGCGAGACCTTCACGGTTGAATACGTCACGAACAAATCGTGGAGCGGCTATAACTGGTTCAAGGGAAACTACACCAGCCTCATTCAGGTCAACACCGATCTGCCGATTTTCATCGACCGGGCCATCGATCTGGCCTGCCACGAAGGCTACCCGGGGCATCACGTCTACAACACGCTTCTCGAGAAGAACCTGGTGCGTGACCGTGGCTGGGTGGAGCTCTCGGTCTATCCGCTCTTCAGCCCGCAGTCCCTGATCGCCGAAGGAAGCGCGAACTACGGGATCGACGTCGCGTTCCCGGCCGATGAACGTGTCGATTTCGAGAAGGTCCATCTCTTCCCCCTGGCCGGCCTGGACGCCACGAGCGCGGCGCAGTATTACCGGATCCAGGAGCTGACTTCCAAGCTCAGTTACGCCGGCAACGAAGCGGCGCGCCGCTATCTCGACGGAGAGATCGACGCCGCTGCGGCCGCCGGCTGGCTGACCCGTTACGCTCTCATGGCCCCCGAGCGCGCCCGGCAGCGCGTCCGTTTCATCGACCAGTATCGGAGTTACGTCATCAACTACAACCTGGGGAAGGATCTGGTGGCTCAATATGTAGAGCGGCATGCTGCGGGCGATCCGCAGGCTCGCTGGCCAGTCTTCGCCGAGCTACTCTCGTCACCCCGACTGCCCTCGGCGTTGGAGCAGTAAGGTGCCAGCGGGCGCCGCCTACTCCGCCTTCGCCCGTCGCGCCACGTACAGGACGTGCGGATGCGGATACCAGCGATCGATGCGCTCGACGCGCACGCTCGAGAATCCGGCGGCTGTGAGAAGGCGGACCATCGCCTCCGGCCGCTCGTAGGTGAATGCGTCGCCGAGGGTGATTTTGAGGAAGCGGCTGTTGAGCGATTCCTGAAGCTCGTTCCACCGGTTCTTGAGGATGTCCGTCGGATCCTGCTCCTTCAGGAGAAAGAGGCCGCCTGGAGCCGTGCGATCGCCGATCGACCGGAGAAGTCCTGGCCAATCCTGCTTCGGCACTTTGTACAGAACGTCGATCATGGCCACGGTGCCGAAACTGCCGGAGATGGCGTCTGCGTAGGATGCGACGAAGCGAACACCCCCGTCGCGCGAAGCAGGGAAGAGCTTTCGCAGGTCGGGCTCCACGGCGATCGGGCGGCGACCCCCCGCGGCGGCCAGGATCGAGAAGATGCCGTGTCCGGCTCCGATCTCCAGGAGATCGACAGACCGCTCCGGAAGCTCTTTCAAAATGCGCAGGAAGGGACATGTCAGAAAACGAATGAGGACGTGGAGACGGGTGGAAGTCCGTCCTCCGCCAAAGGCGCGATACAGTACGATGAGCGCCTTCAGCGTCGACATTCGCGACATTATAGGGAGAGACAAACGACGCGACGGGAGCCTCTGGAGGCATCGTCGCGATGCGATCGTCCGGAGGACCGCGCTCGGCCGTATGAATCGAA
This sequence comes from Thermoanaerobaculia bacterium, assembly GCA_017883265.1. Classification (GTDB taxonomy): domain Bacteria; phylum Acidobacteriota; class Thermoanaerobaculia; order Gp7-AA8; family Gp7-AA8; genus JADGNX01. The sequence goes on from JADGNX010000304.1 coordinate 3,289, forward strand.
TTCGCGATTACTGGCGAGAGATCGCCGGCGCGGTGATCGTTTTGATCACACGCCTTCTGACAGCGCCGCATACCTTCTGGGAGCACGATGAACTGCTCTTTGCCGAAGGGGTGCGCAAGTTCGAGCCGCTCCTCTACCACCCCCATCCTCCCGGTTTCCCTCTCTACATCGGGCTAGGGAAAGCGGTCGATGCGGTTCTACATGACCCCTTCCTGAGTCTGACGGCTATCAGCGTCGTCTCCTGCGTCGCCGGTTACGCCGCTCTCTGCCGCGCTTTCGGCCGCCTGCTGGGCGACCGAGACCTCGGCGCCGCCGGCGCCCTCCTGGTCTACTTCTCAGCAACGGTGCTGGTTCACGGCACGCTGCCGATGTCGGACTCTCCGGCCCTTACGTTCTTCGCCCTCGCAGTCCTGGCGGCCAGTCACGTCTTCGATGCAGAAAGCTCGGGCGCTGCGGTCGCCACGGCCATCTGCTGCTCGGCGGCCATCGGTGTTCGACCCCAGTACGTCGTGGCCCTCGCGCCGTTCTTCATCGTCGTGCTCTGGCAGATGCGGACCATGCGACAGCGCGTCGACGCAGTCGCCGCATTCGCCGTGGCTTCCGCCGCATGGTTCTTCCCGCTGGTCGATGCCGTCGGCGGAGTGGACAGTTTCTTCCGGTGGCAACAAAGACAAGTCGTCTACTTCGCGGCTCACGATGCCGGCCAGTCTCGCGGCGCGCTGGGATGGGGTGCCATTGCCATCCGCTTCACAATCCATCCGTGGGGATCGAAGTACGTTACTGTCCCTCTCCTGCTGTGCATGGCCGCCGGGATCTTCTGGCTGGCGAGGAGATGGACTGCTCGATTGCTCCCGTTGGCCATGTTCACGGTGGCCCAGCTCGTCTTTTCGGTGGCCACGATGGATCCGGCCGATGCCGCCCGCTACAGCATGCCGCTGATCGTTCCGATGGCTCTCGTCGCCGCGGCCGGGTTCGGAGCGATTCGTGAGCGGACAGATCTGCGCTTCGCCCCCTATGCGCTGGTCACGCTGCTGGCGCTGGTCTCGGTCGCCTACGTCGGCCCTATTCTCGACGCCCGCGTTCACCGGCCCTCGCCTCCCGCCGCCGCGGCGCTTTACGGGAACGCTCACCTGCGGCCCGATACGATCGTCCTCTTCGAGTGGAGCATGAGACCGCACGCGGAGTACCTGATGTCGCGCTTTCATCCGGTGCCCTTCGAGGCCGGACTGCGCCAGTTTTTCGATC
>JADGNX010000305.1 GCA_017883265.1 Thermoanaerobaculia bacterium
TTGCCTTCTGCCTTCTGGTTTCTGGTTTCTGCCTTCTGGTTTCTGGTTTCTTAAAGGAGGCCCCTTGGGGGCGTCGGGATTTGATGAGTTTCGGGAGCATCGGTGTGAAGCGTTCGAGAAGGGCTCTGTGCTTTCCCGGGCCCGAGCCCCAGCCCGCGCCCGGTTCTTGACTCTCAAATTTCAAACGTGTTTGGGTAGCATTAGCACGAACTCAGTGCTGAGGAATCGCGGTATCGTGGGCCGCCCTCAATGATCGTTCACCTGATCGACGGAACTTACGAGCTCTTTCGCCACTTCTTCGGGCTCAGGCGGTTCCACAAGAGCGACCCACCCCTCGGAGCGGTGGCCGGCGTGCTCGGGACGGTCGCCCAGATGCTCGAGGGGGGTGCGACGCACATCGGAGTGGCCACGGACCACGTCATCGAGTCGTTCCGCAACGATCTGTGGCCGGATTACAAGACCGGCGAAGGAATCGAGCCGGCTCTGCGGGCTCAGTTCTTTCCGCTGGAACGGGCCCTGGTCGCGATGGGGGTCGCAACATGGCCGATGGTCGAGCTGGAGGCCGACGATGCCCTGGCGTCCGCGGCGCACCTCGCGGCTGAGGATCATCGCGTGGAAAAGGTCTGCATCTGGACGCCGGACAAGGATCTCGCGCAATGCGTCGACGGCGAGCGCGTGGTGCAGGTCGATCGCAAGAGCGGGAAGATCCGTGATGAGGCCGGCGTGCGCGCAAAGTTCGGCGTCGGGCCTAAGCACATCGCCGACTACCTGGCCCTGGTAGGTGATGCGGCTGACGGCTACCCGGGAATCCGAGGCTGCGGAGCTAAGACCGCAGCGAGACTGATCGATCAGCACGGCTCCATCGAACAGTTCCCTCCACAGATTCTGGGCCAGAACATGGAGCGCGCTCTGCTGTTCAAAGACCTGGCGACGCTGCGCACCGACGAGCCGCTGTTCCGCGACGTCGACGAACTGCGCTGGAGCGGCCCGACCGATTCATTCGCGCTGATGGCGGAGAAGATCGATCCTCGCCTGGCGCCGCGCATCCAGGGCCTCGCCGCCAGGCTGGAGTCTGAGGCGCGGTAGCGACGTGGGAGCTCAGGCGAACCGTCGTGTGTACCAGCGGTCACGTCAGGCGAGGCCATCCGTCGACCTTCGCTGATTGGATCGAGACTACGACGAGAAAGACGTCGAACCAGCCGGAGTCGAATCGACACGAACCGTAAAGTCGCGGACTTACCCTTCCGCGATCCTCTTCATGTTGGCCAGGCCGGCCTCAAAATCCTTCCCCACCATGCTGTCCATGCTCATGAACACCTGCATCAACTTCGACATGAAAGGAGAAGGTCCATGCATATCCCAGGTGACGTTCGTCGAATCGCCCACGGGCGTGAGCGTGAATTCGGTGATGTTGTGACCCTCAAATGGCTTGATGAAATTCAGATTGATCGTGACCGCCGACGATGGAGATGACTGCGCGATCTCCATGTTGCCGGCGCCGGCCTTCCCGTTCCCCTCCCACGCGTACATGGCTCCTTTGCCGTTTGGGGCTCCGCTGTAGGTCCTTTTCATGGCCGGATCCAACTTCTCCCACGGCGACCAGGATCCCCAGTTGTGGAAATCGTTGATGAGGGGAAAGATTCTTTCGGGAGGCGCCTTGATGGTCGTGGCGCGGCGAATGCGGAACGTCCCGGGCTTGCTCGCGGCAAAGGCCAGAAGGGCAGCGATGAGGACCACGAGGACAATGAGGATGATTTTGATCATGAATCCCTCCGTACTGGTGTGGACGTCTTGCAGCCAATTGCCTCAGGCGGTCGGGGCTCCGCCGCTGACCATCCAGGGCGTTCCGAAACGATCGACGAGCATCCCGAACATTTCGACCCAGAAGGTCTTCCCGAGCGGCATCGTAGTCCGGCCCCCCTCGCTCAGGGCCTGGAAGATCCGCCTGGCATCGGCAGCGCTGGGATAGGTGAGCGATACGACGAAGCCGCCCATCCTCTCGTAGGGCTGGCCGGTCATCGAGTCGGATGCCATGAGGACGCCGCCATCGACGTCGAGCCGCGCGTGGAGGATCTTCTCACCGCTGCCGGGCGGCATCTGCGCCGCGACCGGCGACTCGGCCGCCGTCATCATACTGAGCTTCCCCCCGAGAATCCGTTCGTAGAAGCGCAGGGCGGCGGCGCAATTCCCATCGAATATGAGGTAGGTCTCGACCTGGATCATGACACTCCTTTGCGTTGAAATTGCGACCGCACTCTAATACAGCGATCGACCGTCGCGAGGGTCGCCACCAGGCAGGCGGCGCAGGCGCCTGGGTCAACCAGCTGACCGCGGTCAGGTAGACTGTCACCTGGCGGATTACGTAGCAACACCAGAGACAATGACTCGGAATCGGTCGCGGAGGTCCGCCCACTGATGGCCCGATTCCGACGCGCGCCGCTTCCAAAGGAGATTCTTCCATGACCGATGGACCCCCAGCACGCTTCCAATCACTCCTCCTGATCATGCTTCTCGCTTCCGCGCTCGTCACGGCCACGGCCAAAGCCGCCGCGACTGCGTATGACGTCCGCATGCTGCCGCTTCCCGGCGCCAGCGAGTCGGGCATCTCCATGGACTACATCGCCTACGACCCGGCGACGAACACGGTCTGGGTTCCGGCGGGGAACAGCGGTCGCGTCGACGTGGTCGACGTGGCTACCGGAAACGTCCGCGACATTACTGGTTTCAAGACGGTCGAGATGGGGACCGGCGATCGCAAACGGATGGCCGGACCGAGCGGATTGACGATCGGGGCAGGAACGGTGTACATCGGCAACCGCGGCGATTCGAGCGTATGCGCCGTCGACTCGCGAACACTCGCCCGCGGGGCATGCCACACCCTCGACTCCAGTCCCGATGGCCTGGCCTACGTCGCGTCAGCGAAGGAGGTCTGGGTCACGACGCCGCGAGACAAGTCGGTCAGGATCCTCGATGCGGTGACGCTTGCGGAGAAAGCGAAACTGACCTTCGATGGCAATCCGGAAGGCTTCGCCGTCGATTTGGCGCGCCACCGCTTCTATACCAATCTCGAGGACAAGGACCTTACCCTGGCCATCGACCTGAAGAGTCACAAGACGGTCGCTACCTGGAAGCCCGGATGCGGGGAAGACGGACCGCACGGCCTGCGGCTGGACGAGAAAGCGGGCCAGCTCTTCGTCGCCTGCAGCGCCCGCGCCGAAGTGCTCGACGTGCACGATGGAAAAATCCTCTCATCAGCCGAAACCGGAGACGGCGTGGATGACATCGACTACTGGCCGGCAACGCACGAGCTCTTCGTCGGCGCCGCGAAGGCCGCCGAGCTGACGATCCTTCACGTGGACGGGCACGGCAAGCTGACTGTTGCGGCGAAGGTTCCTACGAAAGCGGGCGCGCGCAATCCCGCGGTGGCCCGCGGCGGGATCGTCTACCTCGCTCACTCCGGCCGCGAAAAGCTCAGCGACCTCGTCGTGGTATCTCCGCGGAAGTGAACCATGTAGCCCGGCGCTGATTGGAGTCACAGTCGCGATACCATGTCGGCATGGGTCCCTTGCGCGCATGGTTTGGTCCTAGCCGTGAAGAGGTATGGCGCCAGCTGAGTACCGAAATCGAGGGGCGGTATGTCGAGGGCGGCTTCCTGAAGACTGACAAGGTCGAGGTGGAGCACGGGCCATGGATCGTGACGCTCGACACGTATACGGTTTCGACGGGCAAGGCCACGATCATCTACACCAGGATCCGCGCCCCCTACGTGAATCCCGACTCGTTCCGCTTCACGATCTATCGGAAGGGTCTCTTCAGCGACATCGGGAAATTGCTGGGAATGCAGGACATCGAGATCGGCGATCCGGAATTTGACGAGGCCTTCATCATCAAAGGGAACGATAGCATGAAGGTGCGCACCTTTTTCTCAGACCCGAAACTGCGCGAACTGTTCGCCGCGCAACCGCAGATGCTTCTGGAGGTGAAGGACGACGAACGCTGGTTCGGCCGCAAGTTTCCGGAAGGCGTCGACGAGCTCTCGTTTCAGGTAGTGGGAGTCATCAGAGATGTCGAACGGCTCCGGCGGCTCTTCGCGCTCTTCGCCGAGGCCCTTGATCAGCTCTGCCGCATCGGCTCCGCCTACGAGCAGGCACCGGGATTCACTCTCTAAGTCAGTTCGTCATTTCGAGCCGCACTTGGCGGGGTCAGACGCGCTTCTCGTTCCATCGACACCGCCGCTGCGGCGATATTCGTTAGAGCTCGCGCCCGACCCCGGATCCCGCAATCAGACGAGGGAGCGACGACGTGTCTTGAGGATGCTGAGAAGCAAGAGGCCGATGGAGATGCCGTAAAGGAATCCCTTCGTCCCGTCGACGAGGTCCGCGCCGAAGGCGCCCGAGGGACGGAGAAACCAGTGCGAAAGGCTGGCCGCCAGAAGGAACGCCATTCCGATGAGCATGATGGTCCTGGGGGTGACACGATTCTCGAGGATCATTTTTTTCTCCTTGGGTC
>JADGNX010000306.1 GCA_017883265.1 Thermoanaerobaculia bacterium
GATGACCGTGGTCGTGAAACTCGCAGCGTCTACCGTCTCCGAACATCTCTCCGAGCTGCGGAATGTGGGGCTTCTGAGCGAGCGGAAGGAGGGCCGTTGGGTCGAGTACCGGCTCTCGGATTCTGCGGGTCGCGACGGCATCCTCGACGCGGTCTGGCCCTGGCTCGAGGACGATCGCGAGGTGAAGGCCGATGCTGTGCTGGTGAAGGAGCTCCGGCGCGTTCCTCTCGATGAGCTCTGCAGCGTCAGTCTGGACCTGAATCGACTTCAGCGGCCGAAGCTCGCATCCGCTGCGCGAAAGGCCGCACAGATTCGCACGGGTGACCGAGCGCAGCGATGACCACTCTGACCCTTCTGGCCTCAGCGCCGCAACGGCCGGCCGCGGAACAGTCGCTACGCCATCGCGGCGGCTGTCGTTGCAGCAGTCGTTCTCTTGTACACGCAACTCCAACGCATCGCCGAATTCGTCACCTACGATGTCGCCGGTCTCGTTCGTGGGGGCCTGCCATGCGTCCGAAATCAATCGTAGCGAGTCTTCACGAATCACTCCGCAGCATTTTTCCCGTTCTCTGAGGCGCTGAACGATGACCACGAAAAAGCGGCTCTCCTTCCTGGACCGGTATCTCACGCTCTGGATCTTTCTGGCCATGGCGGCCGGTGTGCTGCTGGGCTATGCCGTCCCCCAGTTCAACCAGGCCATCAATGCCTGGAACATCGGCACGACCAGCGTTCCCCTGGCCATCGGCTTGATCCTCATGATGTATCCGCCGCTGGCAAAGGTTCGCTATGAAGAGCTGCATCTGGTCTTCGAGAACAAGAAGGTCCTGGCGCTCTCGCTGGTGCAGAACTGGATCGTCGGCCCTCTGCTCATGTTCGGTTTGGCGGTGCTCTTCCTGCGGGACCGCCCCGAGTACATGATCGGCCTGATCCTGATCGGCCTGGCGCGCTGCATCGCCATGGTGATCGTCTGGAACGACCTGGCCAAAGGAAGCACCGAATACTGCGCCGGGCTCGTGGCCTTCAACTCGATTTTCCAGGTGCTCTTCTTCAGCGTGTATGCCTGGTTCTTCATCACCGTTCTTCCTGCAAAGCTCGGACTGCAGGGAGCGGTCGTCAACATCACGATCGGCCGGATTGCCACCAGTGTCTTCCTCTATCTCGGCATTCCGTTCATCGCGGGATTTTTGACGCGCTACGTACTCGGGAAGGTCAGAGGCCTCGACTGGTATCACCGCGTCTTCGTTCCGCGGATCAGCCCCCTGACGCTTATCGCGCTGCTCTTCACGATCGTCGTGATGTTCAGCCTCAAAGGCGAGACGATCGTCAAGCTCCCGTTCGACGTGCTGCGCATCGCGGCGCCCCTGCTCATCTACTTCGTCGTGATGTTCCTCCTCAGCTTCTGGATGAGCCGGAAGGTGGGGGCCACGTACCCGCAGACCGCCACACTGTCCTTCACGGCGGCCTCAAACAACTTCGAGCTGGCCATCGCGGTGGCGGTGGCCACCTTCGGCATCGGTCACGGCGCTGCATTCGCCGCCGTGATCGGGCCTCTGGTGGAGGTGCCGGTCCTCATCGGGCTCGTGACCGTCGCGCTCTGGCTGAAGCGACGGTGGTATCCCGAGAGCAGCTCGATCGTCGTCGGTACGGAGTGTTGTGGTCTGGCCCCGGCTACGGACGGCCCGCGAAAATGAGGTCTCAAAGATGGGCGACGTCCATGGAAGCAATTGATGGCCCGACAACCCGACGGGCCGACCTCAATCCGGATTGAGAAGTCGCCTTGCAGAGAACGCAATCGGCTTTGATGCGAAACGATCGATCAGCGAGGCGGCCATTTCGATCCTGGCAGCCGCGGTACGCGGCGTCGTTCCATCATGGCATCGACGGCGACCTTCAAATCGTTGGCGGAAGCGTCGAGCGGCTTTTTCGGACACTCGACGACGTGCATGACCACGGTGGAGCGCGTATAGATGCGCGAGCCTGCCGGGTCGATCCGGATCGCTTCCCTGCAGAAGGGGCAGATTACCGGCTTGGGGGTCACGCAGCGAAGCATAATCAATCGCGGAGACGTTGACGATGCTCCCTCCTGACTATTCCATTCTCAGTACGACGAAATCGCAGCCGGCCAGTGGACTCGAAAGGATATTGCGCGCCGTATCGCTCTTCACGATGGTCATGACCGTACCGCAGGTACTGACCATCTGGGTCGGACACAACGCCTCCGGCGTTTCGGTCCTGTCATGGGGCACGTATCTCTTCTCGGCCCTTCTCTGGCTCGGCTACGGGATCCGCAAGCGCGACAAGACGATTTATCTGGCCTGCATCGGCTGGATCGCGCTCGACGCCGCGGTCGTCCTGGGCGTAATTGTGAATCGCTGAGGGCGAAAGAGGAGTTGGCGTCCCCGGACGAGCCCATGCAACTCCTCTCGATCGCTCTCAATCGACACGATTCACCTCGCCGCCGGGGATAGTGCGGCGCAGCCCTGGCAGCGGCTGTGATGCGGCCGCAAATGTGAGCGCGCTGGCCAACTTACTCTCGTACAAGACCAGACTCCTTCGGAATCGGGGAACGGCTCAAACTGCCCTCCAGGGGAGGGGTGCCCAGCGGCCTGCCGACCGTACTCTCAGGCGTCGATGGCGCCGGCCGGCGCCACCAGTGATGTCCGGGATGCTCGCCGGGAACTGACTCGGGCTGCGGCAGATCACGTTCGCGCCACAGAAGATAAATGGCGGGATAGACGAGGAGCTCCATCAGGAACGAGGTGAAGAGGCCGCCGATCATCGGCGCCGCGATGCGCTTCATGACGTCTGCTCCGGCTCCGATCGACCACATGATGGGCACGAGACCGAAGAAGGCGCAGGCCACGGTCATCACCTTCGGCCGAACGCGTTGCACCGCTCCGTGCAGAATTGCTTCATTCAGATCTTCGTGCGTGTTGAGTGTCCCGGCAGCGACGCGCTCATCGTGAGCCAGATCGAGGTACAACAGCATGAAGATGCCGGTCTCGGCGTCGAGGCCAAGCAGGGCGATGAGTCCGACCCAGACAGCGATCGACATGTTGTAGCCGAGGGCGTAAAGCAGCCAGATCGCGCCGACGGCTGAGAAAGGCACCGCCAGCAGGACGATGGCCGTCTTGGCGAACGACTTCGTGTTCATGAAGATGAGCATGAAGACGACGAAGAGCGTCAGGGGGATGACGACCTTCATCTTCTCCTTCACCCGGGCCATCGACTCATACTGGCCGCTCCATGCCAGGAGGTACCCCGGCTCCAGCTTGAGCTGCGATTCGACGGCTTTCTTCGCCTCCTCGACGTAGCCGCCGATGTCGCGCTTCGCGGAGTCGATGTCCACATAGACATACCCTGTCAGATGACCGTCCTCATCGCGGATCATCGACGGACCCTCAATGAGCTTGATGGTGGCCAGCTGCCCAAGCGGTATTTGCGCGCCGCCCATGGTCGGCACCAGAGTGCGGGAGAGCTTGTCGACGTCATCGCGCATCTCGCGCGGGTAGCGGATGTTGATCGGGTAGCGCTCGCGTCCTTCGACGGTGGTCGATACGTTCTCGCCGCCGATGGCCGTCATGATCACTTCCTGCACCTCGCCGACGGTCAGGCCGTAGCGCGCGATCTGCTCACGGTTCAGGTCAAAGTCCGCGAAGTAGCCGCCGGCCACGCGCTCGCCGAATACGCTGCGGGTTCCCGGGATTTTCTGCAGAATCCCTTCGAGTTGTTGACCGATCTTCTGGATCTCTTCGAGGTTCGAGCCGAAGATCTTCACACCCACCGGCGTCCGAATGCCGGTGGTGAGCATGTCGATGCGATTCTTGATGGGCATGGACCATGCGTTCGTCTGGCCCGGCAGCGTCAGCCGGGCATTGATCTCGTTGACCAGCTCGTCCGCGGAGATCGTGTCCGGCCAGAAAGGTCGGAACAGCGGCTTGATGAAGTGAGGCCAGTTCGAATACCACCTGGCCTTGGCTCGCCACTCTGCCGGCGGCTTGAGGACGACGATGGTCTCCATCATGGAGAAGGGGGCCGGATCGGTGGACGTCTCCGCGCGACCGGTCTTGCCGAAGACGCGCACCACCTCCGGAAACTGCTTCAGAAGCTGGTCCTGCCGCTGGAGCAGTGCCTCGGCCTGGGCGACCGAAATGCCCGGAAGGGTGGTCGGCATGTAAAGAAGGGAGCCCTCGTTGAGCGGCGGCATGAACTCGTGACCGAGCTTCAGATAGACCGGGATGGTAACGAGCACGATCAGCACGGCGATGGCGATCACCGTTCGGGGATGCCGAAGGACCAGCTTCGCCGGGCGCGTGTAGAGCTTGAAGAGGATTCTCGAGATCGGGTGCTTCTCTTCCGAATGAATCGTCCCGACAGCGACTGCGTTGGCCGTGTTGCTCAACCACTTCGGCCGAAAATCGTATCTCCTGACGCGAATGACCAGCATCATCATGGCCGGCACCAGCGTAATGGCCAGGACCGCCGCGATGGCCATGGCGAAGTTCTTG
>JADGNX010000307.1 GCA_017883265.1 Thermoanaerobaculia bacterium
TTCTGCAATTCCATCCGTCGTTATAATCACGCCTCGAACGACAGGAGACCTCGATGTCCGTTGTAACTTCCGCCGCCGCTGCGGAGCCTAATCCACTGCGCGAAGGCCTCGAGCAGGAGCGTGTTCCCGACGCCTCGGTCCTGGTCATCTTCGGCGCGGCGGGTGATCTCACGCACCGCAAGCTGATCCCGGCCCTCTACTCTCTGGCACACGACGGTCTCCTCCCCGGAGGCCAGGCCATCGTCGGCTTCGCCCGATCCGATTTCTCGGACGAATCCTTCCGCCGCTCGTTGCGCGAGGCCTGCGACAAGTTCGCCCGCACCCGGCCGACCGAGGACGCCGTCTGGGACAATCTGGCCAAATCGATCTTCTACATCCAGGGCGCCTTCGACGACCCAGCAGCCTACGATCGCCTTGCGGCGAAGCTGGCGGAGATCGACCAGGCCTGCGGATGCGGCGGCCGCCGCCTCTACTACCTCGCAGTCCCCCCTCCATTCTTCCCGGTCATTTCGAAGAACCTCGGCGAGAAGGGAATGGTCGGCGATCCGGAGCAGGGCGGTCCGTTCACGCGCGTCATCATCGAGAAGCCGTTCGGGCACGACCTTCCGTCGGCCAAGGAGCTCAATCGCGTCGCCGTCACCACGTTCCGCGAGCGTCAGGTCTTCCGCATCGACCATTACCTCGGCAAGGAGACGGTACAGAATCTCCTGGTCCTGCGCTTCGCCAACGGCATCTTCGAGCCATTCTGGAATCGTCAATATGTTGACCATGTGCAGGTCACGGTGGCCGAGTCGATCGGCGTGGAGAAGCGCGGCAACTACTTCGAGTCGGCCGGCATCACCCGGGACATCATCCAGAACCATATGCTGCAACTGGTCTCACTCATCGCCATGGAACCGCCGGTGGCCTTCGAAGCCGATGCGGTACGAGATGAGAAGGTGAAAGTGTTGCGGGCCTTGCGCGACCTCCCGCGAGCCGGTATGGAGAGCGTGGCCGTGCGTGGTCAATACGCTGCGGGATCGGTTCTGGGCGAACATGCCGAGGCCTATCAGAAGGAAGAGAGCGTCAGCCCCGATTCGAAGGTGGAGACGTACGCGGCCCTGAAGATCTTCATCGACAACTGGCGGTGGGCTGATGTCCCGTTCTACATCAGGGCGGGCAAGCGCCTGCCCAAGCGGGTTACCGACATCTCCATCCATTTCCGTCTGGCGCCGTATCCGCTCTTCCGCAAGAACAATCAGGTCGCGACGCAGCCGAACGTGCTGGCAATCCGTATTCAGCCGGACGAGGGGATCTCTCTGAAGTTCGAGTCGAAGGTTCCCGGTCCGACCGTGAGGACGGCTCCGGTGACGATGGAGTTCCGCTATGCCACTTCCTTTGGCGCGGAGCCTCCGGAAGCATACGAGCGTCTTCTGCTGGAGACCATGCTGGGCGACTCCACGCTCTTCGCCAGGCGCGATGAGGTGGAGACCGCCTGGGCCTGGCTCGATCCGCTTCTGGCCGCCTGGTCGCAGAGCGGTGCGCCGCAGCCGTACCCGGCCGGCACCTGGGGACCGGCAGCGGCCGATCAGCTCATCGAGCGCGACGGGCGGAAATGGCGGCGGCCGTGAAGGACGATGATCTGCGCAAGGCCGCGGCTGGAGCGGACCTGCCGGTCAATTACGCGGAGATCGATCGCGCTCTCAGCGAGCTCTGGCGAAGCGCCAGCGAAGACGAGAATGCCATCACCCGCGCAGCGCTCTGGAACGTGGTGGCTCATACCGACTCCACAGCCAACCACGCCATCGCCAGCGAGACGCTCGGAAGAGTCAGCGCCGCGGTTCCACAGCGGAGCATCGTCATTCGCTCCGAGCCGGGATCGCCGCCTGAGATGTCCTCCTGGATCAGCGCCAACTGTCATCTGGTCGGCGCCGGCAAGCAGGTCTGCTCGGAGGAGATTGCCGTCGTGGCCGGGGGCGACCGTGTTCGCCGCATCGCGCCGCTGGTGAGCGCTCTACTCATCCCGGACATGCCGCTTGCGATCTGGTGGCTGGGGGATCTGCCGAACGAGGATGCCGAATACGTTCATGCGCTGTTTGATCCCGCGGACCGCCTCATCGTGGACTCGGCGGACTTCGACCGGGTCGAGGATCTCGAGCTCCTGGCGAAGATCGCTGAGAGCACGTCGACCGCGCCGGCCGACTTGAACTGGGTGCGGCTGGAAGAATGGCGCATGGCCACCGCCTCGCTCTTCGATCCGCAATCGATGAGGAGCGAGATCGGCCGGATCCGCCGGATCGGACTGACGGTCGCCGGTGGAGAGCGCGACTTCTTCGGTGACCGCATCGAGCCGCTTCTGTATCTCTCGTGGTTCTCGTCCCTGGCCGGACCGGCCTTCGGAGAGGGGGGACGGATCCGCTCTTCCGACGGCGTCATCGATCACGAGATCATCGTCGGAGCTCCGGCCTCGCGAGCCGGGACCCTTTTGTCGATCGACATCGAGCTGGCCGGTGGAACGATGGCAACCATCTCGCGCGATCCCGCCTCCGAGGTCCTCAACGCCCGAGTGAATGGAATCGAGCAGCGTTCGCAGACGGTGACCCGCGCCCGCGCCGGCGGCACCGCAGAACTGATCGTCAGGCAGCTCAAGCGGCCCGAAGGCGATCCGATCTTCCGGCGCATCCTTCCGCTCACCTCCTCCCTGGCCCGCGGTAGTGCCGCATGAACTTCCGGATCTTCGATTCAGTCGCAGATCTGGTGCAGGCCGCGGCGCGCGATATCGTCCGAAGGGCGGCAAGCCGCACCTCGTTCCGGATCGCGCTCTCCGGCGGTACCACCCCGGAGCCTCTCTATGCCCTGCTCGGATCGGCTCCGCTCCGCGATCAACTCACCCCTCTGGAGATCGATTGGATCGTTGGTGATGAGCGCTGCGTTCCGATCGATGATCCGGCTTCGAACGCCGGAATGATCCTGCGGACGCTCTTCGCCCAGGGCATCCCCGAGAGACATCGCTTTCTCCGCTTTCCCACCGAGGAGGGTGATCCCGAGAGGATCGCTGCCGGATTCGAGCGGGCATGGAAGGAACGCGGGATCGAGCGTCTGGACCTGGCGATTCAGGGGATGGGGGAGGACGGCCACACGGCATCGCTGTTCCCTGGTACCTCCGTCCTCGAGGTCCGCGACCGGATCGCCGCCCCGGTCTACGTTCCACGCCTGGCCAGCTGGCGTGTCACGCTGACCCTTCCGGTGCTCGAGGAGAGCGGCGCGATCATGGTGCTCGCCGCGGGAGCAGGGAAGCGCGCGGTGATCGAACAGCTTCGCGCCGGAGGGACCGATTTTCCCATCGCCCGCGTAACGAGCGCAGTCGAGGACACATGGTGGTTCACCGACCGCGCCGCGGCAGAACGAGAAGTCGGGACTCCGTAGGTGGAGCGGCGGCCACTTCGGCCGCCCGCTGGAGTTTGGCGCCCTCGTCGCCGTAGCACAGACACTTCTGTCTGTGCGCGTCTGTGCTACAGGCCGAGAGAAGAGGCGTACAGACAAGAGTTGTCTGTGCTACAGGCAAGCTGACGGATCGGACGACAGATCTGACGCGTTCGCTCCGATGGCATTCAGGACGCCGCTCGGCTCGACGCCGAGCGGTTGGCGGCCGGGGCGGCCGCCGCTCCACTGGGCGCGTTTCGACGCACGGGCTCGCCTCTTGCCCTTTCTGCTTTCCTAACGCCCGCTTTCACGCGAGAATGACCGCATGCGCAGTCTCCTCATTGCAACAACTCTCGGACTTGCTCTCGTTCTAACGACCGCCTGCCATCACGAGCAACCAGCCAAAGCGAAGGCCGCCGGAAAGCGAGCGAAGACCGCTGCCAAGGTTGCCGTCCCGGAAGAGCCGGCTGATCCGACCGCGGTTGGATCGGCCATGCCGGACTTCAATGCCAAGATGCTCGACGGCAAGACATTCGATGTGAAGGAGCAGCGTGGCAAGGTCGTCCTCCTCAACCTGTGGGCCACCTGGTGCGGGCCGTGCCGCGCCGAGATCCCGGAGCTGATAGCGCTCTACGGCAAGCATTCCGCCAAGGGACTGGAGATCGTCGGCGTAAGCCTGGACGACGCCTCGGCGGAATCGTCCGTCCGCGATTTCGCGAAAGAGCAGAAGATCACCTATCCCATCGCGCTCGATCCGGACGGGAAGCTGGCCAACGACTTTCGAACCAGTGTGATCCCGACCAGCGTGCTGGTCGATCGCGGCGGAAAGATCCGCTGGCGTCACATCGGGGCGATCGAGCCGCACGACAAAGAGCTCGAATCAGCCCTCTTGAAGGCCATCGCCGCGAAGTCGTAAGTGCTGTAGCACAGACACTTCTGTCTGTGCGGCCCAGACACGTGCCCCCTGTAGCACAGACACTTCTGTCTGTGCGAGGGTGGATCGAGTTCGGCATGTGGCACACAGACAAGAGTGTCTGTGCTACAGGGCGCGCTTCTGTCTTGTGGGGCCTGCGCTCTACGGCTTCTCGGGGGGCACAGGATCG
>JADGNX010000065.1 GCA_017883265.1 Thermoanaerobaculia bacterium
TCGTCGAGACCGCCGGTGGCCTGGCGGTGCAGCGGGTCATAGCCAAACGCACCGGGCGCGATCCGGCCACGTACGTCGGAAGCGGCAAGGCCGAGGAGATCCATAAGCTGGTGGAGCAACACAAGGTGTCGCTCGTGGTGTTCGACGACGACCTCTCGCCGGCACAGATCAGAAATCTCGAAGAGATCATCGCCGTCAAGGTCATCGACCGCAGCGCTCTCATTCTCGACATCTTCGCGCGGCGGGCCCGGAGTCGTGAATCACGCACACAGGTCGAGCTGGCCCAACTCAGCTACCTCCTGCCCCGACTGACCCGGCAGTGGTCGCATCTCTCCAGACAGGGCGGAGGCATCGGCACCCGCGGCGTCGGCGAGACGCAGCTGGAGAGCGATCGCCGCATGACGCGCACGCGGATCGCCCGCCTGCGCGAGGATCTCGACAAGATCGAGCGGACGCGTGAGACGCAGCGCAAGGGGCGGAACACCGCATTCACCGTGGCCCTGGTCGGCTACACCAACGCTGGCAAGTCCACGCTCTTCAACCGCCTGACCGGGGGCAACGCAGAGGCCATCGACAAGCTCTTCGCCACGCTCGACTCCAAACTGCAGCGAACCTCGTTCGAGATGCCGCGCGAGACCGTCATCATCGATACGGTCGGCTTCATCCGGAAGCTGCCCCATCACCTCGTGGCCTCATTCCGCTCCACGATGGAGGAGGCGGTCTCGGCAGACCTGGTCCTGCATGTCATCAACGGCGCACATCCTCACTATGAAGAGCAACGCACCGTCGGTGAGCAGGTGCTGCGCGACCTCGGCATTCCGGCTGACCGGGTCATCGACGTGTACAACAAGTGCGACCAGATGCACGACGGCCAGGAGCTGCCGCAGACCCTTCGCCGGCGTGACGTAGTCACCGTGTCAGCCCTCACCGGAACCAACATCCCGGACCTTGTCGAGATCATCCGTGAACGCGAGCTGGCCGGCGGCGAGACAGTGCGCCTGCAGATTCCGATCGGCGAGTCTAAGGTGATCGCGGCCCTTCACGAACGGGGAGTGATTCACGAGCAGATCGCAGACGACGAAACGATCACCTTCAACGCGTGGATCCCCGCGGACGCTCTTCATTTCTTCCAACGGTTCGCGACGGGAAAGCGGTCGTCGCTGGGAGAGGCCCGAACGGGTTGAACCGATCCAAGGTCTTCGGTGCGGTGCCGCTCAGAAAAACAAGTGCGATCTACTGTTGACATGCCGACCGCTTCCTCTATAGTTAATTGCGGACATGAATACCGTGGAACATCGTGAAACATCGACGGCGCGCCGCCGTGGTCAGCTCATGACCCGGAGCGTTCTGGCCTGGCGGCAGTCGCTCGACTTTGCCGACTTCTGCCCTGGCCCGTCGCTGATCCGTCTGCGGAAGATCCCCAGTTCCTAATGAGAAAGGACCATCCGACCATGAGCTCGATCCCTGTTGCAGAAGAAGAGCCTCCGTCCCCGGTTTCACTCCCGCTGATCGCCCCCCCTCCCTCCCGAAAAAATCACCTCGAAATCTACGCACGAAACCGCGCCCGGCTCTATCCGGCCGTGACGGACGCGCAGTGGAACGACTGGAAGTGGCAGCAGAAAAATCGCGTCCAGTCGCTCGAGGATATCGTGAAGCTCTTCGCCATCGACGAATTCACCACCGCCCGACTGGGTGACATCTACGAGCTCTATCGAACGGCCATCACGCCGTACTATCTCTGCCTCATCGACTTCGACAACCCGGCCGATCCTCTCCGGCGGCAGTCCGTTCCGGCCGCAGAAGAGGCTCTCAATCCGGGTGAGCTGGTCTGGGATCCGCTCAACGAAGAGGGCGATTCGCCGGTCACCGGAATCGTCCATCGCTATCCCGACCGCTGTCTTTTTCTCGTCACCTCGTACTGCCCGCTCTACTGCCGTTACTGCACCCGCAAGCGGAAATGGGTCGACGAGGACGGTACCACCGGTCAGCGCAAGATCGAATCGATGATCGCCTATGTCGCCGCTCATCCGGAGATCCGCGACGTCATCGTTTCGGGCGGCGATCCCCTGGCGCTCTCGCTCAACTATCTCGACAAGATCCTGGCCGGGCTGCGTGCCATCCCGCACGTGGAGATCATCCGCTTCGGATCGCGCGTGCCGGTCTTCCTGCCGCAGCGCATCGATCACGAGATGACCTCGATGCTCGAGAAGTACCACCCGATCTGGATCAACACCCACTTCAATCATCCGAACGAGATCACGCCAGAGGCCGCCGCGGCCTGCGATCGCCTCCTGCGCGCCGGCATCCCTGTCAACAACCAGTCCGTACTCCTGCGCGGCATCAACGACTGCCCCTACATCATGCGAGACCTGGTGCAAGGGCTGATGAAGATCCGGGTCCGCCCCTACTACCTCTATCTATGCGATCAGGTGATGGGCGCCGAGCACTTCAGAACTTCGATCGGCGAAGGCATCGAGATCATGGAGTTCCTCCGCGGCCACACGTCGGGTCTGGCCATTCCGCAGTTCGTCATGGACGCGCCGGGTGGCGGCGGCAAGGTCCCACTGATGCCAAACTACGTGCTGGGCAACTACGGCGACTCCATCGTCTATCGCAACTTCGAAGGAGTCATCGGGCGCTACGACGACGTTCCGCGCCAGGCGCATGGCTGCGACCGCTGTGCCGATCGCGAGAACAAGACCGAAGAGCGCGGCATCGCCCGTCTTCTCAACCGCACCGCGGACCGCTTCGAGCCGCACGCGGTGCGCGACACTCCACGGCCGCTGTCGAACGCTCCAGGTGGCGCAGTTTCAAGCTGAGGAACTTCCCGTCATTCAAGGTCCCTGACGTCTTCCGATGATCATCGGTCTCACGTACAACCTGCGCTCCGACGTGACACTCACTCCGGACGATCCGACCGATCGCTACGAAGAGTTCGATTCAGACCAGACGATCGACGCGCTGGAGTCCGCGCTCAGATCCCTCGGCCACACCCCCTATCGTCTGGGATGGGGTAGGCCGATGCTGACCCATATCGAAAGCCTTGCCCGGGAGGGCGTCCATCTCGACGGCGTCTTCAACATGGCCGAAGGCATCGGCGGCCGCGGGCGCGAGTCGCAGGTTCCGGCCGTACTGGAGATGCTCGGCATTCCGTTTACCGGTTCCGATCCGCTGACGCTCGGCCTCAGCCTCGACAAGGGCCTCGCGAAGATGCTGGCCCGCAGCCATGGCATCGCCACCGCTCCGTTTCGCGTAGCCTCGACCGTTGACGAGCTATCGAGCGAGGGTTTGGCCTTTCCTCTCTTCGTGAAGCCGGCAGCAGAGGGCTCTTCGATGGGGATCACCAGCGCTTCGCTCTGCACCGACGAGAAGGAGCTGCGGGTATACGGCTCGAGCCTTCTCTCCAACTACGACGGGCCGGTGCTCATCGAAGAGTATCTTTCCGGCGCCGAGTTCACCGTCGGCATCGTTGGGAATGGTGACCAGACTCGAATCGTCGGCGCGATGCAGATCGTTCCCCGGAAGCCCGACGGCGATTTCATCTACTCACTCGAAGTGAAGCGCGACTATCTGAACCAGGTCGACTACCTGCTGCCTCCGCCGGTCGACGCCCGCCTCCGGTCAGAGGTTGATGACGTAGCGATGTCGATCTATCGCGTTTTTCAGTGCCGTGACGTCGCTCGCATCGACATCCGCTGCGACCGTGACGGCCGGCCCAACTTCGTCGAATTCAATCCTCTTCCGGGCATCAATCCGAGCTACTCCGACCTCGTCATTCTGGCCCGCCTGGCGGGCTGGACGTATGAGCAGTTGATCGGAGCCATCGTCGACTCGGCCATCGCTCGGTGGCCACGCCGATGAAGGTAGTGGTCGCGTACAACGACGACGCTCACCTCAAGGGCCATCTGAACCCGACGGAGATGATCGGGGAACGGGAGGTGATCGAGACGGCGCACGAGGTCATCGACACTCTCTCTGGCGACCATGACTGCAGCCTCCTTCCCGTTTCCGGATCACTGGCCGAGGCTACAATCTCGCTGATCCGCCTCAGCCCCGATGTCGTCATCAACCTTTGCGAGGGAGCCTTCGGAGAGACGCGGTTCGAGACGAACATGTCGCTTCTTTTCGACCTGCTCGGGCTCGCGCATACCGGCTGCGAGGCCATCGCGTCCCGCATCTGTCAGGACAAAGCGCTGCTCAAAGAGCTTCTGAATGGCGCGGGCATCCCGACACCGGCTGGATTCGCGTACCACAGAGCCATGTCCGAGGCTGAGTTCCTGGAACGCTTTGAACGCAAGCTCGGCACATCACAGGCCATCGTCAAGCCCTCGCGGGAAGATGCTGGCCTCGGCATCGAGAGAGGCTCGGTCGTTGCCTCCGCATCCGCGGCTCTGCTGCGCGCAAGAACCATCGAGTCACGGTTCCACGAGCCGGCCCTGGTAGAGCAGTTCGTCTCCGGCGGCGAGCTGAATCAATCGATCTATTGGAACGCCGAGGGCCCGGTCCTGCTGCCGCCGGGAGAGGTGGTCTTCGCCGACCATCTTCCATCCGTGGAGAGAATCGTCGGCTGGGCGGCAAAGTGGGACAACGGCTCTGCCGCCGATCTGGCCACGCGCAATCGCACTCCGGCTGAGATCTCGCCCGGCGCGCGAGGCCGATTGCAGTCGATCTGCCGCCAGACTTCCTCCATGCTGGGCCTCTCTTCTTATTGTCGCTTCGACGTCCGGCAGGATGCCGAAGGGTCCTTGTTCCTCATCGACGTGAATCCGAATCCCGACATCGGAGAGGACAGCGGCTTTCGCAAGGCACTGGCCGCCGCGGGAATCGTGTTTCGTGATTTCCTGAACGAGCTTATGATTGCCGCCGTGTCGCGCCGCCACACAGAATCTTCGCGTACGCCTCTTCCCATCGGATGAAGATACGGCCGGCAGAGAGAGGTGACCGCGCGCGAATCCACGAGATCCTCGTCTCGACGGCGCGGTTCACCGAAGACGAGATCAACTGCGCGGTCGAGCTGGTCGACATCTTCCTCGACAAACGGGACAAAGGCGACTACGTCGTCAGCGTTCTCGAGGATCCCGACAGCGGCTCTCGAAGGATAATTCAGGGATATGTTTGCTACGGTCCCACTCCTCTGACCGACCGCGTCTACGACCTCTACTGGATCGCCGTCGACCCGAAACAGCAGGGACAGGGCATCGGGCAGATGCTGTTGCGCTTCGTGGAGAACGAGGTGCGCCGCGACAAGGGACGCATGCTCCTGATCGAGACCTCCTCCAAGGAGAGCTACGGCCCGACGTTGCGGTTCTACCAGCGCAGCGGCTACGACGAGATCTCGCGCATCAAAGACTTCTACAGAATCGAGGACGACAAAGTCATCTTCTGCAAGAAGCTCGAGGCCTAGCGGGAGCCCCCACGCTCTCGAGCCCACTGCTCCCCGACCTCGGCCGGTACGATAAACTCCCGGCTTGTGACGGAGACGCCGCCGACCCAGCCGACATCGCTCATCCCCCGAGTTCTCGACGCGCTCATCTGGATTGCAGCATTTTCCCTCGCTTCCGGAATCTTTCTTTCCCTCACTCTCCTGACGCGCGCCGTTCCCCCGACGACGCCGGTGGCCGTCGGCCGTATCACCATCGACCATTACGCGAAGGGACGGGATTACCTCAACGCCCTTCTCTTCTTCCTGGTCGTACCTCCGGTCACGATCGCTCTGGCCCGACTCGGCCGGCGATTGAATTCCTCCCTCCGAATCGAGACGCGCCGTCTGTTTCCCGGCCAGTCGGAGGGTCTGGAGAATGCAGCCTCTCTTCTCTTCATTACCCCGTTCTTTCTGGCCCCATTTCTCTACCTCACGACGTTCAAGTGGGGCTGGGCGGTTCTGATCCCGATCGCCCTTTCGCAGGCTTTACCGCGCGCTCTTACTCTTTTTCTCGGCAGAACGTGGGTGCGGGCACTTCTGGCCCCGGCGAATCGACCGTGGCACGCACTTCTCTTCAGTGAAGCCTTCGCCTGGGTCCTGTTTCGTTACATCGCGGCCGGCAAGCGAATCGCTCATATCCCCACCCTCTTTCTGGAGATCGTCTTCGTCGCACTGATGATCGCGATCTACTGGTTTGCCGCCCTCCTCGCAGCACGCCTGGCCGTCTTTTGCCTGGGAGGCGATGTGCAGGCGCGGCTGCAGGGCGTCGCTCTCGCCGGGCTGCCCCTGCTTGGACTGCCCGCGCTGGCACTTCTTCTCGTCAACGCCCGTCTGGCCGCAGCAGTGGCGCTCGGCCTGATGCTTCTCCTTTTCCCCTATGCCTTCACGCGTCGGCCGAGCTTGGATGGGCGAAGGGTCAGAGGCGCCGTGGTCTGGCTGATTCTGCCGATGCTTCTCTATGCAGCCAGCTACGCCTCGACCGCGTCCCTCCTGCAGTACATCGATCTCTTTCACCGCGGCGAATCGCTTGGACCGGCCTCGGATTATCTTCAGGGGAAGGTGCCGTACCGCGATGTCTTCGTCCTCCACGGTCTCATGGAGGACGGCATGCTCGACGCCTGGCTGATGAACCTGTTCGGCCGCGATCTCGGAGTACCTCTGGCCCGCTCGCTGATCCTCGGTTCGTGCGCAGTTCCTGCGCTCTGGTTCCTGTCGATATCGCTGTTCGATTCGATTCCCCTGGCCTTCGCCGCAGTCGGTCTGGGCGCCGTCACCACCGTCGACAACGAACGGACATTCTTCGAGATCGTCGTGGTTGCCCTTCTGCTGGCTTCATCGCGAAGCGGTAAGCGCTGGTTGATCGCGGTCGCCGGAATCGCCGCCGGCGTCGCCGTTTTCTTCAGCCTCGATATCGGGCTCTACTCCATCGCCGCGGCGCTGGCCTACCTGGCTGCCGAGTACGTCATCGCGCGACGGGGCGCTTCCACATCCACCGTCCTTCACAAAGGCGCGCTGCCGATTTTCGCCGCCGGAGCGGCCGCAGGAATGCTTCCTTTTGTGGTCTTCCTCGTGATTCATGGAGCCTTCGGGGACTTTCTGGAGACTTCGTTCAGAACCATACCTGCGGTCATCGATGCCGTCTGGTCTCTCCCTTATCCCGACCTCACGGCGACGTTCCGCAAAGACCTGAACCTCCACACCATCTCGGACTTCGTCCTGTTCGAGCCGTTTCGATTTGTGCTGAACCCGCTGGTCATCGCCATCGCCATGACCTGGCTCATCGGGCGGTTCATGAAGCGGTCGTTCGGTCCGCTCGAGCATGGCCTGCTGGCCGTCACGCTCTTCGCGCTGGTGACTCAGCGCAGCGCGCTCGGACGCGCCGACTTTCGCCATCAGTATTTCTCCGCGTTCCTCATCGGCCCGATGATCCTGATCCTCATCGTGGTCATGTCTCGCGCCAGCCGCGAGCTCTGGGGGCGGAAGGACCGGAGCGCGCAGGCCTTCATGGTTCTGGCAACAGTGGGGGCATTGCCGCTTCTGATCATCGCTCTCTGGGTCCCGGATCTCCTCAACGTCCGCCTCGACGACATTACTCATTACCAGGGACGCGTAGCGGGGGTGATTCACGAGCCGGCCGCGGAGAAGGTGGCCGACCGGATCCGGGCCGTCAGCGTGGCCATCGGCGACATGACTCACGCCACCGACACGATCTTCGATTTCTCGAACCAGCCGGCTTTCTACTTCTTTGCCGAACGGATGAATCCGACGCGTTTCTATCAGATCCCCATCGTCTCTCCGGCGCAGTTCCAGCGCGAGGCTATCGTGTCCATCGACAGATTCAAGCCGAAGGTGATCATCCGGAAGTCACCGGAAGGCTTCGACAAGTTCGACGGAATCGACAACACACTGCGGGCCCCCGCGCTGGCTGGCTATATCGAAGATCATTACAACTATGCCTCGACCGTCCGCGGGATCGAGCTATGGCAGCGGACGGCCTCACGCTCCCCGCTCGATATCGCCCACTACATGCGCCTCAACCATTTCCCGACGGCGAAGGAGGCCGGCGATGCGGCCAGGGATCGCATGATCGTTCCGTCGATCGGCAGCCTGCGGGGAATCGATTCCTACTGGCGATCCGATCTGGTCATTCACAACCCGTTTCCAGTCCCGCTGACACTTCGTCTGCGCTATGTCTCCGATGCCAGGAAGGTTGAAAAGACGGTGCGTCTGGGGAAGGGGCAGATCATCCGCTGGGACGATGTCGTCAGCTCCTGGTTCTTCGCCCCGGGGACGGTCGGAATGCTCTGGATCGACTACCCTGCGCAACGCGCTCCGGTCTGCCGCGTACGAACCTACGACGCCAGTCGCGAAGCGAAGGCCTCCATTTACGAGGCTCTGTCGATGAAGAGCGCGGCCACGGCCGGAACAGAGCTGAGCGACCTCACGCTGGTGGGCCTGGCCGGAGGCGGCACCAGACGCGTGAACATCGGAGTCGTCAATGTGGGCGACGCCCCTTTGACATTTCGCATCAGGGTACGGAATGCTCGCGGCGCGGCGGTAGGACGCGTCATCAGACGGGGCATCCAGGAAGACGAGCCGTTCTTCATACTCGACGCTGCCCGCGCCCTGGAGGTGCCGCTGGATCAGAGCGTGGCGGTTCATGTCGAGATGATTGCCGGCACGGGGATGGCCTACGCCACTGTCGTCGATGGCGCCACCGGAGACAGTCAGTTCATCCCGGCCGTTCCGTCGCCGAGGCCATGATCGTCCTGCCGATTCCTGAGCGGTGGCGCCACTACGCCATTCTGGTCGAACAGAGGGCGGGCGACGTCCCGGACGATTCGATGTTTCTCCCGTCGGAACTGGCCCTGCGTGACTTGGTGGCCCTCCCCAGGCGGCGCCGGGAATGGACGGTCAGCCGGACCGCGCTGAAGATCCTGGCCCGGCAGCGCGGAGCGATCGCCGAGGCTCACGATGGGCTCATCGAGAGCGACGCCGAATCGAGGCCGCACCTGCGCGATCTGGCAACCGGCCGGTCGTGGTGCGTTTCACTATCTCATTCGCGCGGCTTTGCCGCAGCGGCGGTCGATCGGCGGCCGGTCGGGGTCGATGTCGAGCGAGTCCGGCCGCTCTCACTTTCGGCGGCGCATCTCTTCTTGACGGACGGGGAGCGCGATGAAATCGAGAGCGCCCGAATCGAGGACGCGCTCCTCCACAGCTGGTGTGCCAAGGAGGCTGCCTGGAAAGCGATCTCCTCCATGCATGAGACGCTCAAGTCGGTGCCGCTGCGACTGATCGAACGCGGGGGTCAAGGGCTCACGTTCGAGGGGCCGGCGCTGACGATCGAGACGAGGAGGATCTCGCCTGACCTCGTCGCCGCGCTGGCAGTGACCGTTTGAGAGGGGTTGCGGCCCCCTCGATTTTCAGCCCTCGAGCTTCGGTGTGGGTTTTCGCGGCCCCGTCGGTCATCCCGCCATCGGGTTAATGCACTCCCCACTTTCGTAGTAGCTGCCGCGCATCTTCCTGGGCAGCGGCCTGCTCGACTTCGTATTTCGAATCGTTGGGCGTGCTCACGACTTCCTTCAGCATGGAGATGGCCTGCGGCTTGACGCCGCTGTCGTTGTCGACGAGGGCTTCGGCGTAGAAGACGCGCGTGATCTTGTTCGAAGGATCGGTCTTCAGTGAGTCTCCCAGATACTTCACAGCCTCGCGGCTGGAAGCCCAGCCGGTGAGAAACGGCACGTGCGGAGTCTGATCGTGAAGCCGGCCAAGGACGCGTGCACCACCGCCTCCCTCGAGTTTCGGGTCGACCAGCATGGCGATGGTCGACTCGCGCCGGATGCGATCGGCCGCTCCCTGGCGTACCGCAGCCATCTTGCCGTAGGCCAGCGCCCATTCACCCCAGCTCACAGAATCCCAGAAAAAGATCTCGCCTGCGCCGTCGAGCGAGCGAGCGGCATCGGCCACCTGCTTCTCCGACGCCTTGGAGGCCGACTGCAGGCCTTTGGCAGCGAGCTGTCTGTAGACCAGTGCCAGCGCCTCATCTCCAGCTTTCTTTGCGGTGTCGAAAATCGGTTTCTTCTGATCGTTCGAGGTCGCTACGTAGGCCCCTTTGAAGCGGATGGCCCGCAGGAGCTTCCAGCGCGCAGCGAGGTCATTCGGGTTCTGAGCCACGGCCTTCTGGTACGCGGCGATGGCCGCATCGATCGGACCGCTCTTGGCGACGCCGCCCTGATGGCCTTCAGCTCGACCGTTCCAATGCTCATCGCCCTCGCTCACCTGTGCCTGAGCAATCGCAGCAACGAACACGAGGGTGCCGACGAGAACGAGTTTTTTCATGGAATCTCCTTTGGAAGCCTATTGTATGCCGCGCGAGTGTAGCGGGCGGAGCCGTATGGCACGAGCATTGAACGACCCTCTCTCATGCGCACTGCGACTTTGCTTCTTCTCGCACTCGGGCTGGCCGGATGCCGCGGTGAGCCGGTACCACGCGATTACCAGAACGAGCCGCCGGCGATGACCCATCCAGCCAAAAATAAGGCTCAGACGCCCACCGCGAACGGAATGCCCGCCGCATCGCCCCAGCCGAGCTCCGGAGCGGAAGGAAGCGGCTCGCCGTACAAGCCCGTCTCCCCCCTCCCGCCGACCTCCACGCTCAAGGATCAGGCACCAGGGAATGCCCCCACAACGACGGTCACATCAGGCACCGTTGTCACCACCACGCGCCGTCCCTAGAGCTGCCGTTAGAATCGCGCAGTGAGAATCGTTTTCTTCGGCACGCCGGCGTTCGCCGTTCCGGCCCTCCGCTGCGTCGCCGGACGCCACGAGATCGTCGGGGTCGTTGCGCAACCCGACAAGCCCTCCGGCCGCGGTATGCGGCTTCACGCGCCCGCGGTCGCAAACGCCGCACGCGAGCTGGGCCTGCACCTCATGCAGCCCACCCGCATCCGCGAACAGGCATTCCTCGGCGAGATCGAGCGGTTGCATCCCGAGGTCGGGGTCGTCATCGCCTACGGCAGGATCCTGCCTCCCGCACTTCTGGCGATCCCGCCGCATGGCTTCATCAACGTCCACGCCTCGCTTCTGCCGAAATACCGCGGCGCCGCGCCGATTCAGAGAGCGATCGAGGCGGGCGAGACCGTCACCGGGGTCACCATCATGCGGGTCGATGAGGAGCTCGATCACGGCGCCGTGCTGGCCGTCGTTGAAACGGCGATCGGCGCAGACGAGCGCGCCGGATCGCTGTCGAGCCGGCTGTCGGAGATCGGAGCGACGGCCATTGTCGCTGTCCTCGATCGAATCGCCACCGGCACTGCGCGCGACGTGGCACAGGACCACACCCTGGCCTCGCAGGCGGCAAAGCTGGAGAAACAGGAAGGTCTCGTCACATTCGAGGAGAGTGCCGAGACCATCGTTCGACGATTCCGCGCCTTCGACCCGTGGCCCGGCATCTTCATGAGGACGGGCGGCGACACGATCAAACTGCTCGACCTTACCGCGCTCGAACAATCGGGATCCGCTCGCCACCTCGTCGGGATCGACGGCGACGGCGTGGTCGTCGGCACGGGAAAGGGGAGCGTCCGTATCGGCTCGCTGCAGGAAGCCGGGAGGGTACGGGCCAGCGCGGCCGCGATCGCACGTGCTCGGGGATGGAAACCTGATGAGCGGATTGCCGACTGAGCGCGAGCGAGCGCTCGAAGTTCTGGCCCGGGTAGAACGTTCGACCTATGCGCTGTTTGCTCTCGAGGGCGACGCGGCCCGCTTTGGTGCCTCCAATTTCGTGCGCACCGTGGTCCTCGGCGTACTGCGCTGGCGCTCCCGTCTCGATTACGCCATCGAGCGGCTGGCTCGCCGGCCGGTCGGCGGTATCGACAGCTCTGCCCTCGAGATCCTTCGCTGCGCCATCTACGAGCTGATGGAGATGCGCTCTCCAGCCTACGCAGTCGTGTCGGAGGCGGTCGAAAGCGCAGGCAGGAGGGTTCCGCGCGCTCGAAGCTTCTGCAACGCCGTTCTCCGCGCCGCTGCCGCGGCTAACCTGGCGACGATTCTCCCCGATGGCGATTCACTCGAAGCGATGGCCGTCAAGACCGCGCACCCCGAATGGCTGCTGAAGCGCTGGACCGAATCATTCGGGCGGCCACGGGCGATGGCTATCGCCCGCGCGAATCAAAGACTCTCCTATCCCGATATCGTCGTCAATACGCGAAGTGCAGCGGCTCGAGGTGAGATCGAGGAGCGTCTCGAGACCAGCCGCTCGACGCTGGTGGATCACGTCCTCAAGCTCCGTGAATCCACTGCATCTCTAACTGACCTCATCGAGGCAGGCCTCGTCTGGCCGATGGATGAAGGGAGCGCTCTGGTGGCCTCGATGGCATCGAGCGCAGGCGGCCCGATCCTCGACCTGGCCGCCGCGCCGGGTGGTAAATCGCTTTACATGGCCATGCGCGGTGAGGATGTGACCAGTCACGACATCTCGCTGAGACGGCTTCAGCCGCTCCGGAGCGCCGGCGCGACGGCCTTCCTGGGCCACGCGCCGCGGATTGTGGTAGGAGACGGCCGATTCCCTCCCTTTCGCAAATCATTTCGAACGGTCCTGGTCGACGCGCCATGCAGCGCCACGGGAACGATCCGGAAGAGTCCTGAGATCAAGTGGCGCATCGACATGGAGACGATCGGGAGGTTCCCGGCACTTCAGCACGATCTGCTCTCCTCGGCCCTGGCACTCACGGACGAGGTCTGCATCTACGCCACATGCTCGCTGGAGGGAGAGGAAAACGACGCGGTGGTGACCTCCGTTCTGGAAGGGAACACCGACTTCCAGCGGGACGACATCGCACGCTATGCCACGGCGGGAGCATTGCAGTGGATCGATGACGGCGTGCTCCAACTGACTCCCGAATCGGGTGCCGATGGCTTTACCGCCTTCGCGCTGCGACGGGTTCGATCGCGGGGCTCACAATGATCGTCTCGTGAAAATGGGCATCCGAAAAAGCCCTTCCATCCCACGTGATCGCCGAACAGATCAATCCGTACAGCGTGATGCGATTTGTTCGTCGCGCCATTGACCTGAAGCCACCCACAGGTCATTTCTGTGGTGCGCAATTCCCTCGGTCGGATGGCCATTCGGCGCATGTCGACACGGGAAAATGCAACTGAAACAGGCACGAAAAACGCCCGCGTCGCTGATGATTGACAATCAAGGATCGTTCTCATAGATTGTCGAAAACTTGCTGCAAACATCACGGTCTTCTCGCACACGACAGGAGGATTCACATGGCAGGTAAAGCCGACGTCATTACCGCGATTGCCGATCAGGCGGGGATCTCGAAAAAGGAAGCCACGGCCGCGTTCGATGCGTTCGTCGGCTACATCTCCGATTCGTGCGGTCGCGGTGATCGCTGCGCCATACCGGGACTCGGAAGCTTCTCGGTCTCGATGCGAAAGGCGCGCGAGGGTCGAAATCCAAGGACCAAGGAAAAGATCCAGATCCCGGCGTCGAAGAATGTCCGCTTCAAGGCCGGCAAGGATCTTCGCGACTCAGTCAACACTCCGAAGCGCAAGCGAAAATAAGCACGCACTTCGT
>JADGNX010000066.1 GCA_017883265.1 Thermoanaerobaculia bacterium
AGAGGCGCAACAGGCACACCGTGATCTCGAAGGGCGCAAGACGACGGGCAAACTCCTCCTGATCCCGTAAGTGGATCGGCGACCGGACGCCTCGAAGAGTTCATGCGAGATTCGAAGACCTGTCCCTCATCTCTGAAGACCAGTTTCTCATCTCTTAGTCCCTTGCGCCCCACGTCGCCTCCGAGGTAGCCTCGGCGGCGAGGAACTTCCGATGGTCGCGAACAGGTCATGCTGGCGAAAGTCTGGAGCGCAGCGACATTCGGAATCGATGCAGTAAGGATCACCATCGAGGTCGACGCCAGCCGCGGCGAGATGCCGCGGTTCACCATGGTCGGCCTGCCTGACGCCGCGGTGCGCGAGGCCTATTCGCGCGTCCGCTCGGCGTTGTACAACTGCGGCCTGCAGTTTCCCAACTGCAACCTGACGGTCAATCTCTCCCCCGCCGACGTCAAGAAGGAGGGCTCCGGCTTCGACCTTCCGATCGCCGTCGGCATCCTCCACGCCTCCGAGCTGGTGCGTGACGAGCACCTCGAAGGACGCGTCTTCGTCGGTGAGCTCTCGCTCGACGGAACCCTCGCTCCAGTCCGCGGCGCGCTTTCCATCACGGCCGCGCTGGCACGAGATGCCTCGGTGCGCGAGGTCATCGTGCCTGCCGCGAATGCGAACGAGGCAGCGGCCGTCGAGTCGGTGGCCGTGGTCGGAGTCCCTCACCTTCCGGCCCTCATCGATCACCTGCGTGGCGAGTCGATCATCGACCGCTGCGTCTCTTCCGGAGTGCCGGAGGAGCCGGTCGAGAGCGCCGACTTCGCCGAGGTACGGGGGCAGGCTCAGGCCAAGCGGGCGCTGGAGGTTGCCGCGGCGGGCGGGCATAACCTCCTGATGATCGGCCCACCCGGCTCCGGCAAGACGATGCTGGCTCGCCGGCTTCCGTCGATCCTGCCGCGCCTCAGTCTGGACGAGTCGATCGAGACGACCAAGATCCACTCCGTGGCCGGGACGCTGGCGCCGGGAAGCGGGCTTCTGGCCCGGCGTCCCTTTCGCGCGCCGCATCACACCATCTCCAACGCCGGGCTCGTCGGCGGAGGATCGAATCCGCGCCCGGGTGAAGTGAGCCTGGCGCATCACGGAGTGCTCTTCCTCGATGAGATGCCTGAGTTCCGGCGCGATGTTCTCGAGGTGATGCGCCAGCCGATGGAGGACGGCTTCGTGACGATCTCGCGCGCTGCGCGCACCCTCACTTTCCCCTCCCGCTTCACCCTGGCCGGCGCACTCAATCCCTGTCCGTGCGGCTACTTCAACGACATCCGGCGCCAGTGCGGCTGCACGCCGCAACAGATCTCCCGCTATCTGGCCCGAATCTCCGGGCCGCTTCTCGATCGGATCGACCTGCAGGTCGAGGTGCCGGCGCTGACCACCGCTGAGATCTCATCGGCTACGCAGGGAGAATCGTCGGCGGCTATTCGGGCGCGCGTGGAAAGTGCCCGGGTCATCCAGCGACAGCGCTTCCGCCGTTCGGCCATTCAATGCAATGCCGAGATGTCATCCCGCCACCTGCGGTCCCATTGCCAGCTCGACGCTCCCTCGCGCAAGATTCTCGAACAGGCTCTCGACCGCCTCGGCCTCTCCGCCCGGGCCTACGACCGCATCCTCAAGGTGGCCCGGACGATCGCCGACCTGGCCTCCAGTGAGACGATCGAGAGCGCGCACCTGGCGGAAGCGATTCAATACCGTGCGCTGGATCGGGCATATTTTCGAAGTTGAAGAACGCATCGAGGAGCACGCGACGCTGGCGCCCGGGAGCGCGTGCGACAATAGCGACAGATGTCCAAGTGGCTCGCGCTGCTCCTGGCCGCAGCGGCCATCCTCGCCGGGGCGGCCCTTTTCCCCCCGAACGTCTTCTGGATCACCGACGAGGGGACGAAGTTCATCCAGCTCCAGAGCCTCTCCCGGTTCGGCGGCATCGAGGTGGTCTACCCGGGCCGCACGTTCGATCCGGCGCTCCGTCTTCTTCCCGACGCCGGACATCATCTGATCCGCCTCGGCCCCCACGTCGTTTCGCTGTTCCTGCCGTACTTCGCACTCCTCAATGTCATCCCTTTTCGCCTCTTCGGAATCCGCGGCATCTATCTGATGCCCGCCGCCGGAGCCCTCATCACCCCCGCGGTCACCATGACCACGGCCCGACGGCTGGGAATCGAAGACCGCTATGGCTTCATTCCATCGACCCTCCTCTTCGGAACTCCGCTCTTCTTCTACGCCATCACCTATTGGGAGCACACCTTGGCGCTGGCGCTGTCGACGACGGCCATAGTCGTGCTGATGCGATCGCCGGTTCGCGGAACGGGCATCGCCGCGGGAGTCCTGCTGGCCGCGTCGACGCTGCTGCGTGAAGAAGGCTACATCCTGGTAATCGCCGTCGTGCTCGCGCTCCTCGTTCGCGATCGTAATTGGCGGATCGCCGCCCTCATTCTTCTGGCCTTTGCGGTGACCATGAC
This sequence comes from Thermoanaerobaculia bacterium, assembly GCA_017883265.1. Lineage (GTDB taxonomy): Bacteria > Acidobacteriota > Thermoanaerobaculia > Gp7-AA8 > Gp7-AA8 > JADGNX01. The sequence goes on from JADGNX010000066.1 coordinate 2,496, forward strand.
CCCATTCTGGCTCTGGCACCTGCATCTCTTCGGTTCGGTCCTCGGCCTGCACGGCGCGGTATACGCCAGCTACGCCAGCCAATCGACCGCCAGGGTGCGCGCCTTCTTCGACTATCTGCTCCGGTTCCGTGCCGGCACTGCCCTCAGCCTCCTCCTCGTTGCGCCACAGCTCGCGGCGATCGTCATGCCCCGCCGGTGGCGCCAGGGGGTCCTCGTCCTGGCCTGTCTGACGGCTCTCGCCGCTCCGCTCCTGCTCGCCCTCGACGCTGATCCCATCCTGGCCACGGCCGACGCGAAGGGACTTCTGCCGGCCCTTCCCTTCATCACGCTGGCCCTGCTGGCGTGGCGGGAGGCAGATCGCTTTCTGGGGAGCATCTGCATCCTCTTCATCGCCGGAGCGTGCCTGAATCTGTCGAGCGCAGGCACCTGGATCATCTGGGGCCCGCGCCACTTCCTGCCGATCGTCCCCCTGCTGGTCGTCCTCGCCGCCGATGGGTGGAATCGGATCGGCCGGCCGGCCGTGGCGGCGGTGCTGATCGCCGCGTCCCTCTTCATCCAGTGCATCGGAATCAGCGATCTGGCCATCAAGAAGCGGGGAAGCGAGCGAATCCTGCAGGCCATCGTCGCCGAACAGACAAGCGTCGTCGTCACCGACGTTTTCTGGCTTCCGCAGGAGATGGCCTCGCTCTTCTATGGGAAGACATTTCTGCTGGCGAAAAGCGATGCCGACGCCGTGTGGGTCGTCGCCGCCTTACGCGCGCGCGGCATCGACCGCTTCACGTTTGTGGCGGCACGCCACTACCGGACGCTCTCGAACAAAGCACTCGCACCGATCATCGCTCTCTCCACGAGGCGGACGCGCGTCGTCACTCCGGGCATGGAGTTCATGGACGTGATGCTGCTTTCGTGCGATCTCCGGCGCGGCCGCTGAGCGGACCTCCGAGAGATCAGAAACGTCTTCGCAGCGACTGGAGGTCGGTTCGCGGAACGTCGCCGACGGCGAGGTAGGAAAGACCGCCAGCCGACCACGGAAACATGAAGATGACGATCGTCGTGCAGTGACCGGTCGGCGAAGCTAGGCTGGGAAAGCGCTCTTCGCCTCGCGCTCGATCGTGCTCTTGATGCGCGATTCGAACGGTTTGGCGATGAGCGGGAGCTTGCCGTCGAGGATGATCTCGCTGTCGGTCACTTCGACGCTTCCCTTCACGTTGAAGCCGCGGGCCTTGAAGTTGACGAGGAGCTGGTCGCCGTTCCAGTGCTGATCGACGTCCTCGAGACGGTCACCGTGCTCGCGGAGGAGCTGTTCACCGAGGCTCTCGAGCTTCTTGCGGGCGGCCGCTTTGGTGGTGTGATGTGGAATGGCGATCTTCATCGGCTTCAGTGAATATGAAAGATCTTCTTCAATGCGTCGACGTTGGGGTCGACAAAGAGCCGGCCATTCACTTCGAGCGCCGGGTCCTCGCCGAGGTGGAATGTAGTCCCGGTGAGCTCATCGCCGCTGGCCAGAATGTGCGAGACGTGATGCTCCGAGAGAAACCCTGCGATCAAACTGGTTTTTTGCTGCTTTTTACCTGGGAAAAACCTGACTGTCATGACTCTCCTGCTCCGCTCCCGGCCCAGTTACTTTCCACAAATGTGTGTAAGCCAAAGGTATACCTGATGTGTGCGACGGTCAATCGCGACTTCGCGCTACGCCGGGAAGATTGTCTAAGCCGCAACAGGTGAGGACGCTGAATGCTTCCCCACGCAACCCAGTTGACCCGCGGCGAGAGGCGCACAGACACGCGCGATCGAGGCGCACGGACAGAAGTGTCTGTGCTACAGGGGCTTGTAGCACGGACACTTCTGTCTGTGCCGCTCTTACGCCGTGACCGCTTCGCGGTACTGAATCTCGTACAGCCGGCGGTAGAGCCCCTCGGTGGCCATGAGCTCTTCATGGGTTCCGCGCTCGCGGATCTCGCCGTGATGAAAGACGAGAATCGTGTCGGCCGAGCGGATCGTGGAGAGGCGGTGGGCGATGACGATCGAGGTCCGCCCGCTCATCAGGAGCTGAATGGCCTCCTGGATGAGCCGTTCGGTCTCGGTGTCGATCGACGAGGTGGCCTCGTCGAGGATGAGAACCGGCGGATCGAAGGCCAGAGCGCGCGCATAGGATAGGAGCTGCTTCTCACCGACGGAGAAGCCGGCGCCCCGCTCGCGAACCTGCGAGTCGTAGCCGTCCGGGAGATGCCGGATGAAGCGGTCCGCCTGCACTCGTCCGGCAGCGGAATGGACCGCCGCGGCATCCACTCCCGGATCCCCCAGCGAGATGTTGTCACCCACCGTGCCGCTGAAGAGAAAGAAATCCTGCTGCACGATGGCGAAGAGGCGTCTCAAGGAGGCCATCCGATACCTGCGGATATCGATACCATTGATCAGGATCTCTCCGCGCTGCACCTCGTAGAAACGAAGGAGGAGACTGGTGACGGTGGTCTTGCCGGCGCCGGTGTGTCCGACGATGGCCACCCGCTCACCGCGCTCCACGCGAAACGAAACATTGCGCAAGACCCACTCTTCGGCGTTGTAGGCGAACCAGACTCCGCGGAACTCGATCGACTCGAGATCCCCCACCTCCAGCGTCCCCTGGTCGCGGATGGCAACCTCGGTATCCAGCAGCTTGAAGATCCTCTCGCTGGCGGCCATGGCCGCCTGCAGGATGTTGTACTTTTCCGAGAGGTCGGAGATCGGCTCGTAAAAGCGCTGGGCGTACTGGAAAAAGGCGATGAGAGCGCCGACCGACAGCGTGCCGCGGACGACCTGTCCCCCGCCATACCAGACGATCAAAGCGATTCCGACCGATTGAATCAGCTCGATGACCGGATAGAAGACCGCGTAGTAGAAGATCGAGTCGATGTTGGCGTCGCGATGGCGCGCGTTGAGGCCGTCGAATTTTTCCGCCTCCCGCGCCTCGCGGTTGAAGAGCTGCACTGTGGCCATCCCCGAGATGTGCTCCTGCAGGAAGGCGTTGATGGCGGCGATCCGAGCCCGGACCTGGCGATACGTGATCCGGGCGCCGCGGCGGAACCACATCGAAACAAGGACGATGAACGGCGTGATGGAGAAGAGGACGAGCGCCATCTTCCAGTTCATCCAGAAGAGAACCGCCACAATCCCGGCCAGCACGAAGACGTCGCCGAAGATAGCCACGAAGCCGGCCGTGAACATTTCGTTGAGGGCGTCGACGTCTGTGGTGACCCGCGTCATCAGTCGCCCGACCGGGTTACGGTCGAAGAAGCGGACATCAAGACGCTGAAGATGCCCGAAGATCTGCTTGCGCAGGTCGTACATGATGTACTGCCCCATCATGTTCATGAGGACCATCTGCGTGTAGAGGACGGCGAAGCCGCCGAGCAGCGCGGTCAGATATAGGATCGAGGCCAGGTTGATTCCCGACAGCGGTGTCGTCACAACGTGGTGCGCGCTCAGCCAGTCGCCGACCGCGCGGGCCGTGCCAAACGCGTGCGATCCGGCAACCGGTTTGACGTAGAGGTCGACGGCCACGGCGACGATCGCCGGACCGGCGATCTCGAGAATGGACGAGAGAATGACCAGGAGCACCGAGACCGTGGCTCGCACGCGATAAGGCCGCAGATAGGTGAACAGCCGCCTGGCCAGATGCGGATCGAAGGCCCTGGCGCCCTCGTCTTCGTGGCGCTCGACGTCAGCCATGGGGCAGCCTCACGCGATCTCCTCGATCTCTTCTTCCAGCGTCTGCCTTCGGTAGAGATCGGCGTAATAGCCGTTCCGGGCCAGGAGTGCGTCGTGACTGCCGCGCTCCACGATGGCTCCCTCTTCGAGCACGATGATCTGGTCGGCGTCCTTCACGGAGGAGACGCGATGCGAGACCACCAGCACCGTCCTCCCCTTCCGGATCTCGCGCAGCGATCGGAGGATCCGCTCCTCGGTTGCCGTGTCGACTGCGCTGAGCGAGTCATCCAGGAGGAGGATGAGCGGGTCGCGCACCAGGGCACGGGCGATTGCCGTCCGCTGCTTCTGACCGCCCGACAACGTGATCCCGCGCTCGCCGACCAGGGTCTCCAATCCCTGCGGAAATGTCGTGACATCGTCGCCCAATCCGGCCACATCGGCCGCTTCGCGTACATCATCATCGGAGGCAGTGGCCCGGCCGAATCGAATGTTCTCGGCGATCGACTCGGAGAAGAGAAACGTCTCCTGAGGCACCATCCCCATGATGTCGCGCAATTGCCGAAGCGGGATGTCCTCGACCGGATTGCCACCGATGAAGATCGTGCCCGGAGGTGGCTCGAATGTGCGGGTCAGCAGGGCCAGCAGCGTCGACTTGCCACTCCCGGTCCTTCCGACGATTCCGACTGTCTCGCCGTGCCGAACCGTCAGATCGATGTCGCGCAGCACCTCGCGCCCCGCCGCCGGATGCTGTTCGTAGACGGCATTGCCATCGACCACCGCGGCCGGGACGCTATAGCTGAAGGTCAGACCTCGGATCTCGATCGAGCCTCCTTCGAGGCCCATGACTTCAGAGAACGCGCTCTCTTCGACATCCGGCTGCACGACCCAGACTTCGTGGAGCCGCAGCATCGAAGCCATGCCGCGCTGGAAGAGATTGATGACCCATCCGAGAGCGATGAGCGGCCAGATCATCCGGCCGAGGTAGAACTGAAAGGCCACGAAGCTGCCGATGGTCATCGTGCCGGCGATCATCTTCCGGCTCCCCAGAAAGAAGACCAGCACGAACATCATTCCGATGATGGCGTGCAGCATCGGATAAAAGGTAGCGGTCAAGCGGATAAGACTGCGATTCCTCTCCACGAACTCGCGGTTCATCCGCTTGAACCTCTCGATCTCGTTCTCTTCCTGGGTGAAGGCCCGCACCACCCGGACGCCGGCCAGATTCTCCTGCACCCGAGCCGAGATGTCGCCGAAATAGTCCTGCACCGACTTGAAGTGGACATGGATCTGCTGGCCGAAATACTTGACCAGGCCGGCGATGATGGGGACGGAGATCAACGAGATCAGCGCGAGCTGCTTGTCGATCCGCAGCATCATGATGAAGGCGCCAGTGACCACGAGCAGCGAGGAGAAGGCGTGCATGACCGCCGGACCGATGAGCATGCGTACCGAGGAGAGGTCGTTCGTGGCCCGCGACATCAGGTCGCCAGTGCGCTGCTCCTGGTAATAGCGGAGCGGAAGCGATTGCAGGTGCGCGTAAAAGTCGTTGCGCATCTCGAACTCGATCTTCCGCGAGGCCCCGATGATGATCCACCGGTGCAGATAGAGGAAGAGACCCTCCACCGCCGCGGCGCCGACCAGAAGGAGCCCGTAACGGACCAGCGTTCTGCCGTGGAACGCCGCGCTGAGAGCGTTGACGGCGTTGCCGATGATGAGCGGTTTGGCCAGGGAGAAGACCGCGGAACCGAGAACGCAGAGCGCTCCGGCGGCGAGGGTCAAGCGATAGCGTCCGAAGTAATGGAGAAGGCGGCGAAGCGGCGTCATTCCCCTCTTTCAATATCACGAGCGCCGCCCTTTATGCCCGCCAGCGGAGCGGCGAGTGGAGCGGCGGCCGCCGTCCGGGCGGGCCGGCTGGCCGCGTTCAGCGCGCGGGTGCCCGAGGGCGGGCACCCCTCCACTTGAACCCTCGTCGCTCCAGTGACTCCGGTCGCCTCGGCCGCCGTCCGGGCGGCCGCGCGTTTACAGCGGTTCGCGAAGCGGGATCTTCTTCAACTCCTGCAACGTGATGCGCAGGACGCTGCCGAGGGTGAAGCCCTGAGGGAAAGCGTGGGGGATCCGGAGACCGGCGCCGCTCAGCTCGAAAAAATCGACCGGCGGCTTGCGATGCGCGAGCGCCCAGGCCAGTTTGCGCGGCAGGTCTTCCCGGTCATCCGCGTTGAGGTGAAGAGGCTGCAGGTAATAGCCGAAATGCATCGAGCGGAGCGCCGGCCGGCCTCCGGCGAACTCCGGCAGAGTGACGCTCATCGTGAGCGATCCGAAGATCCAGTTGAGCGCCGCGAAGTCGCCGCGCCAGTGATCCTCCTCTTCCGCCGTGAGGTGCTCGAGTCTCATCGCGCGACTTGTCCCGCGTCCGGCGCCGGGGGAATGAGGCTCTTCGCCAGGAACTCGTCGACGCTCTTCTTGTCGCGGAAGCCGACCATCTTCCCGCGCTCGCGTCGATTCTCGTCGACGACCACCAGGGTCGGAAAGGCGCTCACGGCATAGAGGCGCTGCAGCGCCTCGACCTCTTTCGAGTTGGCGCCGTCTTCCTGCAGGCGGTCGATCACCCGGACGGCGACGAAGCGTGCGTTGATCCTCCGAGCGGTCTCCACATCCTCGAAGGCTACCCGGTCGAGCTGATGGCATGGTCCGCACCAGGCGGCCGAGAAGTCGTAAAGGATCAGCTTGTGTTGCGCTTTCGCCACGAAGTCGGCGGACTGGAGGTGGTTCCAGCTCACCAGCGTCTCCTCGTCATCCGCTGCGGACGGCGCATGCACCAGAAGCCGTGCCAGCAGGATGACGGCCGCGGCGATGGGCAGCCAGAGCGGAATCGACCGCTGGCTCGAGCGGGTCCATAGATCAGTCGGCGCCATACGGAATCTCCCGGCGACGAAAGAAGAGGCATCCGAGGAACAGGGCCACGGCGCTGTTGGCGAGGATGAGGAGGACGTACTCGCGCGTGACCGCCGTCGCGTCAGGGAAGAGATTCCCGCTCAGCCATTTGACCGCCTTGACCACCTCCGGCCTGCGCTGCAGGAACGAAGCGAGCGCGCTGCTTCGCTCGCGTGGCATCCGCATCATGGCCAGCCAGGCGATGGTGGCGGCGAAGGCCGTCTCGAGGACGATGTAGATCGCGATGTTGGCGTAGGAGCGGGTGAATGATCCGAACAGGGCCAGCAGCGACAGCGCCAGCAATCCGCCCAGTGCGTACTTGCCGGCGGCCTGCCCCAGAGCGCTCCAGCTGTCCGGATTGTTTCCCGCGTACTTTCCCACCGCCAGCGATGCTGCCGCGATCGCGTCGACTGTCACGATGGCTGCGAATGCGCCGCCTACACGCGAGAGAAGATAGCGCGAGCGGTTGACCGGCCTGGCCACGATCAACTGCAAGGTCCCCGACGAGAACTCCGGGCCGATGAGTTGACTGCCGGTCCCGAGGACGATGAGCCAGGCGAGGCCATAAGGGATCTGAGGGGCGTTGAAGACGCCGAAGGCGACGACCACGAGCGCACCGAAGATCATGGCCCCATGGGTCATGGTCCGGCGATAGGTCTGCTCGATCACCGCGCGGATCATGGCCCCCCCCGGGGGAGGAGACCGCCCGTCGCTCCGGTCGGGGAGCCACCCTTCCGGAACATCTGTTCCAGATCGGCCCCGGCGCGCCGGACCTCGACGACTCCCGCCCCGGTGGCGATCACCAGTCGCACCAGGGCGGCGATGCCGGCATCGTCCTCCACAGTGGCCGTAGCCACGCTTCCCTCGACGCTCAAGCCGTGGGAACGAAGTGCTTCCACGTCGAAGGAGCCGGGCAGAAGGGTGATCATGATCGGGATGATTCGCGTGGCCCGCAGCGTCTCGGCGCGCTCGATGCGTCCGTCGCGCAGAAAGTAGACGCGGTCGCAGATCCGCTCGACTTCCGCCAGCTGATGCGAGTTGAGCAGCACCGTCGCGCCGCGCGCCTTCTGCTCGCCGATCAGATCGCGCACCAGGAGCAGCCCGCTCGGATCGAGGCCGGAGGTCGGCTCGTCGAGGAAGAGAAAGTCGGGCTGGCCCACCAGAGCCTGACACAGCCCGATGCGCTGCAGCATGCCGCGCGAATAATTGCCGAGCGGCCGCTCGGCCGCATCGGTCAGCTCCAGGCGCTCCATCAGGGCGTCGATCCGCGCCGCCGCGTCAGCGCGAGAGAGGCCGGCCAGGCGGGCCATGTAGATGAGGAAGTCGCGCCCGTGGAGATTCCGCCCGAAGGCTGTCCGCTCGGGGACGAATCCGGTCCGGGCCCGGACGGCCATGTCGTCGACCGCGAGGCCGTCGATCTGAAGGTCTCCGGCATCAGGAAAGAGGAATCCCAGCAGGCACGACATCAGCGTGGTCTTTCCGGCGCCGTTGGCTCCGATCAGTCCGATCACTTCCCCGGCTTCGATGTCGAGATCGACTCCGCGCAGCACTTCCTTGCTGGCCCCCGAATCGCGGAACGACTTCCGCAGTCCCCGCACGGAGATGCCGCGCCGGGGCATGCGCAGAGGACTCGCGCTCGTCTCCTCCGCGACCACCGTCACCGATTCAGACCCTTCAGTCCCTCGATGATCTCCGCGTATCGGGCCTCGTGAAAGAGATCGATGACGGTCTGAAGGGTCGGCTCGTCCGAGGGGTCGAGCTCTTCGGTGAAGGTCTTCTTCAAGGTTCCTCCGAGATAGACCTTCGTCTCGATGCGCCAGGTCGGACGGTTGAAAAACTCGGTCTGCACCGTCAGCTTCCGGCTGCCGATGTCGAGGGCGTCGATACGACCCATCGGCGCATTCTTCGGCGCATTCTGAGGAGGGGTAGGGTTGTCGGTCATGGGAGAATCGCGAGTCACTTCTTTTTTCTCACCGATCGGCGGCACTTGTTCTCGGCGCGCGCTTCGATCTGGCGGACGCGCTCGCGGGACAGCCCCAGGATCTCGCCGATGTCGCGGAGCGTCAGCTCATCGTCCTGCATGATGCCGTAGCGCAGCTTGAGCACCGCCTTCTCCTCGAGCGAGAGTCTCTCGACCGCGGCCTGCACCATGCCGCGTTGCGTCATGACCTCCAGACGCGGAATGTGCTTGGGATCGATCTGCTGCGAGTAATCGCCGACGTCGCCGAGCCGGGCCCACGATACCCAGGCCTTGGGGTGGGGATTCGTATAGAGAAGGAGCTGGGCCAGCTCGCTCTGCGAGACCTCCAGCGAGCGACAGACGGTTTCGGTGGCCCGCTCCAGAACAACCGCGACCTCTTCGGCTGTCCGATTGAGAAACTCGGCCAGCTCATCGATCCGCTTGGGAAGATTGTCGGTCAGACCATGGCGCAGGGTGAGAACGAGCCGCTCCTTCGGCGACAGCTCCTGCATCTGCGCCAGAAGCTCGAGCTTTCGAGACTGCTCCGATAGCTCGTCTTCCGCCGACGGAATGCTGGTCTGCTCGATGAGATCCGATAACTCGGTATGGGAGTCATCGCTGACCTCGGCGTTGAGCGAGAAATTGTCGGTGTTGGCCTGAATCAGTGTCTGCACTTCCTTGACCGTGACCCCCAGCTCCTCGGCCAGCTCCTCAGGCGTCGGAATGCGATTGCCCTCGCCGATGGCCGCGGCGATGCTCTTCTCCAGGCGGTACATGAGGTTGGCCCGCTTGGGCGGGAGGCGGAACGCTCCCCCCTGCTCCGAGAGGGCGTGAAGAATCGACTGCCGGATCCACCAGACGGCGTAAGTGATGAACTTGACGTTCTTTTCCGGATCGAACTTCTTCGCGGCGTGGATCAGCCCGATGTTCCCTTCGTTGATGAGGTCCAGGAAGAGGACATGCGTGTTGCGGTACTTCTTGGCGTAGGAGACGACGAAACGGAGGTTGGCCTTGACCAGCTCCTCGAGCGCGCTCTTGTCGTTCTGCTGCACGCGCCGCCCGAGCTCCCGCTCCCGTTCGGGCGTAAGACGAGGGATCTTGGCGATCTCCTGCAGGTAGTGATTGAGTAGATCGTACGAATCGTCACGCTGTTGTTGGCGAGGCATAGGTTGTCTTGTGTGGGACGGATTCTACCGCCGATTCGTTTGCCGGTGGTGTGATGGCCCGGCCGGTATCGGCTGCGCGCGAGTAATCGGAACGTTGCACACTCCTCGCCCGAGTCTCCTGGCAGCCCTCCGCGCCGTTGACAGTCAATGTTGCACATTGAACACTCAACATTCTGCCTTGGTCTCGGTATCATGCCGGGCCATGGCGAGTGTGATGAAGCAGCTTTTTCAAACGAAGTCGCTCGACGACCTCATCGCCGGGACGAAAGAAGAAGGCCATCAGCTCAAGAAGGTTCTCGGTCCGTGGAACCTCGTGGCCCTCGGCGTTGGCGCGATCATCGGCGCTGGAATCTTCGCCACCATCGGCACGGCTGCCGCCGGCGACGCGCAGCGCCCGGGAGCCGGACCGGCCCTCATGGTGTCGTTCGTTCTGACGGCGATCGTCTGCGCCTTCACCGCGCTCTGCTACGCGGAGTTCGCTTCGATGGTGCCGGTGTCGGGATCGGCCTACACCTACTCATACGCCACCCTCGGCGAGCTGATCGCCTGGATCATCGGATGGGACCTGATGATCGAGTACGCCATCGGCAACGTGGCCGTAGCCATCTCCTGGGCCAACTACATGAACACCCTGCTCCAGGGATTCGGCATCAACCTCCCTCCCTGGCTGGCAGTCGACTACAACACGGCCTTCACCAGGATGCCGGATGTGGTCAGAAACGCCCCGCATATCTTCGGCGTTCCGATCATCTTCAACGTCCTGGCCGTTCTGATCGTGGCCATCATCACCGTCGTTCTGGTCTGGGGAGTGCGGGAATCGGCTCAATTCAACTTCTACATGGTGGCCACGAAGCTCGTCGTTCTGGGGTTCTTCATTTTCGTCAGTTTCAAGTTCGTCAAACCGGCGAACTGGCATCCCTTCGCTCCGAATGGCTTCCACGGCATTGCCACCGGCGCGGCCATCGTCTTCTTCGCATACATCGGCTTTGACGCGGTATCGACTACGGCCGAGGAGGCCAAGAATCCGACCCGCGACATGCCGATCGGCATCATCGGCTCGCTCATCATCTGTACGGTCATTTACGCCATCGTAGCCGCGGTGTTCACCGGTCTGGTCCCCTACCACGCGCTGGTCAAGATGCTCGCTACCGAGCAGGCCGAGCCGCTGACCATGGCCATGAAGTACGTCTCGATGCCCAACTGGATGGTCGGCCTCGTGGCCTTCGGCTA
>JADGNX010000308.1 GCA_017883265.1 Thermoanaerobaculia bacterium
ATGTAGTCGTTCACCTGCCGGTCCTTGATGTCCTTTGTCCTGCCCCCCTGGAGATACTTGAATAGCCGTTCCCCCTCCATGTCCGAGAGTCTGCGTACGATGGCCGCGACCTCGGCATCCTCGATCTGGCGCTGCTGGGCCTTCTGCCATTTTCCGATGTAGTCGAACTGAAGGATTTTCCCGTCGCCGACGTTGACGTGCTCCGGCCGGACTGTCGTCAGGCCGTATGTCGACTCCGACTCGGCGCTCTTGTCGTTTCCGATCCGGAAGAAGCCCTGATCGATGAGGCGAACCATCGCCGCCAGGACGCGTTCCCGATTGAGGTCGTCCCCCTTCAGATCGGCGCGCACCCGCCGGCGCAATTCGGGCAGCGATTCGCCGAATTCGACGACCCGGAGAAACTTCTCCTCTTCCTTCTGCTGCCGGAAGCGGAGATGGTAGAGGTATTGCGTACGCCCCTTGTTGTCGACACCGACGGCCTGAAGTGGCGCGCCGTCGCCACGAGCCACGCGGACTTCCTTCCACGCCGGCGGAATACGAAGGCGCTGGATACGGGAGAGGGTTCTGGCGTCCTTGACACTCTTGCCATCGGCCGTCAGGAATGTGAACCCGGTCTGTTTCGTCCCTTCGCGACGAATGCCGTCGTGCTCGAGCTGCCATCGACGACGGACGGGTTTCTCGGGCATGATGCAGCGGGGTTTGCGAGAATGGTGCCGCGGAATGAAGGATGAATGGCGACCACGAGAGGGAGGAAGATGCCGCTGAGGTGAGCGCCGGACCACGAGCAGGCGGGCTCTCTACCCGCTTTTCGACTCCCGGGTTTCTGGCGAAGCTGCGCTCCGCCCCCGATCCGCTGTCACCCCGTCAGCGCGCGGTTCTCTGGTGTGCGGCCGTGGTCGTCGCGCTCAGCCGTCTCCTGGCCCGCTCCGCAACGTTATGGGACTGGGACGAAGTGCAATTTGCGATGGGCGTGAGGGAGTTTGACGTAGCCCTTCATCATCCCCATCCGCCCGGTTTCCCCCTTTTTATCGCCGCCGCGAGAATGGTCCGCTTTCTGACGGCATCCGATTTCAGGGCCCTGCAACTCGTCACCCTCATCGGAGCCATCGCGCTCTTTCCACTCGTCGCAGCGCTGGCCCGCGAGCTGCGGTTGTCCTTCGGCACGGCCATCCTGGCTGCGCTCCTCTTCTCATTCTTTCCGAACGTCTGGTTCTACGGCGGAACGGCATTCAGCGATATCTCCGCGACCGCCGTGGCCATTGCGGCGTGTATCTTCCTCTTGCGCGGGTCGCGGAGCCGGCGCGACTATCTCGTTGGAGCCTTCCTGCTAGGAGTGGCTACCGGATTCCGTACCCAGAGCCTTCTGATCGGCTGCGCTCCCGCCCTCACGGCCACAATCGCGCGCTTCACAGATCCCGCTTCCCGCAGCGTGAAAGGGCGCTTTCGAGATCTGGCGCTGGCCTGCCTCATCGGTGGATCGGTCATCGCTGTCAGTTACGGCGGAGCGGCATGGGCTTCCTCCGATCCTCCCTTCGGCTTTCTCAACGCTTGCGCCGGAGTGAGCAAGTGGGTGAGGACTGTCGACTCGTATCTCAATCCGGAGCGGGCCCCCCTCGGTAAGCTCTGGGGAGAATTCTTTGTGCGTCCGATGCGCGCCAGACGCATCGACATCGTTGTTTTCGTGCTCGCGCTCATCGGCATCGGAGCGTCTGTGGTTCGCAGGAACGCGGGGGTGCTGCTCGCTCTTCTGACGTTCGTTCCGTTCATCGCGCTTTCGTGGCTGCTGCTCGACCGCTGGAGTGTCGCGCGCTACTCGGTGGCATACGTCGCTCTTCACGCCCTGCTGGCAGCCGAGGGGGCGGGTGCAGTCGGCCGGATGTTCGCCCGATGGCGCCATGGTCTTCCCGCCGTGCTGCAGGCCGTCATGATGATCGCCGTGACAACCGACTACGTCGTATGGACACTGCCGGCACTGCGCGAAGTCCGGAGTGCTGCCCCGACCGAAGCGGCCATGCTCTGGATCGAGTCCCACACTGGGAATGGGGCTAGGGTGCTCGCTGCGGAGAACATGGCACCCTTCGCGATCGGCGATCTCACATCCCGGAGGCTGTCGCTCCTCGATCCGCAGCATCCTCCCCTCGTGCCTGATGCCGAGTCCGTCTGGTGTGTGACCGAGGGGCGGACTCTTTCGCCGAGAGCACGAAATTTCGTGCGGCCTCGAGGAAGGATCTGGGAGCTGGTCCGGCAGCGATACTTCGAGGTCTCGGTCCTGCCTGCTTCGGACCTCGGAGTCTTCGCCGCCGGATGGTACGGGCCGGAGGACGATCAGGTCAGTGCATGGCGGTGGATGGGGCGGCGAGGGGTGATCCTGTTGCAGCCGATCGAGGGGCGGGCCCGCCTGACTCTGGCCTTGTCACCGCCCAGCGAGCTCATCGGGCGGGCCACGATGCAGATACGCTTCAACGGAGTAGTCGTCGACCGGCTCCTGATTTCCCGCGAGTCGGTGAGCCGGGTCATCGACGTCACGCCGAAGCCCGGCGCGTTCAACGAGGTCGAGATCACGACGGACCGTATCATCAATCCCCAGCAGGAGCACATCCTGGACGATGCGCGCGATCTCGGGCTCCAGCTGCACTCGTTGACGTGGTCCGCGATTCCGCGATAGCCAGACCGATGACCCTCGCCGAATACAAGGCGCTCCTGCAGTCGCCCCCGTCGCCATTGACGGGCGTCGAGAAAGGCCTCCTCGTCGTGGTCGGACTCCTGGTCGGATTCAGCCGATTCCTTTCCTTGTCGCAAACACTGTGGGATTGGGATGAGGCGCAGTTCTGCTCCGCAGTGCGGAGCTACGACGTCGCTCTGCATCATCCGCACCCTCCCGGCTATCCGCTCTTCGTCGGCTCGGCAAAGCTGCTCCGGCACGTGATGAGCTCGGACTTCCGCAGCCTCCAGGCCGTCGTCTTCGTCGCTGCGCTGTTCCTGTTTCCCGCCTTATACGCTCTGCTGCGGGAGCTTCGATTCGCATTCGCAGGAGCGCTCGGCGGCGCCACGCTCCTCTCGTTCGTCCCGACCGTCTGGTACCACGGCGGCACCGCGTTCAGCGACGTTCCGGCGTCGCTCCTCGTTCTCGCTGCTTCCGCGGTGCTCGTCCGCAGCTGTCGCCAGCCCCGCCTCTTCATCGCCGGAGCCGCTCTTCTCGGCGTGGCGCTTGGATTCCGACCACAGAGCCTCATGATCGGGATCGTGCCGCTGCTGGTGGCATCCCGGTTTGCGGCCCGTAGATCGGGTCGACTCATGATCGCGGGCTGGGCGCTCTGTTCTGCAATCGTCGTGGCCAGTTATGGAGGCGCCGCGCTGGCCTCGACATCCTTGCCGGAATTCTTCAATGCCCTGCATGCCACGAGCGTCTGGGTGAGCCGCGTCGACTCGTACCAGAATCCGGCTCGTCCGGCGCTTCCGCTGCTCTTCGTTCACTTCATGATCCAGCCGATCGGCGGCGGACCTCAGCGCAACCTGGTTGCCGCACTGGCCCTGGTCTCTCTCCTGGTCTCGGTCTTCACGAGGCGGATCGAAGTGTGGACGCTGACGGCCATGTTCGCGCCCACCGCGCTCTTTACCTGGTTGATGCTCGACCTGAATGCAGCCACGCGCTACGCCATCGCCTACATGCCGCTGTATGCCGCTCTCTCCGTCGATGGCCTGCTTGTTCTCACGTCCGCGCTGGGCCGGTTCGATCGGCGCCTTTCTGCGGTTGTGGCCGGAGGTGTGGTAGCGATCCTGGCCGGCCGTTCTCTCTGGTGGACCCTGCCTGCACTCCGCGTGGCCAGGACGACCGCATCGCCTCCAGCGAGCAGCATGCAGTGGATCCGGCAACAGGTCGTGCCGCGCCGCGCGCCGCTCTACCTTCACGAGAGCCTCGAGCCGTTCGGAGACTACTTCCTGGCAGATTACCCGCGGCAACGAGTCCGCTCCCAGGTCGAAATACCTCGGACGCGGTCGCCCGAGGGCGGCTATTACGCGGTGGAGGGAACGAGCAGCTCTCCTCGCGCAGTCATCTTCAGCCGTGCGCATGGCCGGATCTGGAACATTGCGCGCCAGCGCTACTTCGAGATCTCGGTTCTTCCGGTGGGCGGCCAGGCCATCAATCCGCGCAGGCAGCATCTGTCAGACCACTCCCGCGATCTCGGACTCGAGCTCTTGGAGCTCTCAGGGCCAGCGGAGATACCATCGAGGCGATGACCGCATTGCCTGATGCCGGCGCCGGCTTGCGCCGCACGCTCAGCGAGGCGCCCGCGTTTCTTGCGCCGCGTGATCGAGCCGTCGTCTGGACCGCGGCGGTGGCAACAGCGTTCTCGCGATTCCTGGCAGTGGCACGCACTCCGTGGGACTGGGATGAGATGCTCTTCTCGCTCGGAGTCCGCGACTTCGATGTGACGCGGCACCACCCCCATCCGCCTGG
>JADGNX010000067.1 GCA_017883265.1 Thermoanaerobaculia bacterium
AGCGATGACTCCGTCGGCACTGGCCCAGTAGTCGTGATTTCCGAGGACTGCGTACACCCCGTCTGGTGCGGCGAGACCGGGCAGAAGCAGCTCGGCCATCAAAGGGATGTGTCGCTCCCACGTGACGAAATCGCCGCCGAGCAGGACCAGGTCGGGATCAAAGCCCGCGACCTGGGCCACGCACTCGCGGTAGAAGCCGCGCCGCATGAACGAGGCGACATGGGTATCGGTCAGAAATGCGATCCGATAGCCTTCGAACGCCGGCGGCAGGTTGCGAACGGCGATCTCGTGACGGGTTACTTCCAGGTCGTAGATGTCATTGTGCGCACCGAGCCTTCGCAGCCAGGCAAACGGGACATGGGCCTTGCGCATCACGATGAGCTCGGGCGGCAGGGTGCGAGTGCCCGGCACGCGCGGGTCGATGAGCCAGTTGATGCGGATGCGATCGAGGACCCAGTACAGCCCGACGGCGGCAGCGATGAGCAGCCAGATGGCGCCGGCGTGCGCCAGCCGCTGAGTGGTCATCAACTCCTCGACCCGTTCCGGCGTGAAACGGCTGACCAAGGGGTTGGCCAGCAGAAGATCGATCCATCGCCCGAGAAACCAGAAGAGCGAGGTCAGTCCGATCAGGATCGGCGGAAGCGCCCAGATCAGAAAGTTCAGAGGATTGCGCTCTTCCTTGTGCCCCCCAAAGACGACGCGATTCAGGATGAAGAGAAACATCCGTGCGTCGCCCAGCAAGGCCAGGGGCAGCAGCGCGAAGAAAAGGGTCCGCAGCATGGCTTCACAGTGTCGTGGTTGGCATACGGCTCACTGGGACGCCACCCTGGTCTGGGCGGCTTGGCGTCTTCAGGCGTCGCCGAGCCGGAACGAGCGGCCGATGATCGTCGGATCGACGCTGCGATCGAGGTACTCCCACACCGCCAGCGCGTCGGGATGGTCGGCGATGGGGAGCGCCAGATTGCGTGTCACCGGGTCCGCGATGTCGAACCTCGCTTTCCGGTACCAGAAAATTGCCTCTTCCGGATTCAGCCGCAGCTCTTCGCGCACCCCCTGGATAAGAAGAAACTGTTCGGGGGGAATCCCGGATGGATCCGGGCGGACGATGCCTGCAGCATCCTGGCGGGCGCGGGCGCGCAGAATCTTCAGTTTCAGCGCGAGGGAGCGCGTGTCGAGGCTGGCGCGGTTCAACTCGCACAGGCGCCCGATAGCCAGCCGCATCATCTCCGGCCTCTCCGAGATGGAGAGCCCCGCCGCGTAGCGTAGGCGGTCCGTCGATCCGATCGACTTCACATGCGACCAGACGCCGGTCGCTTTGATCTCAACGGTCAATGCGGTGGCCGGGAGCTCGAAGCGAAGCAGATCCTCGGAACCGCGGGGGACATCCGAATCGATCTCCACACGGGCACCGCGGGCCGAGAGGTCCGAGATGGAGACCGAACGAAGTCCGAGCTCACCCGGGAGAGGCGGAGTGAGAAGGAACCGGTCGGCCGAGCGGAGCTCCTCGATCCGAGTGATTCGTCCGCTCAGCTGGAGTTGCTCGAGCAGAGCTGCGGTGCGCTCGTCCCCCCCGTAGATCCGCACGCCGCTGACGAAGACGCCGGCGTCTCGATCGCTCTGGGTCCAGATCACCAGCGCTTCGAGGGTGAGCGCACGCTCCTCCGAAACCAGGCGCAGCTCTGCCTTGGAGCCGGACTCGATCGGCACGGCATGCGTGAAGCGCGCGCCACGGATGGAGAGGTCGTTGATGGCGATATCAATCCCGCCGAAACGGGCCTCGATCGGGGGCGATACGAGGAACCGCTCGGCGGTACGCAGATTTCGCGCACTTGATTCGGATCTTGATTCGGATATGGTTGGCATTGTTGGGTAAACCAGGGAAAGAACTACGTCTCGTGATCGCTTACCACCACCCTGGCACGTCCGCGGTGACTCAGGTCGCCAAGCTGTCCCAGCAGCGATCCTCTTTCGGATGGCAGGTTATAGCGTACAACACAAGCAATGGCCGCCGAGCGAGTTGATGCAGTCGTCGTCGGTGCCGGGCCAAACGGTCTGAGCGCGGCGATCGAGCTTGCGCGGGCAGGGCTGTCCGTCGTCGTCATCGAGGGAGGCGCTACCATCGGCGGCGGCTCTCGCACAGCCGAGCTCACTCTTCCAGGGTTCCATCACGACATCTGCTCGGCAATCCATCCGACTGCCATTCTCTCCCCCTACTTCGCCACCCTCCCACTTGCCGAGCACGGACTGGAATGGATCGATCCTCCACAGGCCCTGGCCCATCCCTTCGAGGACGGAACGGCCGCCACGCTCGGCCGGGACATCGAGGCGAGCGCGCGAACGATGTCACCCGATGAAGGCGCCTGGCGCCGGCTGATCGAGCGGTATGTCGATGAGAAGGACATCTTTTTCAGGGAGATTCTCAAGCCGATCCGAGTTCCGGCGCACCCGATGCTGATGGCGCGCTTCGGACTGACCGGTCTCCAGTCCTGCGATCGGGTAACCAGGTCTCACTTTCGGGGAGCGAAGGCGCGAGCGGTATTCGCCGGCTGCGCGGCGCACTCCATGGTGCCGCTCGATCGCCTGGCCACTGCCTCGTTCGGAATCGTTCTGGCGGCTACGGCACACGCGGCCGGCTGGCCGTGCGCCCGCCGCGGCTCCCAGTCCATCGTCGATGCACTGGCCGGCTACCTTCGCCAGCTCGGTGGATCGATCCGCACCGGTGAGCCGGTCCGATCGCTCGCCCAGCTGCCTCGGTCCCGCGTGGTTCTCTTCGACCTCACTCCCCGTCAGATCGTCGCGATCGCCGGTGACTCACTTCCCGGGCGCTACCGGCGACAGCTGCTTCGGTATCGATATGGGCCGGGCGTTTTCAAGATCGATTTCGCGCTTGACGGCCCGATTCCATGGCGCGCCGCGGAATGCCTTCGCTCGGCAACGGTCCATCTCGGACCGACGATCGAGGAGATAGCCCGTGGAGAGTCGGATGTGTGGAACGGCAGGCATCCCGAAAGGCCGTTCGTTCTCGTCGCCCAGCAGAGTCTCTTCGATGAGACGCGGGCGCCCGCCGGAAAGCAGACAGCGTGGGCCTACTGCCATGTGCCGCACGGGTCTTCGGTCGACATGACCGATGCCATCGAAGAGCAGATCGAACGGTTTGCCCCCGGATTCAGGCAGCAGATCCTGGGACGCCATACGATGAATGCCGTGCAGCTCGAAGGGCACAATCCGAACATGATCGGAGGCGACATCGGCGGCGGCGCCAACGATCTCGGTCAGTTCCTGGCTCGACCCGTGGCCCGCTGGAATCCCTACACCACTCCGAACAGACGGCTCTTCATCTGTTCGAGCGCAACTCCACCGGGCGGCGGCGTACACGGCATGTCGGGCTACTGGGCGGCGAGGTCGGCGCTCCGAAGCGCGTTCGGGCGGAAGGCGCCGACGGCGCTCGAGTAGCACAGACACTTCTGTCTGTGCTACAGCGGCCGTAGCGGCAGCCTTACTTGACGCTTCCGATAGCAGGCCTAATACTCGCTCTTCCGTCATGGCAAATGTGATCCTCGAGCATCTCGCGGCCAGGCCAGATCCTTTCTTGTTGCCATCGGCGCTCGAGCACTCATTGGACGAGCTCTTCCCACGGCTGGATCGGGTTCTGCCGGTCCCCTACAAGATCTTCCAGCTCGACGAGAGCCAGCCGCCAATTCTCGGCTTCCCTGTCGGCGAGAGCACGCTCCTCAAGGAGCTGGAAAGCCGGCTCGATCGATGGATCACGGAGGAAACGGCCTGGCAGGTCGATCGCGAGGAGCCGCGGGAGAAAGCGCAGCAAGCCTTTGCCACCTACGTAGCCCAACTGATGCGGGCGGCGGAAAACGCTCTCCTGTCGAACCTCCTGTCCGACTACCACGCCGTCTTCTGGCTGGCGCACTCGACCGACCTGGCCCGGCACTTCTGCTCGATCCCCAAACGGATCAACGCGCTCGATCCTCAGACCGGGCGGACTCACGGCGATGCCGTCAAGTACCGCATGTTCAGCAAGTGGTGCACCGAGACGCGGGAGCAGATGTCGCAACTGGCGGCGCGTGTGACCGGCACTCTCGATGGCGAGGAACAACGAGGCCTTCACTTCTTCCGACTGCT
Organism: Thermoanaerobaculia bacterium; assembly: GCA_017883265.1. Taxonomy (GTDB): domain Bacteria; phylum Acidobacteriota; class Thermoanaerobaculia; order Gp7-AA8; family Gp7-AA8; genus JADGNX01. The sequence goes on from JADGNX010000067.1 coordinate 4,135, forward strand.
TCAGGACAACGTTCTGATCCTGACCGAGGAATTTGTAGGACCCGATTTGAGGGAGTTACGCTCGTTCGTAACCGGATACCTGCGCCGCGATTACCAGGCTTTCCGCGATTCGATCGAACGGCTGCGAACCGTGGCGTCGGATCTGCTGACCAGGGAAAGGGCTTTCCGCGGAGCCATGTCGCTTTTCGGCATCAGTCCCGAGCAGGGCATCACGATCGGTCTCTTGCTCGATCCGGCGTTTCAGAATTTTCTCTTCGATTATCCCGCCGCCCAGGGCGCTGTCAGCCGCGACGAATGGGAGCAACTCCAGCTGCAGTCGCGCCGACTGCGCGAGTTCGCAATTCTCAATCAGCTGCGCAAGGCCATCGTCTGGATGTCCACAACTCCGAGCGGCGAGATCCTCACTTTGGACCGCCGCAGCTCGAACAGCTACTCCCGCTCCACCCGTCCGATGGATTTCGGACGCCCAGGCGTGGTCGATCCGATGGTCTACCGCTTCGGGCTCATGTATGACATCTCCGCCTTTTCCGAGACCCTCGGCAACATCGCCCGGGGAGGACGGAAGGGCGAGGTCAGCTCCTACCGTCAGATGCTTCTCTTTCAGCACAAAGTGGAGACCATCGCCGACCGCCACCGCCTGCAGTTCGAGAAGTTCCTCGGAGACGGCGCCTTCTACACCACCCGCCGCTCCCTGCGCCTGATCCGCGGGGCCATCGAGATCCAGCGGCTCTACACCGAGATGCGGAAGAAGGGGTTCGCCTTCAACAAAGGGCTGCGCGTGGCGCTCAATTATGGCTACTACCGCCTTCTGCCGATGAAAGGAACCCGCGAGGGCGATCGGATCATGGAGTTTTACGGTCCGGGAATCGTCGAGCTCTCGCGCCTGACGACCGGCAAGGCCAACAAGGAGATCGACGAGATCAAGGGCTTCCTCATCGCGCACGGCTACGAGCAGAAGAAAGTTCAGCAGTTCTTCGCTCCCCTGGCGCGTGGCGTCGACATGGTCGACCACGCCATGCACCGGCGCGAGTTCTACGCCTATGTAAACGCCAATGGCCATCTGGTCAACGAAGGCGTGGTGGCCTCCTTCCAGCTTCTGCAGGAGCTGTCGGGAGAGCTGACCGCACAGGAGCAGCGGCTGTATCGGCTTCGAGCCACATTCGGCACATTCATCGGTTTCTCCCCCACCATCGAGGGGGTGGACTACATTGGCGCACGTCTCATCGGGATGGTCTCCCTCAAAGGTCTCGAACAGATCGAAGTCGCCGAACTGGTGCCTCTGACCAGCGCGGAGGTCGAAGCGATTCCCATCGAAACGACCGACTCGTTCACCGCCCTGCTGCGTCAGGACTATCACCTCGAGGAGACTCTTCCGAAGGTTGCGCGGGCTCGCCACGAACAGACTCTGGAGCGCGCTCCGCCGGCGGAGATCGTGCTCTGTTTCAATCCCGACGCCCTGTCGGACGACGAGGTGCTCATCGGCCAGTGGAATCCTGTGTCGGACGACCTGCGTCAGCCTCTGCGCCTCCCTAAAGAGGACCTTCGCCGCCTTCTCTCGATCCGCGGCCCGCTGACCGAGGAGTCGATCGAGCGGAAGAAGGATTCGGTCATGGAGCTCTACAATCGCCTCTGCGACAGCAGCGCAGGAGCCGTACCTCTCGGCCCCTTCCGGACCCACGAGCGCTACGCGGCGCTGGTCATCGGCGACGTTGTCGAGCGGCTGGGGTGAGGCAAACCACAAACCAGAAACCAGAAACCAGAAACCAGAACGGGCTCTTCTGGTTTCTGGTTTCTGGTTTCTGGTTTGGAATGCGACGGGTAGAACCAGGAACCAGCGGCCGGTCAGTCCAGGTCGGCTTCGCTGCCTGTGAGGCGGCGAAAGGCTTCGAGATATTTTTCGCGCGTCCTGCGGACCACGTCGGGCGGCAGTGACGGCGACGGCGGCTCCTTGTTCCAGCCGGTCGTTTCCAGCCAGTCCCGCACGAACTGCTTGTCGTAGGACGGAGGATTGCTGCCGACGGCGTACTGATCAGCGGGCCAGAAGCGGGAGGAGTCGGGGGTCAGTGCCTCGTCGATCCAGACGATGCGACCGTCGGCGATACCGAACTCGAACTTCGTGTCGGCGATGATGATGCCGCGTGATTCAGCGTAGATCGCGGCGCGCTGGTAGATGGAGAGGGTGAGGTCTCGAAGGGTGCCGGCCAGCTCTCGCCCGACGATCGAGGCCATCCGCTCGAGCGAGATGTTCTCGTCGTGACCGCTCTCCTCTTTGGTGGCCGGCGTGAAAATCGGCTCCGAAAGCCGGCTCGCGGGCCGCAGTCCCTTCTCCAGCCTGATCCCGCAGACGGCCCCGCTTTCGTTGTACTCCTTGAGGCCGGAGCCGATCAGATAGCCGCGCGCGACGCACTCCACCGGCACGACCTCGCATTTGCGGACGATGATGGTGCGGCCGCGCAAGGCATCGAATTTCTGCACCTCAGGCGGAAAGGTCGCAAAGTCGTCATTCAGCACGTGATTCTCGACGTCGTCGAAGTGCCGAAACCAGAAGTTGGAGATCTGATTCAGGATCTTCCCCTTGTCCGGAACGCCTGGAGCGAGAACGACGTCGAAAGCCGAGATGCGATCGGTGGCCACGAAGAGCAGGCTCTGGCCCAGGTCATAAACATCGCGGACTTTTCCACGGCGTACGAGTGGAAGGGGAAGATTCGTAGTCGTGACGGCCTCATTCATGCGGCGCATTATCACCCAGGCCGGGGGGGACCGCAGGAACCTCGTGCAGCCCGCCGGCGGGAGACCGCGATGCGCGATGCGACGGCGGCGCGACGCTCCCCGCCAATCGGGCCCGGCGCAGGATCGAATAAACCGTCCTCCGCCCGCTGTTTGGCTCCGTCGATGTCGACGAAACCTTCCAGAAAACTCGAGACCTTCCCCAATCCGAACCCCGAGCGCGACTACGAGATCTCGTTCGAGGCGCCGGAGTTCACCTGCCTCTGTCCGATGACCGGACAGCCGGACTTCGCAACCATCCGCATCCGCTACGTGCCGGACCAGCGATGCGTGGAGCTCAAGTCGCTCAAGCTCTACTTCTGGTCGTACCGCGACGAGGGCGCTTTCCACGAAGCGGTGACCAATCGGATCGCCACCGACCTCATCGAAGCCATCGACCCCCGCTTCATCGAAGTGGAGGGCGACTTCTTCGTGCGAGGCGGGATCCACACGAAGGTCAGGGTGGAACATCGGAAAGGGCAGTAAGAGCACGCCGGGAGGCGTGCCCTGGAGTTTGGCGCCCTCGTCGCTGTAGCACAGACACTTCTGTCTGTGCAGCACGCCGGGAGGCGTGCCGCAAATCAGCCACCGGTAACCGAGCCCCCATATGTGTGTGCACCCCGGAGGGCGTGCCGGCGGTTTCCGCTCCTCCGCCACCCCTGCCGGGGTGGGTCATTGTTGACTGTTGTGGTCCGGTGGCAGCGCGCCCTTCGGGCGCTTGCCACCGGCTGATCTACGACACGCCTCCGGCGTCGTCATGATGTCGGTCCCGTAGATGAAGACCGGTAACGCCTTCGGCGTGGTTGCACGCTGGACGCGTGCGCCCACACGGCGTGAACTATTGACGTTCTGGTCACTTCTTCGGGACAGGGGCTGGACCGGAGGCCGCCATGAGTTTCTGGTTCAGCTCTTTGATTCTCTCCTGGAGCTGGGCGATCTTCGCCTGCCCATCGGCCCGCATCCGGTCAGCTTCCACCTTGACCCGTGCGATCTCTTCGTCTTTCTGCTGCGAGGTCGTGGTCCGATCCGCCAGCATGCGGTTCCGATACTCGAGGTCGTGTCGGAGCGTGTCGATCTCCTCTTCCTTCTCCAGCATGCGTTGGCGGAACTGAGACTCCTGCTCCTCGTAAAGGCGCTTGATGTCCATCAGCTCGGTGATCTGGGAAAAATCGGAGTAACTCGGCGACATCTCTCCTCCCTGACGAACGCGTTCCTCGAGCGCCGGAAACAGCTTGCGGATCTTGAGCGAAAGGTCGTCCGGATCGCTGGCCAGTTCCCGAGCGTCTTTGTAGGTGATCTTCTGGTGGACCAGCAGAGCGATCAACGACTGATTCATCGACTGCATCCGGTAGTAGCCGACCGACCCTTCCATCTCTTCGAGAATGTCCCTGGTCAGGCCATCCTCGATCAACTTGGCGATCTTCGGCGAATTCTTGAGGATCTCCACGGCCGCGGTCAGCTTTCCGTCCGTGGTCTTGACCAGCTTCAGCGAGATGATTCCGCGAAAGACCAGCGCCAGTTGCGCCCGGATCTGCTTATGCTGCTCCGCGGGAAAGGCGTCGATGATCCGGTCGATGGTCTGAGCGGCGTTGTTCGTGTGCAGGGTAGAGAAGACCAGGTGGCCGGTCTCGGCGGCGGTGAGGACGGTCTGCATCGTCTCCACGTCGCGCATCTCCCCCACCATGATGACGTCCGGATCCTGGCGCATGGCATTGCGCAGCGCTTCGCGGAAGCTCGGCGTGTCGGTGCCGACCTCGCGCTGCGAGATGGCCGAGGACTTGTCAATGAAGAGAAACTCGATGGGATCCTCGATGGTCACGATGTGCATTGGCTCGTGTGCCGCGATCTCCGAGATCATCGCCGCCAGAGTGGTCGATTTTCCGGAGCCTGTCGGACCGGTGACCAGGACCAGACCGTCGGGAATCTGCGTCATGTCGCGGACGGCCTGCGGCAGCTCGAGGGCCTCGATGTCCAGGATCTGAATCGGAACGCGCCGGAAGACAGCGCCGACGGTGCCGCGCTGGAGATAGACGTTGCCGCGAAAGCGGGCTACTCCGGGAACGCCGTAGCCGAAGTCGACCGACTGAACCAGCTCGAACTTCTCCTTCTGGGCATGATTGAGGATCGGCAGCAGCATCCGCTCGAGGTCCGTCGGCTTGAGCGGCTCTCCGTTGACTGGGATCAGCTTTCCGTTGATGCGCAAAAGCGGCGGCCGCATCGGCTTGAGATGGAGGTCCGACGCCTTCTGCCCGGCCATGTAGATGAGCAGATCATTGAGCGAATACGCGACCCCCTTCTGCACGGCCTGATCGGGAACAGTCATGTCGAGTTACGTTAGCACACGAAGTGCCGGAAGCACGTGAGCGGGCACCATAGTGGAAACCAGAAACCAGAAACCAGAAGAGGCCGTTCTGGTTTCTGGTTTCTGGTTTACCCGACGCCGTAGAACGACCGGTACCACTCGACGAACCGTGCGATCCCCACCTCGACGGTCGTCGTCGGCCGGTAGCCGGTCGCCTTCTCCAGCTCGGTCACGTCCGCCATCGTGGAGATCACGTCGCCTGGCTGCATCGGCAGCATCTGGAGCTCAGCCTTCCGGCCGAGGCAGCGCTCGAGGACGGCGATGTACTCCAGTAGAGGCACCGGCCTGCCGTTGCCGATGTTGAAGACCCGGTAGGGTGCCTTGCTGGTGGCCGGGTCGGGACGCATCGGGTCCCATGCCGGATTTCCCGCCGGAGCTCGATCGAGGACGCGGAGGACGCCTTCGACGATGTCATCGACATAGGTGAAGTCCCGAATCATCTTCCCCTGGTTGAAGACAGGGATCGGCGTGCCGGCCAGGATGCCTCTGGTGAAGAGGAAGAGCGCCATATCCGGCCGGCCCCACGGGCCATAGACCGTGAAGAAACGGAGGCCGGTCGTCGGCAGGCTGAAGAGCGACGAATAGGTGTGCGCCATCAGCTCGTTGGCCTTCTTGGAAGCGGCGTAGAGCGAGATCGGATGGTCGATGTTGTCGTGCTCGGAGAACGGCTGGCGGCCGTTCGTGCCGTAGACGGAGCTCGACGAGGCGTAGACGAGATGCTCGACCGGGTTGTGGCGGCAGCCCTCGAGAACGTTGACGAAGCCGTCGAGGTTCGTCTCCACGTAGGCGTGGGGGTGGGTCAGCGAATACCGAACGCCGGCCTGCGCGGCCAGGTGGACGACGCGGACCGGCCGGCTGCTTGCGAAAAGGGCGGCCATGGCCTGACGATCGGCGATATCGAGCTTCTCGAAGCGGAAGGCTGGGTACTTCTGAAGCCGCTCGAGCCGCGCCACCTTGAGCGCCGGGTCGTAGTAGTCATTCAGATTGTCGACGCCGACGACCTCGTCCCCTCGCTCCAGCAGACGCAGAGCGACGTGCGACCCGATGAATCCCGCTGCCCCGGTAACCAGAATCATGCTCGGTACAACCGCCCCTGTCCGATGGCCTCAGCGCGGACGACATTGCGCGTATCGACGACGATCTTCGATTGCGCATACAACGACGGATCCTTGAATGCGGAGTGTGCGGTCGAGACGACCAGGGCATCGTACCGCCCGAAGGTCTCGGCATCGCAGGCCACTGAGGTCAGCCCGAGGTCGTGCTTGCGGCCGCGGCGGGCGAAGGGGATGAAGGGATCGCAGTAGGCCACCGCGGCGCCTCTCTCCTGCAGCAGCTCGATGATCTCGAAGGATGGCGACTCACGATCGTCGTCGATGTCCGCCTTGTAGGAGAGTCCCAGCACCAGGACGTTGGCACCGCGAAGGCTCTTGCTGGCGTCGTTGAGAGCATCGGCCGTCCTGTCGACGACGTAGCGCGGCATGGAGGCGTTGATCTCCCCGGCCAGCTCGATGAAGCGTGCCCAGACCCCATGCTCGGCCGCCTTCCAGGAGAGGTAGAACGGGTCGAGCGGAATGCAGTGCCCGCCGAGTCCCGGCCCGGGATAGAACGGCATGAAGCCAAACGGCTTGGTCTTCGCCGCTTCGATGACCTCCCAGACGTTGATGCCCATCCGGTCAAACACCACCTTCAGCTCGTTGACCAGCGCGATATTCACCGAGCGGAAGATGTTCTCCAAAAGCTTCCCCGATTCAGCCACCTCAGCCGATGAGACCGGGACGATGTGATCGATGGCCGCCGCATAGAGGGCCACCGCAACGTCGAGCGAGGCTGGGTCGATGCCGCCGACTACCTTGGGAATGGTCTTGGTGTTGAAGCGCTCGTTGCCAGGGTCTTCCCGCTCTGGCGAGAACGCCAGGAACAAGTCGCTGCCGCAGTGAAACCCGCGCGACTCGAAGCGTCCGAGCAACTCTTCGCGCGTGGTCCCGGGGTAAGTCGTCGATTCCAGAACTACGAGCTGACCCTTGCGCAGGTGTTGCGCGATCGTCTCCGCGGTGACGCGTATGTAGCGCAGATCAGGCTCGCGATGTTCGCCGAGCGGGGTCGGGACGCAGATGATGATGGCATCGCAATCCGGAAGCCGGCCGAAATCGGCGGTGCCCTCGATCTTTCCACCGATGAAGGCCGCGGCAACGCGCTCCGGGCCGATATGCCGGATGTACGACTCTCCGCGGGCCAGCTTCTCGATCTTCTGAGGATCGACATCGAAGCCGATGACGCGAAAGCCGCTCTCCGCGAAAAGGAGCGCCAGCGGCAGTCCGACATATCCGAGTCCGATAACACCAACCCGAGCCTCGTGCGAGGCGATCCGGGCAATCAACTGCTCATGCATAGACGATGCTCCAATCCGCGAATCCATCAAACGCCGCAGGGTAGCAGAAGAGAAAGCAGAAGGCAGGCCTCACCGGCTGAGGACGACCACCGTTGACCAAACGGGTTGCAAGCGCGGGCCAGCCTGTCGTACCACTACGGGTGCTTGAAGCCGCGTAGAGGTCGATTTTTCTGTGGAGGTTAGACCCCGCAAGGCAGGCTGACCCGCGCCGCATATAGGTACCACCGTTTGTCGCTCCACGCCAGAGTGGGTGGAAGCACGTGCAGCAGAATCTCGAACACAACCGGCGGCGTACGCGACTTCAAGACTTTTCATGAGGAGGAAGTTCATGGAGGTCTTGGTAGAACGAGGAGCAGGGTTGGATGTGCACAAGAAGTCGGTGACGGTTTGCGTGATGACTACCGATGGGCGATCGGTGGCCAAGACGATCAAGCGGTTCTCGACATTCCATCGTGATGTGGTTGCGATGCGGGACTGGTTGCTCGAGCAAGGGGTCACGCACGTGGCGATGGAGGCAACGGGTGAGTACTGGAAGCCGGTGTACGAGATTCTGGAGGGATATCTCGAGATTCTGGTGGCGAATGCGCAACATGTGAAGAACGTACCGGGCCGGAAGACGGACCCCGAGGATGCGTCGTGGCTAGCACGGCTACTGCGGCATGGTTTGCTGCAATCGAGCTTCGTGCCGGCCGAGCAGATACGCGATCTGCGGGACCACACGCGAATGCGGCGGAAGACGGTGGAGATGATCTCGCGGGTTGAGAACCGGGCTCAGAAAGTGCTCGAAGCCAGCGGGGTGAAGATCGGCTCAGTGGTTTCGGACGTATTCGGTGCCACGGGCCGCGCGATCCTGGCGCAGCTCGCTCAGCACAAGACGGATCCGGTGAAGCTGGCTGGGCTGGCGAAAGGAAGTCTCAAGAGTAAGCGCGAAGAGATCGAGCTTTCCCTGGAGGGCTCATTCTCGGTTCACGACGCGCAACTGCTCGCGCATCAGCTCAAGATGCACGGGGAACTCGAGACCAGGCGCGAGGCCATTGAAAAGGAGATCGAGACGATGATCGGCCCCTACGCACACCTGATCAGCAGGCTCGATCAGATACCGGGCATCAACCACGTGGCTGCCATCGAGATCCTCGGCGAGATCGGTGCGGACATGAGCCCTTGGAAGCAACATCGGTTCTTCGCCGCGTGGTCTGGTCTCTGCCCGGGGAATCACGAGAGCGCCGGCAAGCGGAAGAAGGTCGCAGTGCGGAAGGGCAATCCGTTTCTGAAAGCCATTCTGGTTCAATGCGCCACGGCGGCGGTTCGCCAGGACGGCAGTTACTTCCAAGCCAAGTTCCACCGGCTACTCAGGCGTCGCGGATACAAGCGGGCCGTTGTTGCCATTGCCCATTCCATGATCATCGCGATCTACCACATGATTCGCGACGATCGCGACTACCACGAGCTCGGCGCTGCACATCTCGACCAGCGAAGCAACGAATCCAAAGCCCTCGCCCTTGCCAAGCAAATCGAGCGTCTCGGGTTTCAGGTGAATCTCAAGCTGTCCGCTCCGGCCGAGCTCTCCGTCCCGGCCGCCGGCTAGTTCCGCCCTCTGCGTGCTCGCCCGCACGCACTCGATGGCCCCCTCGCGACCCTTCCAAAGGGCCGCTCACTCGAAGTGCGTCGGTTTTGGCCAAGTTGTTTGGCAGCAGAATGCGGTTTCACCAGCCGCTAGGCTTTCCCTTGTTCTGCTCGTCGAGCCAGCTCTTGAGCGGCGCGAAATAGTCGAGCATCGCCGTCGCGTCCATCTGCCG
>JADGNX010000309.1 GCA_017883265.1 Thermoanaerobaculia bacterium
ATACGCGCGATCCAGTCGAACAGCGCCGGTCCGCCGTCCGTTTGGGCATTCAGCGCCCGGAGCGCCGAGGCGGCGTACTCGAAAGGCGACTTCATTTTCTTGCCGTAGTTGCCGCGCGATGCGAATTCGCGCGACTCGAGAATCGCTCGAACCGTCTCTTTGATCGAGCCGTTCGAGCTGAGGAAGACCGCCGCGGCACGTTTTACGACCGAGGGCGGCGGTTCGTCGGACAGGAACATTCTGGCGAGCTTGGTGGCGATGAATCGGGCGGTGGATGGATGTTTGGCTAGAATATCGAGCACCATCTCGCCGTCGGCGATGCCGCCTCCCGGCGGAATGCGATGGCCAAGGACTCTCTTCTCGCCGTCGTCATGCCGGGTCGGATCGAAAAGAAAGAGGCCGGCTTCATCGACTTTGTAGATCGACCAGCCGGTGAAACAGCGCGCCACCTCCTCGACGTCGCGCTGCGTGTACCCTCCGTCGACGCCGAGCGTGTGCAGCTCCAGAAGCTCGCGAGCGTAGTTCTCGTTGACACTTCCGCCGCCCCGCAGGGGACGGCCGTCAGCGGCTCCGCCTCCAGCGCTGGATTGCCAGTTGTCGAGGTAGAAGAGCATCGCCGGCGAATGCGCGGTGGCACCGAGAAGCGCCCGGAAGTTGCCCAGCGCGAAGGGACGGATCACGTCGCGATCGAAAGTGGTCACGTACATCCGTTCCTTGTTGATATTGATACTGAAATGGTTCTCCCAGAAGTTGACGAGACGCTCGTAGAGCTGGCGGCTGCTGTAGACGGCGCGCAGGAGCGCTGCCTGCTGCAGCTCGGAGACGATCACGGCGGTCGGTGCAGGCGGCTTCTTGACGATGTTCAGCGGAGGAGCGGGCATGGTGCAAAGCAGAACCGGCAGGAGAGACGGCGTGTATTGCATTTTCGGCGGATTGAAAGTCGCCATCAAGGAGGGCGACGCGCTACGCAGAGTCGAAAGCGACGCCAGGTGCTTACCGAATGCGCCGTCGTCGATCGCCGCAGGGTCGAGCTGTTCATCGATGTACGCCGGAATGCCGATCTCTTCCACGTGGCGCCGGTCCTCGGCCGTCGGACCGTAGGTCAGGCGAGAGAGCAAATGCTCGATGACTTCCCGATCCGCACGGCGAGCGGCCGCGGCGGTGGACGTGGCCGCTGAGGTCGCGATCAGGGCAAGAACGAGGGCTGCGGGTAGAGGGGTTCGCATGAAAAGTAGATGACTGAGCGGTTGGCAAAGTCACGAGGGAGAGCATGACTCCGTCCGCTAACGGCCGCATTGTAAGCCGGAACTCGAGGCCGCTCCTCGTCACCCAGGAGACGAATGCACGTTGCGCCCGCCAATGAAGCCGCGGCTGAAGGCATGGCTGCTCGCTCACATCTTCATCGGATAGGATGCCCCCATGGGCCTCCCGTTTTCTCCCCCGCTCGCTCCGATGTTGTCCGCCGCGGCCGCCGGGTTGCCGGACGGCGAGGGGTGGCAGTTCGAGCCGAAGTGGGATGGCTTTCGGACGCTCGTCTTCCGTGACGGCGAGGAGATCCTGCTGCAGAGCCGCGACGAGAAGCCGCTGAACCGATACTTCCCCGAGCTCGTCGGACCACTGACCGCCGCGCTCCCCGATCGCTGCGTACTCGACGGTGAGATCGTAATCGCCGCCGCCGGCGGTCTCGACTTCGAAGCGCTCCTGCTGCGCATCCATCCAGCCGCGACGCGGGTGAGGCTCCTGGCCGAGCAATCGCCCGCTTCATTCGTGGCCTGGGATCTGCTCGCGCTGGGCGACGACGATCTGCGCGAGCTGCCTCTCTCGGCACGCCGCAAACGGCTCGAAGGGGTGCTTACGGCAGCACATCCTGGTGTGCATCTCTCGCCCGCCACGCGCGACCGCGCGCTGGCCGAGGATTGGTTCCGTCGCTTCGAAGGAGCCGGCCTCGACGGCGTCATGGCCAAGCGCCTCAACGCACCCTACCGCGCCGGCGAGCGCACCATGATCAAGGTCAAGCATGCGCGCACGGCCGACTGCGTCGTGGCCGGTTTCCGCTGGCACAAGAACGGGCCCGGCACCATGATCGGCTCGCTCCTCCTCGGCCTGTACGACGAGGAGGGCATCCTTCACCACGTCGGCGTCACCGCCTCGTTCACCAACGCAGTGCGTAAGCAGCTGGTCGAGGATCTCGCGCCGTTGCGCACCGGCGCCCTCGAGGATCACCCCTGGCGCGACTGGGCCGAAGCGCAGGACGAAGCGGCCGCCAGAGGGCAGCGCCTCCCCGGCGCCACCAGCCGGTGGAATCGCGGCAAGGACCTGAGCTGGGTGCCGCTGCGTCTGGAGCGCGTCGTCGAAGTGGCCTACGACCATATGCAGGGAACGCGCTTCCGGCACGGCGCGCACTTCGTCCGTTGGCGCCCGGACAAGCGTCCCGAGGACTGCCGCTACGATCAGTTGGAAGTGACGCCGCCTTATGAGCTGGAGCGGGTCTTCGGCCTGTAGCACAGACACTTCTGTCTGTGCGGATCGGATCCCGTAAGGATCGGAGTAGGTCCGTGTCACGTGGCACGCAGACAAGAGTTGTCTGTGCTTCGTGTGTAGGGGAGGCCACTGACCGCACAGACAGAAGTGTCTGTGCTACATAGACAGAAAGTGTCTGTGCTACATAGGCGGAGGCTTGTATCCGCGCCACGGATCGTAGTCGGGATCGGCCGTCTCCTCCGCCGGCCGCTGGTCCACGGGAACGTGGCGCAGGTTGACGCGCACGCGCGTCCATGTGGTCGACCGCCCGCGCATGGCGTCGACCAGGATGTCGTCCACCTCGAGCATCGCCGCAGCTTCCGGGTGCCGCCTCTTCCAACGCTCCAAACCGGCGAGTGCCTCCTCCTTATGCTCCGCCTTCGCCACGGTGATGAGCGGCTGCGTCGACTTGCGGCCGCCGCTGCCGTCCCTTTTCGCACTAGTGCTCCCGCTCTTGCGTCGCGACGGTGCAACGCGCGGCGGCTCGCCCGTCTGCTTCCTGTAGTTCGGCGGCCAGGGGGCGTCGCCGTGGCCGGCCGCTTCCTGTGCTGCGGAAAGGGCGAGGAGACTCTCGAGCGATCCGGCGGCGTCGTCGATGCCGGCGGACGCATCGCCGCGCTCGGCGAAGCGCGCGGGGGCCGTCACGAGCGTGAACGCCGCCGGGTCGCAGTCAGCCACTTCGTCCCACTCCAGCGGCATCGAGACGCGCGCGTCCGGCAACGGCCTCACCGACCAGGCCGACGCCACGGTGCGGTCCTTCGCATTCTGGTTGTAGTCGAGAAAGACGCCGTGCCGCTCCTCCTTCCACCACTTGCTGGTGGCGATCTCGGGGGCGCGCCGTTCCACCTCGCGCGCGATGGCCAGCGCCCCGCGCCGCACCTGGTCGAAGCTCCATCGCGCCTCGATGCGCACATTGATGTGAATCCCGCGCGAGCCCGAGGTCTTGGGCCATCCCTGCAACCCGTGCTCCTCCAGCACCTCGCGGACGCAAAGGGCCACGCGTCGCACGTGGTCGAAGCCGACGCCCGGACCGGGATCGAGGTCGACCCGCAGCTCGTCGGGATGATCGAGATCCTCCGCGCGCACCGGGTGCGGATTGAGGTCGATGCATCCGAGGTTCACGATCCACAACAGTTGCGCAACATCGCGCACCACCACCTCGGATGCGGTCCGGCCTGATGGGAAGCTCAGCTCCACCGTCTCGATCCAGTCGGGACGCTGCTCGGGCGCCCGCTTCTGAAAGAATGGCTCCCCCTCCGCGCCATTCACGTAGCGCTTGAGCGCCATCGGCCGCCCGGTAATTCCTCGGAGGGCGCCATCGGCGACAGCGGCGTAGTACCTCGCCAGGTCGAGTTTCGTGTAGCCAGTCTGCGGAAAGAAAATCTTGCCGGGATTGGTGATCACCACCTCCCGCCCCGCCGCTTCCAGAACGGTCTCCGGCGACTTAGCCATGAGGAGTAGTGTTTCGGATTCGCGTTCGCCGCGCAAGGGGGTCAGAGCTGGCCCCTAACTACTGCCGGCGGGCCTTGCCAGCCTGCCAATAGCCATTGAGCAGACCCCAGTCATAACGGTTCGCCTTCCAGCTCACTGTATTTTCGCTCTCCCACCAGAGAGCATCATAGGGAGGATCGGGATCAGCCTGTCGACGCTTCGGCTTGAGCAGATGCCTGCGACTCTGCACCGAATTGATTCCTGGCGCGGAGTGGCACGCTGCACAACCAGCGAGAATCAACGAATTCCGAAATGTCGCCGACGGATCTTGTCTCCCGGCAACGACTTCGAAAACATCGTCGCCCTGAGTTGAAAAGAGCGGAAACTCCTTTTCACCGCGCGCGACGGCTCTCAACGCCCCAGCCTGTCCTTCAACGAGCTGCGACGGACTGAGTCTCACT
>JADGNX010000310.1 GCA_017883265.1 Thermoanaerobaculia bacterium
CGGAAGGTGATGACCGAGCCGACCGGTCCGCCGTCCTCGTCGTACATCGGCGTTGCGGAGTATTCGACCGGAAAGCTGGTGCCATCCAACCGATAGAAGGTGTTTTCCGTATCGTCGATGACGATGTCTCCGTGCAGAGACGAGCTCAACGCGCAGGTCGTGATGTCGCAGGTCAGATTGCCGTCGGGCCCGCCGTGAAGAATGGAGTGAATCTCGATGCCGGTGAGCATCCCGATCGCATGGCCGAGGAGCCGGGACGCGGCCGGGTTGACGAAGGTCGAGTGGCCGGCCAGATCGACTCCGAAGACTCCTTCGGCCGCCGCTTTCAGGATCAACTCGTTCTGCCTGCTGAGCCGCGATAGCTCGTGAGCCTGACGCTTCAGGGCCTCCCGCTTTCGGAAGAGCTCGACGAAGACGCTGACCTTCGAGCGAAGGATGTCGGGATGGAATGGCTTGAATAGATAGTCGACTGCACCGAGCGAATAGCCTTTGAAGACGTTGGTCTCGCTGCGGCTGAGCGCGGTCAGGAAGATGATCGGCGTGTCGCGCGACTTCTCGCGCTCGCGAATGAGATTGGCGGTCTCGAATCCGTCCAGATCCGGCATCTGCACATCGAGCAGAATGACCGCGAACTCGGTGTCCAGGAGGCTCTTGAGCGCCTTGCGCCCGGAGTCGGCTTTCACCAGATTCCCCATGTCGCCGAGCATGGCGTCGAGGGCCATGAGATTGTTCGCCTGGTCATCGACCAGCAGAATATTGACCGCTTCCTCAGTCGGCTGGTTCATTGGGGTACGCCCGTCCGGCACCGATCGGCGAGGAACTGGCCAATCTGTTGCAGAGGCAAGATCTGATCCACTTCTACCGCGGCGATGCCGGCAGTCGGCATGGCAGGGGCTTCCGCCGTCGCCGGATCCTGCACCACGATGTATCCGCCCCGCCGCTTGATGGCCTTCAATCCCCGCGCTCCATCCTGATTGGCTCCGGTCAGAAGCACTGCCAGCACCCCCTCGCCGTAGGCATCGGCGGCTGACTCGAACAGCACATCGATCGACGGCCTGGAATAGGATTCGGCAGCATCCGTCGAGAGGCTGAACTCTCCCTTCTCGACGTACAAGTGATAGTCAGCCGGCGCAAGATAGACACAGCGCGGCTCGATGCGCTGCCGGTCCTCGACGTCGACGATGCAGAGCTTCTTCGCCTTCCTCTTGAGCACTTCGGCCAGAGCGTCGCCAGACTGTTTGTGTCGGTGCTGCACGACCACGATCGGCACGCAGAAGCCCGCTGGCAGATCCGAGAGTATGACCTGCAGTGCGTGCAAGCCTCCCATCGACGTACCAACAACGATGATCTCCGGCGTTTTGATGGCCGGCTTCCGGGGCACGGCGCGGGTCATCGCACTCTCCGGTAGAGGCGCTCGACCTGATCGAGATCCTCGTAGTTGTCGGCTACGGCGCTGAACTTGATCGATTCCTTACGGCCCAGCCCCAGCACTCCGAACATCTCCATGCTCTCGAGGAAAAGCTTCTGCACGCGATCCTGTAGAACGCCGTTGAAATAGATCAGGACGTTGCGGCAGAAGATGACGTTGAAGTGATTGAACGAGGCGTCGGTCACGAGATTGTGCTGCGCGAAGACGATGTTCTCCCGTAACGCCGGACGGAAGATCGCGTAGTCGTAGCGCGCGGTGTAGTACTCCGAGAAAGTGCCGGTGCCACCGGCGTTCAGATAGTTGGTGGTGTTCTCCTGCATCGTGGCCAGAGGAAAGATTCCCTCTTTAGCCCTGGCTAGAACGGCCTCGTTGATGTCCGTCGCGTAGATGCGGCAACGGTCGTATAGGCCTTCTTCCAGGAGCAGGATGGCCATGGAATAGACCTCTTCACCGCTCGAACATCCGGCATGCCAGATACGGACAAAAGGATACGTTCGAAGCAGAGGAACCACCCGGTTGCGGAAGGCCAGGTAAAACGAGGGGTCACGGTACATCGACGTGACGTTGATCGACAGGTCGAGCAGGAGACGCTCCATGCACGCGGGGTCGTGGAGCACCTTCTCCTGCAGGCCGGAGACACTGCTCAACCCCTCGGCGTAGATCCGCTTCCAGACCCGCCGCTTGAGGGAAGGAAACGCGTAGTCGCGGAAATCAAAGCCGTAGTGACGATACATCCCCTCGGTCAGAAGCTGGATCTCGATCACCTCCAGAGCATGGCTCTCGCGCTCCTGCTCGATTCCAGCCGGGCTCCCGCTGGTCACCTCGTGTTGCGGCACAGGAGACGGCGGACCGTTTCCGCTCATGACCGGCACCCGCCGGCCGGCGCTTGAGTAGCCGCCGCTCGCCTTCGTGCTGATCGCATCAACAGAGCTCCCTCAAAAACCGATCACCTACCGATAAAGCCAAACCCTGAGAAGCGAGACCAGCTGCTGGGCATCGATCGGCTTGGTGATGTAGTCCGAGGCCCCGGCTTCCATGCACTTCTCACGATCGCCCTTCATGGCCTTGGCGGTCAACGCGATCATCGGAAGGTTCTTGAACTCGTCCATCCCCCGGATGTGCCTCATGGCTTCGTAGCCATCCATCTCCGGCATCATGACGTCCATCAGTACCACGTCGATCCCACCGGACCGTTTGAGGATGTCGATGCCTTCGGCGCCGCTCTCGGCGTAGGTGACCTTCATCTTGTGCCGCTCGAGCAGGCTGGTCAGAGCGTAGATGTTGCGCATGTCGTCGTCGACGATGAGCGCCGTCTTGCCGGCCAGCACGGGGTCAGACTCGTGCAACTGCTCGAGGATCTGCCGTTTGTGCTCGGGCAGATTGGCTTCGATCCGATGGAGGAACAGCGCCGTCTCGTCCAGCAGGCGGTCCGGCGAGCGAACATCCTTGATGATGATGGCCTCAGCCATCCGCTTCAGCTCCGTCTCTTCCTTCTTGGTCAGCTCGCGGCCGGTATAGACGACCACGGGCACGTCGCGAAGATCGAGGTCCTCCTTCATCTTCTCGATGAACTCGAACCCGCTCATGTCGGGCAGGCCGAGGTCTAGAACGATGCAGTCGTAATGACGCTCACGGAGGACCTCCAGAGCTTCGGCACCACTGCCGACTGCGGTGATCTCGACATCATCCTCGCCGATCAGCTCCTTGATCGAGACGCGTTGGGCTTCGTTGTCCTCGATGATCAGGAGCCTCTTGTTAGGCCGCTCGACGAACCCACGGATCCGGGCAAACGCATCGTCGAGCGCCTCTTTTGTCACCGGCTTCTCGAGGTGAGCGAAGGCGCCCAGCTTGAGCCCGCGCGTGCCAGCGTCGTCGCTGGAGATGATGTGCACGGGGATGTGACGCGTCGCTTTCTCGTGCTTGAGCCGATCGAGGACCGTCCACCCTTCCATGTCTGGCAATTGAATGTCGAGAGTGACCGCATCGGGGTGGTATCTCCGGGCCAGGGTCAGACCGGACTCACCGCGCGTCGCGGCAACCGCTTTGAACCCCTTCTCGTGCGCCATATCGACGAGGATCTTCGCGAAGGTGATGTCGTCCTCGATGATCAGAAGCACCTTGTCACCGGCGCTGATCGAATCGCGATCGTCAGGTACCTGCTCCTCGATGATCACCAGCCCCTGCTCTTCCTCGGCAGGCCTGCTGGCCGGGATCGGCTGGGCTGCTGCGGTGGAGTAGGCCGACTGCTCGACGGATGGATTCGTCACATACCCCTGCCGCACACCACTGCTCATCGTGTCGTCATCGAGATTCTCGTTGACCGGAGCGATGTAGCTCTGCGGCAGATAAAGGGTGAAGGTGCTTCCCGATCCCGGCTCGCTCGCCACCTTGATCTGTCCGCCCAGGAGTCGCGCGATCTCCCGGCTGATCGACAGTCCGAGGCCGGTGCCGCCGTACTTCCTCGTGGTTCCCGCGTCAGCCTGCTGGAAGGCCTCGAAGATGATTCTCTGCTTCTCGGGGGCGATGCCGATCCCGCTGTCGGTCACCGAGAAGGCGATGACGCTCGGCGCCTTGTCCAGCACTTCATGTCCGGGGGTCCAGCCGCTCATGGCCGTCTCGACGCTGAGCGTAACGCCCCCTTTCTCGGTGAACTTGAAGGCATTGGCCAGCAGATTCTTGAGCACCTGCTGCAAGCGCGTGGAATCGGTATGAATGGACGGCGGAAGGTTTTCCGAGAGCTTGATCCCGAAGTCGAGCGACTTGTCCAGTGCCACCTGACGGAAGTTGCGCTCCACGAAGTCGTGCATCTCGGAGAACGGCAGGTTGGCAAGCGTCAGGGTCATCATGCCCGATTCGATCTTCGACAGGTCCAGGATGTCGTTGATCAGAGTCAGCAGATCGACGCCGGAGGCATGGATGGTGCGGGCGAATTCCACCTGCTTGTCCGTGAGATTCGTGTCGGGGTTGTCTGCCAGAAGCTTG
>JADGNX010000068.1 GCA_017883265.1 Thermoanaerobaculia bacterium
CGCGAACAAGGATCTTCTCTCCATAAGAGAGCGGGCTATCGACGATGAGCGCATCGCCGAGCGAACGCACGCTCACCTGCAGACCGCCGCTCGTCGGCAGTAGAGAAAGTTTGCCGTCGCTTTCGATCAAGTCGACGCCGCGATCGCCGCTCACATAGCGGCCGGCAATTCGACGTGCCAGTTGCGGATCGACCGGTGAAGTGACCTCAGGCTCGGGAATCGCCTTTTGTTGTCTCGCCGCGACCATGCCTTTCAAAGCCGTATTGGCGATCCGATGTGTCACTGCATTCGCAGCGTTTTTCGTCGTGATGACGACGACTCCCAGCTTCTCATCGGGCAAAGCTTCCAGCGCGGTGGCGAATCCATACGTCGATCCCTTCCGGGAGAACTGCCGATCGACGTGGGCGCGACCGCCGAACAGAGTGCTGAGGTAGTGCCCAAGATCGCGGACGGTCGTATACGGGCCGTTCGTCGCTGGCGCATCAAAGACTCGGCCTTCAATGGTCCACATGGTGCCGGTGGCCACATCGGTGGACGCTGCGACGGTCCTGGGAGCCAGACGCAGAGAATCGGGATACACGGTGTCGCCGGTCGCGCGCAGCCTGGTCTTCGGATTCGCGAAACCAAATCCTCTGGACCAGACGATTTGCTGATCGTCAACCAATGCGATCGAGAGTGCCGGCAGTTCCTTATCGGCCATCTCGTGCTCGATGAACTTCTCGAGCATTTGCTCGACCGGCGCGTACTGCTGTTCGGTCGACGCATGCAGAGTTCCCACACACAGGAGAAGACTGAGGAGAAGACGTGTTTTCATCATATTTGTCCTTCAGACTCCGACGGCTTTCGCGCGCGCCAGACCAGATACGCAGGTGCTCCAAGGAACACGATTCCGAGGCCGATTGCAGCGGGACGCGGCTGCGCAAGAATGGTATTCGCGACCAGCGCTGCGGCGGCCACGATGAACAGCAGCGGCGTCCAGGGATAGAAGGGCACACTGTAGGGTCTTGGATGCTCGGGCCGCTTTCGATAGACGAAAATGCTCGCGGCAGCTATGCCGTAGAAGAGCCAGCCCGTGAAGACGGTGTACGTGAACAACTGCTCGAACGTGCCGGTTGCCGCAAGAATCGCTGCCCAGGCCGATCCGGAGACGACGGCAAAGGCGGGCGTTCGAAAACGGGGATGGATCTCGGCCAGCTTCTGGAAGAAGAGTCCGTCCTTTGCCATGGCGTAATAGACGCGAGAGCTCGTGAGGATCGTGCCGTTGACCGCGCCGAAGATCGAGATGGCAATGGCGATGGCGATCAACTTCGCGGAGCCCGGCCCGACGACGGTGGCCACCGACGCGGCGGCGGCGCTCTTAGAGGCGGCAAGGGCCGACGGCGTCAGCGCTGCCAGATAGCCGAGGTTCGCGAAGAGGTAGACGGCGACGAGCGCTGCCAGACCGATGAAAAATGCACGGGGGAAGTTGCGCTGCGGATCGATCGTCTCGCCGGCGCTGAATGTCGCATACTGCCATCCCTCGTACGCCCACAAGACGCCGAGCATGGCCAGGCCGAAACCCGACCAGAGGTGGCCATCCGATCCGGCGGACCGTAAGTTCGCAACGGTGCCGGCGGAAGTTCGTCCCAGGGACAGGAGCACGACGCTCATCAGCACGATCGTGCCCACCTTGACGGTGGTCATCCAGTTCTGCAGATTGGAGCTCTGGCGCGCTCCGCGCACGTTGACAATCGTCACGAGCGCGATCATTCCCACCGCCAGCAGTTTCTCCGTCGTCGTGGACATGGGAATGACTTGAGCGAGATTAGCGCTGAAGGCCGTCGCGAGCGCGGCGTTCGCGCCGCCACCGATCGCGAAGAAGAGCGCCCATCCGAACAGAAAGGCCGGGAACGCGCCGAAGGCATCGCGCAGGTACACATAGATCCCACCGGCCCTCGGATTCGCGGCGCTCAACTCGCCGAAGGTGAGCGCGCCGAGCATCGACAATGCGCCGCCGGCGATCCACGCCAGCAGAGCGGGAAGAACGGATCCATGCACCTGAGCGAGCACGGCACCAGGCACGAGGAAGATCCCCGAACCGATCACGGTGCCGATGACCAGCAGTGTGAGATCGCGAAGGCCGAGCGTGCGCGGCAGTCCGTGGTCCACCGGTTTCCTCCTCATCCCGAGGTCGGACGGCACCTTGCCGATCGCCTATCGCCGATCAGAGTGCGATCTGCCGCACCGCGAGGTCGGACCGTATTTACAACGCTGGTTGCGCAATGTCAACGTTGTCGCAACAACTGTTGCTTGCGCTGTCCGCGCCTTCCTGCCGGCTCCTGATAGAAGCGGTCGCCGGAGAAGTACTCTTCTTCGCTCTGCCGCAGCTTCGACAGGGATCGGCTGGGCCGGATCTGCGAGCAGGCCGTGAGGATGGCGTCGATGAGTGCGACCGGCGCGACGTACGAGCCTGTGAAGAGAGGGCTGCCGGTCGTGACGATGAGGGAGCGGTCGCAATGCAGCGCGATGGGCGTGGCCGGCCCGTCGGTGATGCCGAACGTCGGCACGCCTCTTTCGCGCGCGCTGATGGCCGCCTCGACCGACTCTCGCAGGCATCGACCGAAGCTGATGACGATCAACAAATCGTTCTTGCCAAGGACGCGAACCTTGTGTCGCACATTTCCCGCGCTGCCGACGGGCGCCTCGGCGCTGAAGCCGAGCGGTACCAGGGCATAGGCGAGCAGCCACGACAGCGATGCGGCGAGATCGACCCCCACCACGAGAATGTGCGACGCCTCGTGAATCTTCTTGACGAGATCCGTCAACCCGTCGGTGTCGAGGCGCTCTTTGAGCTTCGTCACGTTGTCGAGATCGCGATCGAGGCTGCGGGTCACGTGGTCGGCGACGGTTCGCCCCTTTTTCGTTTCCGCCTTCAACACCGCGTAGGGCGTGATGCGCGCAAGGAAGTACCGCCGGAGATCGGCGGTGAAATCGGCAAAGCGATCGTAGCCCAGTGCCTGGATCGTCCGTACGATCGTCGCCGCGTCCACGTCGAGCAGTTTGGCCAGCTCTCGCGACGACAGAAAGAAAGTCTCGTCCGCCCTTTCCAGGATGGTCTCGATCAGCTTGTGCCGTCGCGGAGTGAGCCGGTTCCGGTTCTCTTCAAGGCGGACGTCGAGGGGAACCGCGGACCGTGCGCTCATGCGGCCGAACATAACACGGCGGCGATTTCGCCTGCAACAAGTGTTGCGCGAGCGCGCGGTCATGTTGCGGCGAAGCCGAAGCCGCCAGTCGACTTCAGCTGAGGATGCGCTGGTAGAGCCGCGCTGGCGCTGAGCGTCAGCGCGATCCCTTGCTGTACCCCGGCCCCCGCACCACACGCCCCGGCTTCGCGCCGGTGTGTTCACCGTCGCGCACAACCTGCACTCCATTGACGAACACATCGCTTACGCCCGTGGAGTATTGGTGCGGCTTCTCGAACGTGGCGTGATCGCTGACGGAGTCGGGATCGAATACGACCACATCGGCGAAATAGCCCGGCTGCAGAAGCCCGCGGCGATCGATCTTGAGGTTCCTGGCCGGCAATGACGTGAGCCTGCGGACTGCCTCCTGAAGCGGCATCACCTTTTCCTCGCGCACGTACTTGCGCAGCAGACGCGCGAAGTTCCCATATGCCCGTGGATGCGGATTCGATTTCAGGAAGACGCCTTCGGGCGCCGGCGACCCCTCATCCGATCCGAATGACACCCACGGTTGTGCAATCCCCTTGCGGATGTTCTCCTCGGACATGAGAAAGAAGATCGCGCCGGTCGCGCCATCGTCTTCGATCACGAGATCGACGGCGGTGTCTTCCGCCGATTTCCCCCTCATCCTGGCCACCTCGCCGAGTGATTTCCCGGTCAGAGGTTTCAGGGCATTGCTTCCGAAGGCTGCGAGAATGATTCGGTCCGGCGAGCCCGCTAACAGCCCGAGGTTCTCCCAGCTCTCGGCAGGCGTTCGCATCTCGGTGACGATGCGCGCGCGAAGCGCCGGATCCTGAAGTCGCTCTTTCATCTTCTTCAAGCCGCCTTCGTGGGCCCATGGGGGGATCATCGCGTCGAGGCTGGTCCCGCCGGCAGGGTATGTATACATATTCGCGCTGATGTTCACGCCGGCGGCGCGCGCGTCGTTCACTTTCTTGATCGCAGCGTCCATCTTGGGCCAGTTCGCTTCACCGGCCGCTTTCAGGTGATAGATCTCCGCGCGGATGCCTGCTTCCCGAGCAATCGAGATCAACTCGTCGATGCCTTCGAGCAGATGGTTGCCTTCGCTGCGCATGTGCGAGATGTACATGCCGCCCGATTCAGCGGCCGCTTTGCTCAGTTCGATCAACTCGCCTGTCCCGGCATAGGTGGCAGGGGCGTAGATCAGCGCTGAGCCGACGCCGAGGGCGCCCTCGCGCATCGCCTGACGGACCAGCTCTTTCATCCGTTCGAGCTCCGCAGCGCTGGGCGGCCGGTTCTCATACCCAAGCTCGTGGATGCGGACCGTTGCGGCCCCGACGAAGGACGCGACATTGGGAGAGATTCCGCGGTGAGCGAGATAGTCGAGGTACTCGCCGAGCGTCGTCCATTCGATGTCGTACTTGAAGTCTGTCTGCTGTTCTCTCGATTCCCGTTTCATCGGTTCGGTGACCGGTCCCATGGACCAGCCTTCGCCGAGCACCTCCAGCGTGACGCCCTGACGAATGTCCGCCTGGGACCGGCCGTCGATGATGAGTGATTCATTCGCCCAGCTCAGCATGTTGATGAAGCCGGGAGCGACCGCGTGTCCATGGGCATCGATCTCGATCGATCCCCGACCGCTTCCGATGTCGCCGACGGCGGCGATCCTGTCCCCGGCGATCGCGACGTCGCCTTTTCGCGGCGCAGATCCGCTGCCGTCGTAAATCAGCCCGTTGCGGATCACGGCGTCGTAACGCGTGGGGACACGAGTTGTCGCGCAGCCGAGCGCGAGACCAACCAGCACGATGAGATGCCCCTGCAGTCGTTTCATGGCCGGTGACTCTATCGCGGGCCAGGACGCCGATGTCAACAGATGTTGTTTTTGTTTGACCTGTTGCAACAAAGGATGTAGATATGGGCGCACACACTCACACTGGAACGGAGGCAGCATGCGATATCGCAAGGTGATCCTGGTGGCAGCGATGCTTTTCGCGCTGGTGGGCGGACCGGCCCTGTGGGCCCAGGCGAACGCCACCCTCCAGGGCAGGGTCACGGATCCCAGCGGCGCCCCTCTCCCGGGCGCTCTCGTATCGGTCGACGGTCCGGGCGGTTCGAGAACAGTCTCCGCCGACAAGACAGGCTCCTTTCAGATTCGGGATCTCGCTCCCGGTCATTACCGCGTCTCAGCATCGCTCGACAGGTTCGCTCCCGGAGAAGCGAAGGATCTCGAGCTACACGCCGGTCAGACGCTGACGCAGAACCTCCGACTGACTTCCCTGCCATACAGTGAAAATGTGGTCGTTACAGCGCAGAAGCGTGCGGAGACGCTCGTAGAGGTTCCGGCGTCGGTCGCGGTTCTCGGCGGCGAGACACTGGAAAATCATCATGTCGAGGATCTGCAGGACCTCGGGCAAATGGTGGCGGGCTTGACCGTTACTGGAGACGAGCCGGGTACGAACCGCGTCACCATGCGTGGTATCAATACCGGTGGTGTTGCGTCCACGGTAGGTATTTATACCGATGACGTACCGTTCGGATCGAGCAGCGGTCTGGCTAATGGCGCAATCCTTGCCGGCAACTTCGACACGTTCGACCTTGCGAGGATTGAGGTGTTGCGCGGCCCGCAAGGCAGCTTGTACGGGGCGAGCTCAGTTGGTGGCGCCCTGAAATATGTGATGAACCAGCCCACCACCGCGGGTTTCGAGGCGAGAGTTCTCGGAACATCGGAGACCGTCGACGGCGGCGGCGCCGGATACTCAATGAAAGGCATGGCGAACGTTCCACTCGGCGATCACTTTGCGCTTCGCGCCACTGGATTTTATCGGTCCGATGACGGCTTCATCGACTCGATCGGTAATAATCCGGTCGCCAGCCTGACCACTCCAGGGGTCGACATCATCGGCGGCACGCGCGTCGCCAGGAACATCAATACCGACAGGTCCTCTGGAGGGCGTCTGTCCGGGTTGTATCAACCGTCCGCGAAATTTTCGCTTCTCCTTACGGAGCAGATGCAGGATTTCAACAGCCGTGCACCGAATGCGATCGACGCCGACCCCGTGACTCTCAAACCGCTGGAGAACGGCAAGGTCCAGTCTTCGTACTTTGAGCAACCGGTACAAACCAGGTATAGGATCTCCAGCGCCACTGCTAATTGGGGTCTCGGTGCGGCCAGTCTCGCGTCGGTGACGAGCTACTCGACTTTCGAACAGAACTTGAACCTCGACGCGACGATCGCAAGTGGCCTCACCGGCGGTCCTCCTCTGGCTTCACTCGTGACTGCTCTATTCGGCAATGACGCGACCAGGCCATTGAGTGCCCGTCTGCCGCAGACGACCAGCACCGACAAGTTTTCACAGGAGCTGCGTTTCGTCTCACCCAGGAACAAGACCTTTGAATGGTTGATCGGCGGGTATTACACCAACGAGAAATCTGAGATCCATCAGGAAATCCACGCCGTTGAAGCAGCCACGGGAGCCATCGCCCAGGGTGTTCCGGACCTGGCAGTGCTTTCGCTGCCGTCCACCTATAAGGAGCTCGCTCTCTTCGGCAACACCACCTGGCACTTGACGCCACGCTTCGATCTTTCCCTCGGCGCGCGCCAGAGCAGAAATGACCAGTCCGCATCACAGGTCGGCGACGGTCCGCTGGCCGGCGGACATGTCGAATTTGACAATCTCGACTCGCACGAGAGTCCGTTCACGTACTCGGTCTCCGGGCGCTTCGCGCAGACTGCGAATTCATCGATTTATGCACGCGTCGCTACCGGCTTCCGACCGGGCGGGCCGAATGTTCTTCCGCCGAATGTTCCGGCGGGTACCCCACTGACGTACAAGTCGGACAGCCTGACCAGCTATGAGGCAGGTTGGAAGGCAAGCGGGCCCGGCGGCCGGTCCTCCGTCGATCTGAGCGTTTTCTACCTCGACTGGAAGGACATTCAACTGTTCGCTCTGGTGAATGGCTTCGGAATCAATGCGAACGGTGGAACGGCGGTGAGTAAGGGGGCCGAGCTCACCGCGAGCGTCATTCCAACGGCCGGTCTGACATTCTCCTTGAATGGTGCGTACACGGATGCCGTCCTGACCAAGGATACCGATCCCGTTGTGGGCGGCTTGAGTGGCGATCCGCTGCCATACACGCCCAAATGGGCCGCCGGATTGAGGGGCGACTATGAATGGAACGTCAGGAACGGTGCGACGGCATTCGTTGGCGGCGGCGTGGGTTACACCGGCGACAGAACGTTCGATTTCACCAGCCGCACCGGCGCAGCCAGCCTTCGCAGGATCGGGAGCTATGTGACGCTGGATTTGCGAGCGGGAACCGAAGTCGGTCGTTGGTTGCTCGAGATCTATGGAAAGAACCTGACGAACGAGGCCGGCATCGCCACTGTTGACGGAGCCGGCGCCTTGCCCAATGGCGCGCTGGGTTTGGGCTATATCCGGCCAAGAACCATCGGACTGTCTCTAGGCGTAAGGGCCTGGTGACCTGATTCGGAGTCTGTCTCGACCATGGAGACATCGTTGCTCGCGGCGCTCTTGCGCTACTTCAGCTCCCGTCAGGAAAATCTGCTGGCGGGGGTTCGGGCACTGGTCGAACAGGAGTCGCCGACGCGCGACGCCACGGCGACCACCGCCATCATGGCGAACCTAAAGACACGTCTCGACGTGATTGGCGCGACGACGAGACTTCACGAGACAGAGCGCGGAACCCATCTCCTGAGCCGCATGACCTTCGGACCGTCACTTCCTAATGCATCGGTTTTGCTGCTCGGTCATGTCGACACCGTCTGGCCTCTCGCGACGCTGACCAGCAGGCCCTTCCGAGTGGAGAACGGCTGCGCATTTGGCCCGGGTATTTTCGACATGAAAAGCGGTGTGGAGGTGATGGTCGCTGCATTGGAGGCGATCCACGCGCTCGAGCTGCAACCATGGGGGGAGATCCGGATGTTTCTTTCATCCGATGAGGAGAGCGGCAGCACGACCTCGCGCGATCTGATCACGGCGGAAGCCTCAGATTGTGTCGCGGTCTTGGTCCTCGAGCCTTCGTTACCGGGAGGAAAGGTCAAGACCGCCCGAAAAGGAATTGCGAACTACGAGGTGATCGCGCGCGGGATTTCTGCGCATGCAGGCCTCGATCCCGAGAAGGGCATCAGCGCCATATCGGAGTTGGCCGGCCAGATTGTGGCGCTGAATGCGCTCAACGATCTGAAACAGGGGGTCACTATCAATGTCGGTGTGATCAGCGGCGGAACGCTCTCCAACGTCGTCGCCTCGGAGGCCCGCGCCGAAGTGGATGTGCGTTTTCGAACCATGGCCCAGGGCGAGGACATCTCGCGCCGCATCGAGTCGATGCAACCTGTACAGACCGGAGCGCAGATCGAGATCCGAGGCGGGATCAATCGTCCTCCGCTGGAGCGCACAGCGGCGGTGGTGGCCCTGTTCGACCGGGCACGATCGATCGCTTCCCAACTGGGTTTCGATCTTGGCGAAGGGCCAAGCGGTGGCGCGAGCGACGGCAACTTCACCGCGGCGCAAGGCATTCCTACACTCGATGGCCTGGGTGTCGAGGGCGACGGGGCCCACGCCACGCACGAACACATCGTCGTCGCTGACCTGCCGCGCCGCGCGGCGCTCATCACCGCTCTGCTCACAACACCGTTGACGGAGGCACAAACCTGATGCGAAACCGCTGGGGACCGGCCCTCATCTTTTTCTTCTTGTGTTCGGCGCCTGTTCGTGCGCAAAACCCAGTCGTTCCTGCGACGCCGCCGAACATGGAGACCCCGGCTGTGAGCCCATCGTCCGTCCACCCGTTGACGGCAACGGACGTCGAGACATTTCTCGACGGATTTGTTCCGCTCCAACTGGAGCAGGACGACATCGCCGGAGCAACGATCTCCATCGTCAAGGACGGGAAGTTGCTGTTTGCGAAAGGCTACGGCTACGCCGACGTCGAGAAGAAACATCCCGTCGTCGCGGATGCAACGCTATTCCGGCCTGGATCGATATCCAAGCTGTTCACCTGGACCGCGGTCATGCAACTCGCTGAACAGGGCAAACTGGATCTCGACCGCGACGTGAATGCGTATCTCGACTTCAAAATCCCTGAGGCGTTCGGAAAGCCGATCACGCTGAAGAATCTCCTCACGCACACCCCGGGATTCGAGGAAGTGATCAAGGATCTCTTCGTCGACGTTTCGAAGCCAGTCAACCTGGGTCAGTATCTGAAGACTCACATTCCGCGGCGAATTTATCCGCCCGGAACCGTCTCGGCATATTCGAATTACGGAGCGGCGCTGGCCGGCTACATCGTGGAGCGCGTATCGGGCCGGCCATTCAATCAATATGTCGACGAGAACATCTTCAAGCCGCTCGGCATGACGCATTCGAGCATGGAGCAGCCTCTACCCAAGTCGCTGGCTCCGCAAATGTCCAAGGGTTACCGGAGCGCCTCTGGCGGCCCAAAGCCGTTCGAGGCTGTCGGCCCCGCGCCGGCGGGCAGCCTGAGCTCGACTGCCACGGACATGGCCAGGTTCATGACAGCGCATTTGCAAGGAGGTCAATACGACGGCGCCCGCATTCTCCGTCCGGAAACGGTCAGCCTCATGCATAGCAGGCTGTACGACCTGAACCCGGCAGCCAACGGCATGGCGTATGGATTCTACGAAGAGTCAAAGAACGGGCACCGGATTATCGGCCATGGCGGCGATACGGAACTGTTTCACAGCTCCGTTCACCTCGTACCGGACGCGAATCTCGGATTCTTCGTGTCGTACAACAGCGCTGGAATCGGAAAAGTCGAACCGCGCGGACAGTTGTGGGCCGCCTTTATGAATCGCTATTTTGCCGACTCGCGCGTTCCGCAAACCTTGTCCACTGCAAAGGAGGACGCGAAGAGCATTGCCGGCAGTTACCTGCCCAGCCGCCGGGCCGAAGGCTCGCTTCTTCGAGCGGCGGCAGTCCTGGAAGAGATCGTTGTGACGCCCACGGCTGACGGCGCGATTACGACGTCCTTGCTCAAGCGCGCCAACGGGAAGCCCATGACGTTGCGCGAGGTCGCGCCGCTGCTTTTTCAGGACGCCGACGGCGAGGACTATCTTGCATTCCAACGCGATCGCGCTGGTCGGATGGAACTGATGTACTCGCCGTATCCTTTGTTCATTTTTCAGCGCGTCGGTCTGGGCCAGGATCGAAAGGTGCTCCTGCCGGTCGTTCTGGTCTCTCTGGCACTGATGGCGCTGACACTCCTCCTCTGGCCGGTCGCGGCGCTCGTGCGCCGTCACTATCGGCGCCCGCTCGAGCTGACGGCGCAGCAACGTCGGATCCGGCTCGCTGTCAAAATCGTCGTTGCGCTCGACATTCTCTTCGTCGCCGGCATTGCGGCGATCGTGGTATACGGGCTTACGAACATCGCCGCATTCAATGATGGCCTGAACAAATGGATTTACCTCGCTCAATTCATCGGTGTTCTGGGTGCCGTGGGCACAGTGGTGGTCCTTTATGACGCGATCAATGCCTGGCTCAGTAAGAACAGGACAATCTGGTACAAACTCAATGCAACCATTCTTGCGCTCGCCTGCCTCGGACTCCTCTGGTTCGTCTTTGTCGGAAACCTGCTCCGCTTCACTTCAAAATACTGAGAAGGGCTCCTCAATCGTCATTGAAGACATCGAGAGCATCGACGACATGCGGATCGTGGAGGATCTCCAGAAGGAAGTGTGGATTCTCCACGACCGCGACATTACGCCTCTGACCCAACTGACAGCTGTCAGGCACGCGGGCGGTTAATTGATCGGTGCTCGCGACGGCCAGACACTCATCGGTTTCGTTTATGGCTTTGTCGGGCTCGAACACGGCCGGACGATTCACCATTCGCACATGCTGGCGGTCAGGCCCGCGTACCGGAACTGCGACGTGGGATACAAGCTGAAGCTCGCCCAGCGAGAACGGGTTCTGGCCCAGGGCATTACCCGCATCACGTGGACATTCGATCCTCTCCAGAGCCCCAACGCCTATTTCAATTTCTGCAAACTCGGCGTCGTGAGTGACACGTACAAGATCAACTTCTACGGCCCCGAGACGTCGAGCGTGCTGCACCGCCTCGGTACCGATCGATTGTGGGTGACATGGCTTCTGGACAGTGACCGCGTGCAACAGCGGCTGGAAGGTAAGTACGTTCGCCACGAGATCGATTCCCAGGCGCCGCCGCTCGTCGCCGTGGATGCCGAAGGATGGCCGCGCGAGCTTGCCTTGAAAACAGCGCTCGCCGGCGCTTACGCATTCATCGAGATTCCATCGGACATCAACAGCATGCAGCAGCAGAATGCCGAACAGGCAGTGCGGTGGCGCGAGGTCACCCGTCATGGATTCACCGAAGCATTCGCGGCCGGCTTCCACGTCTCAGACTTCTTCCGGCAATCTCGGAGCGGCCAATCAGTGGGGGTTTACCTCTTGAGCCGGGCGCAAACGGGCGAGGATCTTCGATGAGTCAGCTCGATCGCGCGCTCAAGAGCGAGGTGGCAAGCCATCGAACGACCGCTTTGCAGTTGGAGCGGCTCGAGCTTCGCGAGATTCAGATGCCGCTGCTGGCGCCGTTTGAGACCAGTTTCGGCCGCACCACCACCCGAAGGATTCTCATTGTTCGCGCGTTCGATCGGAGCGGCGCGTGCGGCTACGGTGAGTGCACCGCGATGGAAGGGCCGTTCTTCAACCACGAAACGATCGATACCGCCTGGATGATCACGGAGAAATTCATCGCTCCACTCCTGTCCGAGGCGCATGTCGTCGAAGCCTCGCAGATGAGCCGGATCCTCGCTCCCATTCGCGAAAACCGGATGGCGAAGGCTGGAGTTGAAACCGCAGTCTGGGATCTCGAGGCGCGCCTCGCCGGCGCGCCCCTCTGGCGACACCTTGGCGGTACCCAGCCCGTGATCAACTGCGGTGTCTCGATCGGCTTGCAGGAGAGCACGGAGGCGCTTCTGGACAAAGTCGCGCGCGAGTTGAACAGCGGCTATCAACGCATCAAGCTCAAGATCAAGCCAGGGATGGATGTTCAACTGGTGCAGTCGGTCCGCTCGCGATTTCCGTCGATCACGTTGTCGGTCGATGCCAATAGCGCGTACTCGCTGGACCGTGATCTCGATCTGCTCAGGCAGCTCGATCAATATGACCTGCTGATGATCGAGCAGCCGCTCGCGGCCGGTGACCTTCTGGATCACGCCAGGCTGCAGCGCGCGCTGCGGACACCGATCTGCCTGGACGAGTCGATCGTCAGCCTCACCAATGCGGCGCACGCGCTCGAGCTCGGAGCGTGCCGCATCATCAATGTCAAGCTGGGTCGTGTGGGCGGGCATGCCGAAGCCCGAGCGATTCAGGAGTTCGCAAGGACCCGTGGCGTTCCGGTCTGGTGTGGCGGGATGCTCGAATCGGGCATCGGGCGCGCACACAACATCGCCATGTCCACTCTGGCCGGCTTCACGTTGCCCGGCGATGTTTCCGCTTCGGCACGATACTGGGCCGAAGACATCGTCGAGCCGCCGATCACCGTGTCGACAGATGGAATGATTGAGGCGCCATCGGGGGATGGGATCGGGTACCACCCTGACGAAGCGCGCATCGAAGCGCTGACCGTCCGGCGCGCAGAGATCCGCTTGTGAACATCGATCCCGGCCGTGGGATCCACGTGGGTGGCGGTGATGATCGCCGATCACGCGCTCATGTCTTCCGGAGATTGCCGGCACGCGTGGGAGTCGTCAGGCGGCCGTATTCGGCAGTCACTGGATGTGCCAGGTTGGTGGGAACACGTTCGTCGCGGATTGCGTCGGGTTGTCGGCCGCGGAGGCGTCACCTTCACACGGTGGGGGTCACCGGTTCGAGTCCGGTAGCGCCTACCAATCGAAACTTCTTCCCGAGGCGGTGAGTCACACGACTCGCGGCTTTCTTCTTTGTACGAACCGCTCACCTCTTTGCCGGACGACTGGTCTCGCGCGATGGCGCGTATTGATCGAACCGCCCTTCAGCGCGTAATCCGTGATTTTGTGATAGGGCGTCCGGCTCCAACCGTCCCCAGCATGTCGAGCAGGTCGGTCAGGCCGT
>JADGNX010000069.1 GCA_017883265.1 Thermoanaerobaculia bacterium
TCTTGGTGCGCTTCGCTGCAAAGCAGCTGGCCGCCGGTGCATCCCACGTGCCGTTTTTCAGGGCTGCCGCTGCCGCAAATGAACGAGTACGGACACGGCAGGAGATGACGATCCGGGCGCTGGAGCGCCAGCGCGCAATCGATCTGGATATCCTCAATGGTCTCAGCGAAGGGGTTCTGGCCGTCGACGGCTCACGGCGGATCGTTCTGGCCAACAGACGATTCGCCGAGCTCTTCGACGCGGAGGGGTCGCTCGTCGGCAGAGCGGTAGGAGAAGTGGTGCGGATTGCCGCGGTTTTTGAAGCCTTCGACCGTGCATTCGCCGGAACGGAATCAGCCGAGACATTCTCTGCACGCACGGGCATGGCCGAGCGAAAAATCGAAATGCGGGCATTGCCGCTGGTGTCAGAGGACATCGCTGCCGTGGCCGTATTCATCGACGTCACCCGGCTGGAGCGCCTGGAGGTGATGCGCCGCAACTTCATCTCCGATTTCTCACACGAGGTGCGCACACCGCTGGCTGGCTTGCGCTCGGCTGTCGAGACTTACGAGGGGGTGGAGCACCTTACGGCTAGTGAAGAAGAACAGCTTCGCCGGATCATGTCACGTCAGTTGCTTCGGCTCGAGCATCTGGTCGATGACCTCTCGGAGCTGAGCCGGATTGAATCGGGCGATCTGCTCCTGGCGCGCCGGCGAATCGATCTTCGCGCACTGGTTGACGATCTGTGCGAGGACTTTGCGGATCGGGCGGCACAGCACCGCATTCATTTCGTCAATTCCGGTGACGCGGCCTTCGTCTGTGCCGATCCGCTCAGAATCCAGCAGGCCATTTCCAATCTGATCGATAACGCCATCAAGTACGGCGGCGAGGGAAAGGAAATCCGACTGGAAGTCCTGGACGCCGGGGCGGTGGCGGAGGTCCGAGGCACGGATCACGGTGATGGAATCGCCGACAGCGAGAGGGAAAAGATCTTCCGCCGCTTTTACCGCATCGACAAGAGCCGGTCACAGGAGACAGACGGAGTGGGGCTGGGCCTGGCCATCGCCAAACACCTCGTCCTGCAGCACAACGGCTCCATTGATGTGGAAAGCGAGCCTGGCAGCGGTGCCACCTTCATCGTCCGCCTGCCGAAGGCCTGACGATCCATTCGGCCCTGATCCGTGCAACCGCGCCATTGTGAAACGCCGGCTCTCGGAAGCGAAGCAGACCCACGGACTGCGCTCTCGGGGGAGTTGGAGAGATCGGTATGCTGAGTGGTGAGCTCGCGCGGAAAGAAAGTGCACAGGGCGGACCGGTGTCCGCCCTGTGCAGTGAGACTGGTCAGTTGTCCTGCTGGTCGCCCTTTTCGAAGTTGAACATATCGAAGAGATCTCCGATGGCCGGCTGGTTGACAGGAACATAGGGATTGTTAGCCGTGGCCACAGGATTGGGGAAATTGTCACGGCTGCGGGCCGTGAGCGGCTTCAGCCGCCAGTTGCGCTCGATGAATTTCAGAATCGATGCGTGGTCGTCGTACGAGTGGACGATCTTGCCGCCGGTGGAGTAAGGCGAGACTACGATGAAGGGAATGCGTGGCCCGTCGCCGAAGAAATCGACCGGCTGTATGTAGCCGGAATCCCAATAGCCGCCGCCTTCGTCGAAGGCCACAAAGAGCGCCGTCTCCTTCCAGAGCTTCTCGTTCCGCTGAAGCTTGGCAATGATCTTAGCGGTCATAGCTTCGAAGAGATCGAGCTTCGAGCTGGCCGGATGACCGTCGACCAGTGCGTCGGGCTTGACGAAGGAGACGGCCGGGAGCGTTCCCTGGTCCAGGCCGTCGAAAAAGTCGGTTACGTCCTTCACGTGTGCCTGGCGCTGCGCGGGGTCACCCATGATCGAACTGGTGTACGAAACGAAGTTGCAGATGTCGCAGTAGGTCAGCGCCGCGAGCGGATCGACCGCATCCCGCGGCGTGCCGTTGGCCACCCGTGCCGCCGCAGCATACCCGCCTCCGAAGTAGGCCCAGGAGAGGCTCTTCTCGTTCAGTGCATCGCCGATGGTACGGAGACCGGAAGGAGGCACCTTCGCCCCTGCGGCGATCGCCGCGCTGTCGATCTGCCCGTTCGGGAGAAATCCGGGGGACAGGTTGTTGATCATGTAGTAGTGACCGGCTTCGCAATTGGACGCTGGGTGATACGGGAGTGAAGCGAGATAGCCGACGATCGGCGCGATGCCGGGCTGAGTGAGGTCGGCGCAGTTAGTCCACGCCTTATCCCGTGTGAAGGCGTCCGATGTGGCCGATTTCGGATCGGGGTCTGCGACGGCTGCTGCGGGTGGCGCGGTCTGGCCCTGGAAGGTGTTCCAGAAGATTGCGTCGCCGCTTCCGAGGAGCATGTGGTTGGCGGCGGTGCCACCCATCACCGACTGATGGAAGTTGTCGCTCATTGTGAAGCGGTCGGCCAGACTGGTAAGGAAAGGAGCGTCTCCGTGCTGCACGTTATGAAACGCCATCGAGCTGCTGCCCGAATCATCCCCGCGGGCGATGCCGACGAAGGGGTAGAGGTCGTTGAGACAGCCGGACGGATTCTCGACTGTGGCGTTGGCGACGTTGCAATCCGATTGCTGCCACATGTGAAAGAGACGGTGCACGGTATCGCCGGTGTAGGCGTCGTAGGGAAGATTGGGTCCCGTCAGTTGAAAAACGCCGTTCGGAAGTGTGAATGCGTTCGTCACGCGTACGTCCGGTCCGATCCTGGTGGGGGCGCCGGTTGCCCCTGTGCGCAAGAGTCCGAGATCGGATACCTCGAGTGATGGTTCCACTGCCGAGAGAAGGGCGCTCGGAACCGTATTGTCAAACGGCGGCCCGGCGGTGGGGGAGCCGGCGATCAAGTCGGCCAGGCTGGTCGTAACGTTCGGGGCGCCACCGAGCTCGGGCGTGGGCAGATTGGGCGCATAGGCGGTCTTGTTCGCCCCGTTGACGCTGATGAAGTACTTCGGCGGCAGCGGTGTATTGACCTGGAATTGCCGCGACTGAGCGAAGTGCGGACCGGGCGCACCATCTCTGGTGATGATTCCCTTTGTGAGTAGGTTCGAGACTGTCTGACCGTGCCCGGGCAAATAGGTGGCGAAGGTGTGATCGAACGAACGGTTCTCGCCGATGAGAACGATCACGTGCCTGATAGGCGTCTCCGTATCAGTCTTCTTTTCATCGGCAAGTGAGAGCCCGGGACTGCTGGAAATCATTGACGAGAGTGTGAGTACCGCCATCCACTTCTTCTGCTGGTTTTTCACGAACATCCTCCTGGTGCGATAAGTCGAAAGAGAGAGCGTGACCGTCGACAGTCAGGAGGGGATGATAGGGACGCGTTTCGAGATTCGATACGCCGTTCAGGTGAAGATCAGTATCCCCTTCAGGTGAAAGAGACGTGAAGTCCTCTGCCGGCCCGATCCTGGAGGGCATTCGTAATAAGCGAAGCGACCATTAAGATCAAGATGATATGCGCTGATGGCGAACCGTCTTCATCGAGCGCGTCGCGTGATCATCGCGATGGGCTTTTCGAAGTCGCCGAGGAGCGCGAATCCGGTGGTGCTATCAGGACGACCACGCAGGACTCCTGCAATCCGCGGATCATGCCGGTGGCGATGACATCCGCTGTCCGGTCCGCATAGGGACGTGACTTCCCTGAGGGATCGATATGCCGCATGGCGCGGCGAAGTCGAGTCCGAGGCGTCGCTATTGGCCGCCCCTTGGCGATTCAATTCCGGCGGGGGGTTGGCTATACTCCGGATCGTGATCACCAACATCAAAAGTGTCGTCACGCGAACCATTGCCGCGCCTGTGGCTCTGCTTCTGGCCCTGACTCTCGCTCTGTCCCTCTGGATCGTCCATCTGATTCAAGCCGAGGCTTCCGTTCAACACACGTACGACGTTCTCTCCAGGATCAATGAGACCGAAAGGCTTCTGATCGATCAGGAGACCGGGCTGCGCGGGTATCTCCTGGCCCCGCAGCCGCGTTTCCTTCAGCCCTTCGAGGCCGGACGGAGACAGTTCGGCCCGAGTCTCGACGCGCTGGCACGCGAGACTGTCGACAATCCTCGACAGCAGGTGCGCATTGCTGCGGCGCTTGATCGATACCGGAGCTGGTTAGGCAATGTCGAAAGTGAAATGCGCCAGGTGCCCTCGGATGGCAGCGCACCGCTGCATGATCGTACGCTCGTCGAGCGTATGGACGCCCGCAAACAGGATATGGACGCGATGCGAGCAACGTTCGTATCCCTCCGCGAGGAGGAGGACCGGCTCCTCATCGTGCGCCAGAGACGAGCGACCCGCGCGAACGCAATTCTCTTTTCGGGCGGGGGCCTGGTGGTGGTCGTTTGCGCAGTGTTACTGGTCATCTTTCTGCGGCGGCAGATCGCTCTCATCGATCAAATCTACGGGGAGAAAGTGACTGAGAGCGAACGTGCCCGTCAGGCTGCGGAAGCGATGGCGGATGAGGTCCGCGAGCAATCGGCTGCAGTGGAGGCGGCCCTTCTGACCGCCAATCGCGAGCGCGACGCAGCGATTCAGAGATTGAGCGCGAGCGGTCGACGGTAATGGCTACGACCGAATGGGATGAGCTCGCGGAAAAGAAGCTCATGCGGGTCCTCGGTGACGCCGAAGGAACGTCCGTGTTTCAGAATACCCTCAGGAAGCTGGGGGTACAGCGACTCCTGTCGGCAAACGACGTCTATAGGTTGGCGCAGGTCCTCAAGGAAGGTACGCCGGTTGTCGCCGCGGTCGGTGCCATGCTGGCCCTCAGTGCGGTCATGAAAGGGGCGAACCCGGAGCAGCTGGTCCGGCCTTCCGAGTGACGTCATCCGAGCTCGAGGGCGTCATCCCGATCGGTCGAATTGGGTCTTCCGCTTCGCTTCCCGCAAGCGCTCGGGCGGAGGCAAGAAACGGAGAGAGGCCTGTCCGGGCCTCCCTCCGATGACGCGCCACGCTTACTTCTTGGCCATTCCGCGGACGAACGCGACCATCGACGAGATGTCGGCGACGCTCAGTTTTGACTTGTACGCAGGCATCTTTCCCTTGCCATCGCTCATGATTTTCTGCAGATCCGTGTCGGTCTGTTTCTGGACCTCGGGCGACCGCAGATCACGGATCTTCATCGATTTTCCGACCGCCGTCGCGCCGCTTCCGTCTGCGCCGTGACAGCTCGCGCATTTCGCCTTGTAGGTCTCTGCGGCACCGGGCGCCGCATCGGCAACAGCGATCGAAGCGACGAATAAAGCTGGCGTAGCAATCGATAGGATTGCCAGGAGTCTCCTGTTTCTCAATTTGATTCCTCCTATGGTTCGCCCATCATTGTGACATCGTTCCGCTGATCACAAGTCCGTTTGTCGAGAGCAATTCTCCACTATTGTCAGGAGCTGGCGGTAGTCGAACGGTTTCGCCACGGTGGCGTATGTGCCGAAGTCGCGATCCAGGGACAGCCTCGAATAGCCGCTGAGAAGGATCACCCGACGGAGGATGGCCGGATCGGTCAGCCTCCAATAGTCGGTTAGCCGTGCTCCTTCGAAGATTGGCATCTTCATGTCCAGCAGGATCACCTGGTACTCTTTCTTCAAAGTGATGGCATCGATTCCATCGGAGAGCGTGTCGACCGCGAACCCCGCCGTTTCGAGCAGTACCTGAAGCACTTCTCGTATGTTCGCATCGTCGTCGATGACCAGGGCAGCCGGCTTCGTGACCGGGTCCGGAGTCAATCCGAACCGCCCGCATCGAGATCCACCATCATCTCCAGCAGATCAGCGACATTGAAGGGTTTCTGCTCCTGAATCGTCAATCTGCTGAGCTCGGCCGTGGGAAACCCGAGCGCTTGGCATGCGATACCATTGACGGAGAGAATGCGTCCGTCGAAATCATGCGTGCAGATCAGGTCGTTCACCGCCGCAGTTGGGGAGTGCCAGAGCGTTGTTTCGATCTTCTCCAGACCATCCGGCACTGCTTTATCGAGCTGCGCCCTGCTCTCGTTCAATGGGGCGACGAACATTCTTGTGTTTGCCTGCACGGACGCTGCCTGAAGCGGTCGATTTGCACCTGTCGGTTCAGACGTCGACGTTGAGGGCGCTACCAGATTCCAGAAACGCGGCTTGGCCGGAGATACACTGTCAACCCCGGTACGTGACAACCGGAGCGTTCCGCGATCCTCGGGCTGCGACCCTTGGCGGGAATGGCACTGGCAAGCGTTCCTGCTTTCAATTCTTTAGCAACGTCGCGGCGCCATCGGACGCCTCGATGATCAAGCTGGAGTCCCCTCGATGAATTCGAACTCTCACACCAATCGCTCGACGATCCAACTCCTTTTTCTCGGATTGGCGGGCCTGACTCTCCTCGCATTGGGGCTGAGCTTCGGACTGTTCCACCATCTGGCCTCGCTGCACGAGGCGGCCGTGGGTCTCAATCGCGAGAACGCCGATGAACTGAGTCGGGTTGACCGTCTCGAGAATCTCGAAGCGGAGCTGGACACTCCGGGGAACGATATCTTTCTGAGCGGAGACGTTGCCAGGGAGCGAAAACGGGTTGCCGATGCAGGAAGCGCCTTTCGGGAGAACGCCAAGACACTCCGTGGAGAGCTCACAAAGCTGCGGGATGGGAAGGCCATCGCGCAGCTGGAGATTGCAATCTCCGCGGCGGCGGTTGTGGAGCGTGACGCCTACCTGACGATCGACGCCTTCTCACGCGGCGATCTGGCCTCGGCGTCCCAGGCCATGGCGGCGATGGACCAGGCCCACAGCCGGGTCTTCGCCCCGCTTCAGGGAGTGGCAAATGCGCTGCGCTCCAAAGAGTCGCTTGCCTTCAAGAATCAGCAGAGTGAATTCGCGAGTATCGGGCAACAGGAGAACACCATTGGAGTCGCTCTCCTCCTGCTGACGGCAGCCATCCTCCTTTACGGCCGCCGTGCGGCGCGAGAAATGCTCGCCGCTGCGCGGGAGCGCGAGACCTACGTGGAGCAGCTTCAGGAGCGCGAGCAGGCCCTCAACACGGCAATCCAGCAGCGGGACCATCAGACACGGAGCCTCGAAGCAGCGCAGTCGATTGCCGGACTCGGAAGTTGGGAATGGGACATCGTCAACGATCGGGTCGAGTGGTCTCAGGAGCTTCACAGGATCTTCGGCACGTCTCCGGAGACGTTTGGGGCTTCGTACGACAGCTATCTGAGCCGGGTTCATCCGGACGATCGCGAGCGGGTGGACCGCGCCATTCGCTCATCGATCGGACGCCTCCTTCCGTTCGAAGTGGAGCACCGCATCATCCGGCCGGACGGATCCGTGATCATCCTTGCCAGCCAGGGAAACGTCGAGTGCGATGCCTCCGGCGCTCCGGTCCGGATTTACGGCATCGGCCATGACATCTCAGCGAGGCGGGCCTCGGAGATCGAGCTGCAGCGGAGCGAAGAACGCTTTCAGCTTGCTTCGCGGGCCACGAACGATGTCATCTGGGATTGGGATCTGATGACCAACGGCGTATGGGTCAATCAGGGCTGGGTTCAGCACTTCGGCTACCCGCGCGCGGGCGGCATCGACATCACCGTCTGGACGGATGCGATCCACCCGGAGGATCTCGGCCGGGTGCTGGCTTCGCTCCGGGATGTGCTCGAAACGCATGAGAGCAGCTGGCTCGACGAGTACCGGATTCGGACGGGACGAGGCGAATACCGGACGGTCCTGAATCGAGGCTTCATCGTACGCGGCGCTGCCGGCAAGCCAATCCGGATCATCGGCGCGATGATGGATATTACCGGCCGAAAGGAGGCGGAGACCGCCATCGCCCGACTTCATCGGGAGACCGAGCTCATTCTGGAGTCCGCTGCCGACGGGCTCTTCGGCACAGATCTTCTGGGGATCAGTACATTCGTCAACCCGGCGGCCGAGCGCATCCTTGGATACGGTCCAGGCGAACTGCTCGGACGGCAGATGCATCGGGCCATTCATTCGAAGTACGAGGATGGGACCGATTTTCCATGGAATGAGTGCCCATCCTGCGAGACCCTGGCGAACGGCGGAGCGCGTAGCGCCACGAGTGTCTTCTGGACCAAGTCGGGGAAGAGCCTGCCGGTCGACTTAACTGCCACGGCGATCCTGGATGAGAATGGGGTTGTGACCGGTTCCGTGTTGACATTCCGCGACATCAGCGAGCGTCGCGAGGTGGACCGGATGAAGGACGAGTTTCTGTCGACGGTGAGTCACGAACTGCGGACGCCGCTGACATCGATCCGGGGCGCGCTCGGCCTTCTGGCCAGCGGACGTCTGGGGGAACTGCCGGTGAAGGCAGCCCGACTCCTGGAAATCGCCTCGACCAACACTGACCGCCTGGTCCGCCTCATCAACGACATTCTCGACATCGAGCGGATCGAGTCCGGAAAGGCCACACTCTCCAGGGTTCCCACGGATGCCGGCGGTCTCGTTCGACAGGCCACCGACCTCATGCGCCAGCTGGCCGAGCAGGCCGGGATCACCATTGCGGTCAGCGCCGGCCCGGCACCGCTGATCGCCGATCCCGACCGCATAGTCCAGACGTTGACGAATCTGATCGGCAACTCGATCAAGTTTTCGCCTCCCCAGTCGACGATCCGCGTCAGCGCTGAGTCGACGGAGGGCGCAGTCATTTTCAAGGTCGCTGATACCGGCAGGGGAATCCCTGCCGAGAAACTGGAGGCAGTGTTCGAGCGGTTCAAGCAGGTTGATGCCTCGGACTCGCGCGACAAGGGAGGATCCGGTCTCGGCCTGGCCATCTCCCGCAGCATCGTCCATCAGCACGGCGGCGAGATCTCGGTGCAAAGTGAGGTCGGACGCGGCAGCGAGTTCTCATTCACCATACCCGTCGCCCCGGTCCCGCCCGCAACGTCCCCCTCACAGCCCGAAATCAGGGAAGACGAGCGACCCTTCCCGCCGGCCACCCGCCAGCGAATGATCTTCCTTTGCAGCGAGGAGGAAGGGCCACGGGAAACCATGAAGATTCTCCTCGTCGCGCACGGCTACCGCGTCGTGGAATTTGCCAGGATTGCGGACCTGCTCGATACTGCCCTCCGGCAACGTCCCGATCTGATTCTGCTCGACCTCTTCATGTCCGGCGTGGATGGTTGGGATGCGCTGGCCGGGCTAAGAACCGATCCGCGAATTGCGAAGATTCCGGTCGTCGACACCAGCATGCTCTCTAACGATGACGGCCAACCGTCCTTTCACGACCTTTGCGAGAGGCTCGACAAATTGCTCGAAGAGCGAAGGTTTCCGGCCGATGAGCTCCGCTCTGGCAGAGCCGTTCGACGCATGTTGATCATCGAGGACGACGCCGATCTCGCCGGGGTCATTGCCAGTTCGTTCGAACGCTACGGTCTCGAGGTCATCGTGGCATCCACCGGTCAGCAAGCCATCGACCTTGCAGCCACGCTCGTTCCCGACCTGGTCGTTCTCGACCTGATGCTCCCCGAGGTCGACGGCTTTGGCGTGGTCGACTGGATCAAGGATCACGACCTCTGGCGCAGCGTCCCGCTCGTCGTCTATTCGGCGCTGGAGACGACCCCGTCGCAACAGGAACGACTGCGCCTGGGTCCGACGGAATTCATCACCAAGAGCCGGATCGAGCCTGAGGAGTTCGAGCGACGCGTTATCGATCTGCTCGATCGGCTGGCGCGATCGGGGCCTCCTACCATGCCCTAATCCATCCAAAATGGAATATGAGAGAAGTCGTCGTTCTGAAATAGCCTTCGGACGTGCTGGACTTGTTACGCCATTCGAAATTCAGTTGGTTCCATGACCTGTTGCGATAAAGACCTGGTTCACAGGCCGCGCCTGATGGATCGCACGGACGAGCAATGACGATGAAGACGATTCTCCTGATCGATGACGAAGAAGACATTCGGGAAGTGGCTGCGCTGACTCTCGAGACCATGGGTGATTTCAGGGTCTTCGCAGCAGCCAATGGGT
This sequence comes from Thermoanaerobaculia bacterium, assembly GCA_017883265.1. GTDB lineage: Bacteria > Acidobacteriota > Thermoanaerobaculia > Gp7-AA8 > Gp7-AA8 > JADGNX01. Next base: position 9,946 of record JADGNX010000069.1, read on the forward strand.
TTGAGGGCATTGAGCTCGCGGCGGCGATGCAACCCGATGCCGTGCTGCTCGATGTCATGATGCCGGATATCGACGGGCCGACCACGCTGGTGCTGATGCGGGAACGCGAGATCACGCGCGACATTCCGGTCATCTTCATGACCGCAAAAGTCCAGGCTTCCGATCGCCGGAGTCTTACATCGATGGGAGTGAGCGGCATCATCTCCAAGCCATTCGATCCTATGAACCTGGCCGCGGAGGTGAACGACATTCTGAAACGACACTCTGAACGGAGCGGCGGCTCCTCGAGCGGGAGTGACAAATGGCCGGCAGCCAGCGACAAAAACGCCGAGCATGCTGACCACCGAGAAACGATCGGAGCTCCGAAGATGAGCTGCGAGGTGCTGGCCGCCTGCGGATTCTCGAAAGAAGCATTCCTCGAGAACCTCGACGAGCGGCTCCGCAGCCTCAAGGCAGGGCTCGAGACGATCATCGATGCCAGCGGCGAGCCGCTCGAGAGCGTCGTGCGCGAATTTCACAGCCTCGCCGGCATCGCCGGAACGTATGATTTTCCCGACGTAAGCGAACTGGCTCGCAGGGGTGAGCAGTTACTCCACGGTGCCCTCTCTGAGGGGACGGTTCGTGCCGAGGATGTAGCGGCTGCAAAAGTCCTGGTCAGGGAAATGGATGCGCTTCGCTTGAGCGCAGTCGTCTGAAAGGGGCTGGCTGTTCGCGGACCGCCCTCTTCGCCGGGCCACATCGAGTGCCGCCCTCCCGGACGTCGATCAAAGCGTTGAATCTCGCCGATCGGGATCTCCGGCGTATGTCGATTACCGGCGGCTTTTCCGAGGAGCCGCAGATTGCTGTTGCTGCGTTTGCAACTCCGGCGAGGTGTTCGCACTCGCTGAGCCGGGCGCCTTCCCGTCCAGTGCCGCTCGTAGATGGAGAGCCAGATCGGTCACCTCGAACGGCTTCTGCAGGAATTGCCATTCTCGACGGCTGGCGCTGGCTCTTGAAGCCTCCTCGATATAGCCCGACATCAGCACGACCTTCAACGAGGGCCAGCGCTCCACGAGGCGCTCGCCCAGTTCCGGACCGGCAATGCCCGGCAACGTGATGTCCGAGAGGAGCAGATCGGGAGGCGGCTCGATCGCCATGGCCATGGCCTCCTCGGCGCTGGCGGCCGCGGTGACCTCATAGCCGATCATCTCCAGCAGCATGGTGATTCCAGCGCGCACCCCCTCCTGATCCTCGACTAGAAGAACGCGACCGGTGCCTTGAGACCAGTCGACATCAGCTTCCGGCTCCGGCGCGGGCAGGCTCTCGGAAGCTGATGCTGGAAAGATGACGCGGAACCGGCATCCCTGGCCGGGACCACTATCGACGTCGATTCGCCCCCCGTGCTCGGCGACGATGCCGTGCACCTCTGCCAGACCAAGGCCGGTCCCTTTTCCCTGCTCTTTCGTCGTGAAAAACGGCTCGAACAAGTGCGTCCGAGTGGCCTCATCAATTCCCTCGCCGGTATCTTCGACTTCGAGAAACACTTCACCGTCCGAGGACCCGGTGCGCAGAGTCAGCGTCCCGCCGGCCGGCATGGCGTCACGGGCGTTGATGGCAAGGTTCAGGAGCATCTGCTGCACCTTTGCCGCATCGCCCTCGACGGACAATCGCTCGGGCGAAGTGGCCACGACGATCCGGATGTTCTCCGGGATGAGCTGCCGCAAGAGGATGCCGGCAGTCCGGACCTGCTCTCCGAGATCGAGATTTGTCAGCTCAATCGGCTGCCCCTGAGAAAACTGAAGGAGTTGCTGAGTGAGCCTGGCGCCATGCCTGATCTGGCCCTCCATTTCCGCCCCGATGGTTGCGACCTGCGGGTTGCCGGCACGCAATCGGACGATCGCGGCCATGGACATGAGAGCCTGCAATAGATTGTTGAACTCGTGAGCTACTCCAGCGGCCAGCTGCCCGACCGCCTCCATTTTGTGAGATTGCCGCAGGCGCTCTTCCATTCGACGCCGATCGGTGATGTCGTTGTTGATCGTGAGAATTCGCAGGGGAGTGCCATCTTCGTCGCGCTGCAGGGACCAGCGGCTGGCCACGGTCAATCGCGTGCCGTCCCGCCTGTGGTGAATGGCCTCGCCTTCCCAGAAGCCGAGCTGAAGGAGTGTGGCCTCCATCGTTTCAAGAGGATGGGAGAACTCTGTTTTCAACAACTCGTACTTGTTTCTTCCGATGGCCTCGTCGGCGGTCCAGCCGTAAAGCGCCTCGGCGCCACGATTCCAGAATGAGATCCGGTTCTGCATGTCGAGCACGACGATTGCGTCCTGCGCAAGGTCGAGCAGTGCGGCCTGTTCGGAGAGGACGGCAGCCTGCCGGACGAGGGATTTCGTTCGTTCGGCAACTCGCCCCTCGAGCTCGGAATTCAGCTCGCGGATCTCGAGCTCCGCTTTGCTGAGCTGGAGGTACTCCTCGTTCATTTTTCGAGCGCTCAGCCAGACCAGGACGGCGAAGACGATTGTGTTGGCGGTGCAATAGAGCGCCAGACCCAGCTCCGTTCCGTACAGACCGGCCAGTTGTCCCTGCAGAAGAATCCAACCCAGAAACAGTGGAATGCAGAAGACGGCAGGCAGGAACCGGCGCGCCATGACGCTTCCCGATCCGTGGCCGGTGAGATCGCCGGCGAGGTCGCTCCGAGGCCGGGCGAAGAAGACGGCCACGCTCAACAGCAGCAAGGCCGCTGCGGTGTGCAGAGCCACCTGCGTGTACAGCAGAAGTCGATACAGGACTGTGGCGTGAAAGATGTAGCCGGTGATCGCAAGCATCGAGATCAGTCCGGTCCAGAGACTCAGCACTTGCGTGGGCCGGCGGCCCCAACGCGACTTCCAGTCCAGAAGCATCAGGGCCAGACCGATCGTCACGAACGCCGTTGCGGTCATGGGGGCAAGGCGTCCGGGCGCGAACGTCCCCTTCGATCCCACGGGATCCCGGAACAACAGTTGGTCGATCCTCAAATCGACGACAAAGATGTATTCACATAGCGTGGCCGCGCCGATCAATACGACCAGAAGGGCAAAGAAATGAGCGGCTTGGTTTCTTCGGGCACTGGACTGGCCGGGGAGCAGCAACCATAGGGACGCCGCGGCAAGTATGAGACCCAGCGCCGTATTCGCCTTCATCGTGACGAGTCCGGGAAGTACCGATGTCAGGAATCCAATATGAAACGCCCAGCCGAAGAGAACGAGACACCCCACGCCCGCAACAGCCAGTGCTGCGGCCTTGCAGTAGGCGCGCAGGAGCTTCAACAGGCGGATGTCGTCAGGCACCAAA
>JADGNX010000311.1 GCA_017883265.1 Thermoanaerobaculia bacterium
GAGCCGGAGCTCCTGACCTCGATTCTGAGCGATCAGCTGGAGAATCGCCGCCCGGTGACGCTCGACCAGATTCCGCAGTCCCTGGTCGACGCCGTGGTCTCCACCGAGGATGTTCGATACTTTCATCATCCCGGCGTCGATCCGATCGGCATCCTGCGGGCCGGCATGCGAAACCTGATGCATCGCGGCGTGGCCGAAGGGGGATCGACGCTGACGCAGCAGCTGGTGAAGAACTACTACCTGACGAGCGAGCGGACGTTCAAGCGCAAGATCGTCGAGGCCTTCATGGCGGTCATCCTCGATGCCCGCTATTCGAAGAGGGAAATTCTCGAGGCGTATCTCAACGACATCTATCTCGGACGGAACCGCTCGATCTCCATCCTCGGGGTCGGCGAGGCGGCGCGCTTCTACTTTGGCAAGCCGGTCTCCGAAATCGACGTGCCGGAAGCGGCGCTCCTGGCCGGCATGATCCGTGGCCCCAACAACTACTCTCCCTTCACCCATCCGGATAAGGCCATGGAACGGCGCAATACCGTCCTCGGCCTGATGGCAAAATACGGGAAGATCACTGCAGCCGACGAGCAGAGGTATCTCACCGCGCCGCTTCCGAAGAAGCCGTTCCGGGAACGCTCCGGTCTCGGATCGATCCCCTTCTACGTCGATCGCGTGCTGCAGGAGATGGCCCGGGACTACGACATCAAAGACGTCAAGGGACGGGGCCTGGCGATCTATACGGCCATCGATCTCAACGCCCAGGACGCCGCAGCCGGAGCGCTGGAGGCCGGCCTCGAGGGGCTGGAGCGGACGAACGGGAATCTGCGGCGCAAGGAGAATCCGCTGCAGGGCGTGATGATTCATGTCGACGTTCCGAGCGGGGAGATCCGCGCTCTGGTCGGCGGCCGCAACTACGATGTCAACCAGTTCAACCGCGCCCTCAACTCGAAGCGCCCGGTGGGGTCGCTCTTCAAGCCGTTCGTCTACCTGACGGCATTCGAGCCGAGCCTCTCGAATCAGAACATCACGCCGGCGACGCAAGTGAGCGACGCCCGCTTCATTCTGAAGAGGCGCTTCAGTCAGGACTGGTCGCCTCGAAACTACGAGGATGCCTACCACGGCATCGTGACTGTGCGCGCCGCGCTCGAAGACTCCATGAACTCAGCCTCGGTCCGCCTCGGGCTGGCTACGGGGATCGATGCGGTGATCAAGACCGCACACACCCTCGGCGTCCTCTCCGAGCTCGACAGCCAGCCCTCCATCATCCTCGGGTCGGTAGGCGTCCCGCCCATCGAGATGGTCGACGCCTACGCCACCATCGCCCGGCTGGGGTCGCGTCTGCCGCTGCGCACCGTTCGCTTCGTTACCGACGATCGGGGAAGCCTCGTATCAACTGGCGACGCGGTTCAGGCAGTGCAAGTCTTCCCCGCCCGCGACGTTTACCTTCTCGAGCACATCATGGAGGGGGTGGTCGATCGCGGCACCGCCGCCGGTGTGCGCAAGCTCGGCTTCCGCAAGACCGCGGCCGGGAAGACCGGAACGACCAACGACAAGCGCGATGCGTGGTTCGTCGGATTCACCCCGAAGACTCTGGCTCTGACCTGGGTCGGCTTCGACGACAACTCGCCGGTCGGCGTGTCGGGCGGCGAGGGGGCGGCGCCGATCTGGGCTCGTTACATGAACGTCGCCACAGCGGTCGATCCGAACCTTCAGTTCCCGGTTCCGGCCGGCATCGTCTTCGCCGCTGTCGATGAGATGAGCGGCGGACTGGCCAGCCCGCAGTGCCCGAAGAATGTGATCGTCAATGAGGCCTTCAAGGACGGGACACAGCCGACGGTCCTCTGTCCGCTGCACAATCCCCAGCCCGGCGTCCCCACCGATGTGAGCGGAATGGTCACGACCACCGATACCGCCGCCTTCCCCGGCGACTCCACTGCAACGCAGCCGGCACTCGGAGGAGGCATCTTCCGGACCGACAGCGCTGGGCCACCTGCCACGGCCGCACCGCCTGCCGCGCCGCCTGTCGACCAGACCCAGCCTGCCGCGTCGCCGCCCCGACGGGAGCGGCCGCCGGAGACGACGACCGCCGATCGGCCGCCGGTCGTACCGCCGACATCGACAGCGCCTCCCCCGTCGACCGATACGTCCGCTCCCCCGCCATCCACCAACACAGAGGCGCCGCCGCCAACAACGACGACCACCGGGAGTGGAGCGGCGGCCGCTTCGGCCGCCGACCGCTCGGCATGGAGCCGAGCGGCGTCCTGACGATCAGGAACCGTTACCACTCCTTCATTGACTTCTCGCGCACGGATTTGTAATGCTTCCGTTGTGAACATCCGCGCGTTGAAATGTTGTTGTCGTTCCTCGAGTCCGTTCGATCGATGAGCGCGTTAGCGGATTGACAGCTTCGACGAATGTGACCCGCCAGACGGCGGGTCTTTCTTTTTGGCCCTAAGGAGGCTTGCATGAAGCATGGAAAGATCTACAACGACATCACCGAGACCATCGGCAACACTCCGCTGGTGCGGCTCAACCGGATAGTGGACAAGGGGAGTGCCGAGATCGCGGTCAAGATCGAGGCCTTCAATCCCCTCTCTTCGGTCAAGGACCGCATCGCCATCTCCATGGTCAGCGAGGCCGAGAAGAGCGGCGAGCTCAAGCCAGGCTCCACGATCGTCGAAGCCACGAGCGGAAACACCGGAATCGGCCTGGCCATGGTGGCCGCAGCGAAGGGTTACAAGTGCATGCTGGTCATGCCCGACACGATGTCCATCGAGCGCCGGAAGCTGCTGCAGGGACTCGGTGCGCAATTGATGCTCACGCCGGGACCGATGGGGATCAAGGAGTCGCAGCGGGTGGCCGAAGAGTATGCGGCCAAGACCCCGGGAGCGTGGCTCTCGAAGCAGTTCGACAACCCGGCCAACGTCAAGATCCATCGGGAGACGACGGCGCAGGAGATCATCAACGACACCGGCGGCAAGGTCGACGCCGTGGTGGCCGGTCTGGGAACAGGTGGCACGATCACCGGCGTCGGCGAAGTGCTCAAGAAGCGCGATCCGAAGGTTCTGATCATCGGTGTCGAGCCGATCGAGTCGCAGGTCTTCAAGGGAGGCACGCACTCGCCGCATAAGCTCCAGGGAATCGGCGCCGGGTTCATCCCGTCGATCTACAACGCCTCGGTCGTCGATCGCGTGGTCGACATCACGTACGACCAGGCCGTCGGTACGGCGCGGCGCCTGGCCAAGGAAGAGGGGATCTTTGTCGGCATCTCCTCCGGCGCCATCACCTGGGCGGCGATGGAGCTGGCGAAGGAGCTGGGGCCCGGCAAGCGGGTCGTGGCCATCCTCCCCAGCTCCGGCGAGCGCTACCTCTCGACTCCGCTCTTCGAGTACACCGACGTAGTCAATCAGCCTGCGACGGCCCCGGCGCCCGCAGTCGCGAAATGAGCCCCTAGTGCAACAGGAGATCCGATGACCACCAACTCACACCTTCCTGCCGGCGCCACCGAGCGCGCCGAACCTCAAACCCTTCGTGCCCGCACCATCTCGGCCTCGCTGACCGTGAAGGATCTCCAGGCCAGTCTGGCCTGGTACCACGATGTCGTGGGCTTCACCATCGACCAGAAGTATGAGCGTGAGGGGAAGTTGAGGGGTGTCGCGCTGAAAGCCGGAGAGGTGCGGATCCTGCTCAATCAGGACGACGGAGCCAGAGGCTGGGAGCGGGTCAAGGGCGAGGGGTTCTCGCTGCAGATCACCACGGACCAGAACGTCGACGAGATCGCAAAGCGGATCAAGGATCTCGGCGGCACCCTCGAGTCGGAGCCGGCCGACATGCCGTGGGGGGCGCGCGTATTCCGGTTGAAGGATCCGGATGGATTCAAGTTGGCGATCTCGTCGGAGCGAGGGACATCGGTAAAAGCCCCTGCTTGAACTTGCCGGCACGGCTTCGTTCCTGCGTCCTGTGCCTTGACTCCGATGCCTTCAGCACACTTCGATCGAGAATCGACCGGGAGATCTTTGCCATGTCCGGTGAACCGAAGACCATCGACGAGTACCTCGCACCGTTGAGTAACGAGCAGCGAGCTGCGCTCGAGAAGCTACGAAGAGCCATCAAGTCGGCCGCGCCCCGAGCTGAAGAGTGCATCAGCTACCGGATCCCAGCCTTCCGTCTTGGCGGAAGGATACTGGTGGCCTTTGGCGCGGCCGCGAACCACTGTGCCTTCTATCCCGGTGCCTATCCGATCGAGCTGACCGACCTGACGGGCGGCACCAAGGACGTCCAGCTCTCCCTTCTCGCCGACGTAGCCTGAACAACCTCTCGGTGTCATGGCCCGCAA
>JADGNX010000312.1 GCA_017883265.1 Thermoanaerobaculia bacterium
GAAGAGTGAAGGGTGAAGAGTGAAAGTAGAGCGAGGCTTCTTCCTTTTCTTTCACCCTTCACTCTTCTTTCGCTCTTCAATGAAAGTCGTGGCTGGCGACCTCACCGATTCCGTCGAGACGCCAGAATTTCTCAGCCTTCACCGAGGCCTGTCCGTCGGTCGTCTGCAGAATGCCTTCGACGATGAGGCCGGGCGAGGTGACGATCAGCGTTCGATGCTCCCGGAAGAGGTTCGGGTGCACGATGGCCTGCGACATCCCGGTCTCATCTTCCAGAGTGAGGAAGACGAAGCCTTTCGCTGTTCCCGGCCGCTGGCGAACGATGACTGCGCCAGCCGTCGCCACGCGCCTGCCGTTCGGCAGCTTCTTGAGATCGGCGGCGGCCACGACGTTGTCTCGCGCGAGCTGCGCGCGGAAGTGCTCGACCAGATGCGGCCCGGTCGTCATCTCCATCGCCTGATAGTCGGCGATCGTCTCCTGTCCGGCCGACATCTCCGGAAGGGGCGAGCTGAGACTCGGAGGTGTGACGCTGCCGGCCTCCTCTGCCGACGATTCACGCTCTGGATCGACCTCGAACAACGCGCCGGCCGGTTTCGCCGCCTCGGCCGCCTGCCAGAGCGCGGCCCGGCGGGTGAGGCCGAACGATGACAACGCCCCGGACCAGGCCAGCTTCGTCAGTTGATCCTCGCGGATGTTGCAGCGGCGCGCCAATTCATCGACGGAGTGGAACGAGTTGGAGCGGCGGCCGCTTCGGCCTCCGGGGTGGGCGGGACGCGCGGAATTGATGGCGGCCTCCCGCTCGACCGCTCTTCCCGTCGTCTCCCGCAATCCCTTCACGAAACGAAGGCCGAGACGGACTGCTCCGCTCTCCCATCGGTTCATCCAGCCGGAATGATTCACGTCGACCGGCAGCACCGTCACACCATGGCGTTGCGCGTCCTTCACCAGGGTGGCTGGATGGTAGAAGCCCATCGGCCAGGCATTGAGCAGAGCGATGTAGAACGCCGCCGGATGGTGCGCCTTGATGTACGCGCTGGCGTAGGCGATGAGGGCGAAGCTCGCCGCGTGCGACTCGGGAAAACCGTAAAGAGCAAACGAGGTGATCGACTTGACGATCTGCTCCTGAGCCGCGGGCCCGATCCCCCGCTCGCTCATTCCCTGGCGTAGCCTCCGCTCGATGTCGCGCATCCGCTCCATGGAGCGTTTGAAGCCCATCGCTCGCCGCAGCTCTTCGGCCTCGCCGCCGGTAAAGCCGGCAGCGACCATGGCGATGCGCAGCAATTGTTCCTGAAAGAGCGGCACGCCGAGGGTTCGCTTCAGGATCGGCTCGAGGCAGGGATGCGGATATTCGACCGGCTTGAGACCCTGCCGGCGATCGAAGAAGGGGCGGATCATCCCGCCGACGATCGGCCCGGGGCGGATGATGGCCACCTGCACCACGATGTCGTAGAAGACCTTCGGCGCGTTGCGCGGCAAGGACGCCATCTGCGCGCGGCTCTCGACCTGGAACATGCCGACGGTGTCGGCTTCGTTGAGCATCTTGTAGACCAGCGGATCCTCCTGCGGCAGATGAGCCAGATCGACCTCGATCTTCTCGTTGTCGCGGATGAGAGGAATGGCCTCTTCCAGCGCGGCCAGCATGCCGAGGCCGAGGAGATCGACCTTGATGAGCCCGAGGTCGGCGCAGTCGTCCTTGTCCCACTGGATGACGACGCGGCCGGGCATGGAGGCCGGCTCGAGCGGCACCACTTCGTCGAGCCGTCCGCCGGCCATGACCATCCCGCCGGAGTGCTGCCCGAGATGCCGCGGCAGATTCTGAATCTGCAGCCAGAGTCTGAGGAGGTGCTGCACCCGCACGTTCTCCGGATCGAACCCCGCCCTGGCCGCTTCGGCCGGCAGCGCGTCGATCTGCTCGCGGATCTCGCCGAAGTTCCATGAGCCGACCGTTTTCGAGAGCTTGTCGGCCTGCTCCATCGAATAGCCGAGGGCCTTGGAGACCTCGCGCGCCGCGGAGCGGTCGCGGTAGGTGATGACGTTCGCCGTCATGGCCGCACCGTGCGCGCCGTAGGTCTTGTAGACGTGCTGGATGACCTTTTCTCGCTGATCGCCCGACGGCAGATCGAGATCGATGTCCGGCCACTCTCCGCGCTCCTCCGAGAGGAATCGCTCGAAGAGCAGCTCCATCTTCACCGGATCGACGGCGGTGATGCTGAGCGCGTAGCAGACGGCGGAGTTGGCGGCCGAGCCGCGCCCCTGTACCAGGATCTTCTCGCGCTGGCAGAACTGAACGATGTCCCAGACGATGAGGAAGTAGCCGGCCAGCTCGAGCTTCTCGATGGTGGCCAGCTCTTTCTCCAGCTGGGCCTGGGCCCGCCCGGTCAGCGGGCGGAAGCGGACCGCGGCGCCGTTCCAGGTCATCTGGCGGAGAAACGACATCGGCGTCTCTCCGGGAGGGAGCGGATAGTCGGGGAAGCGATAGCCGAGGTCGGCCAGAGTGAAGTCGAGCTCGTGGGCCAGCCGAACGCTGGCCTCGAGCGCCTCGGGGAGATCGGCGAAGAGCTCGCTCATGGCGCCTGCTCCGCGGATGTAGCGATCGCGGTTGGCCGCCAGCAGCCGGCCGGCATGGTCAATATCTTTACCTTCTCGAATGCAGGTCAGAACGTCGTGCAGCTCCTTGTCGGACGGTCGCGCGTAGCGCACGCCGTTTGTGGCCAGGAGAGGAAGGCGCAATCGCCGTGCGGCATCGATGAGGGCCTGATTGCGATGCTCCTCATCGCGCCGCCGGTGCCGTTGCAGCTCTATGTGCAGCCGCCCTTTGAAGATCGACCCCAGCCGGCCGAGAAGATCCTGCGCTGCCTCGATCCCTTCTCCAGCCAGAGCGCGTGCCACCGGTCCCTCATCGCCGCCGGTCAGACAATAAAGCCCCTCTGCATGCTGCTCAATCATCGTCCAGTCGTATCGCGCCGCCCCTTTCGGCCGCCCGAACGCGCCGGCTGTCAAAAGCTTCGAGAGATTGCGATAGCCGGTCCGGCTGCCGACCAGCAGTGTGAGGCGCGGGGAGAGGGCGTTGGAACGGGCGGCGTCGGCACGAGTGAGCGATTCGTTGCCTGATGCGGCGGAATCTTCCTTCCTCGCGCGGCGAAGACTTCTGGTAGTCGCATATGTGGCACAGACACTTCTGTCTGTGCCGTCTTTTGATCGCCGCGAGCTGCCTGGTCCGCTCTCCGTCATCCGCAAAGCGTCCGCATGCAAAGTTCTCCGCCCGTTGTCAGCATCGAGCACTATCTCCGCTCCAACCAGCGCGCGGACGCCGCTCTTCTTCGCCGCGCCGTAGAAGCGCGGCGCGCCATAGACGCCGTTGGTGTCGACCAGCGCCATCGCCGCAAGCCCCTCTTCCGCAGCCTGACCGATGAGGTCCTCCGGCAGCGACGCCCCGTCGAGAAACGAGAACGCCGAGGCCGCATGGAGCTCGACATAGGGACGGGTCGCGTTCTTCGATCGTCGCCGAAGTGGACGGGCCACGAGTGGAGCGGCGGGCGCTTTGCCCGCCCCGGGGAGGGGGGACGTAACCTCATCCTCTTCGAGTCCGGCGGCGCGCGCGCCGAGGACATCGCGCACATGGGGCAGATGATCGTACTCACACGACAGAGGAACGGCTGTGGCCCGCTCCTTGATCTTCTCCTTTTCTGCACCGGGCGGAGCATGGGTGATGCGAAGCGCATCGAGGTCGCGAGTGGGAAAGCGCTTGCTCACAGGAAGAGTGAAGAGTGAAGAGTGAAAAGTGAAAAGAAGCAAAAGCAAACCTCGAGGGTGAAGAGTGCGAGCGGTATGTCATCCCGAGCGTGAGCGAGGGATCTGGTCGGGCGGGCGGCGCGCAGCGTGGGGCTACCGAGATGTCGCCGCTCCGCGGCTAACGTCAGACGCGACGCTGAGCGTGTCATCCCGAGCGTGAGCGAGGGATCTGGCGGCGCGGGTGGGCGCGCTGCGTGTGATGACGACGAACGCGCTTCTGCAAGCCGCGGAGCGGCGACATCTAAGTAGCCCAACGCGTGAGCGTTGGGACCGATCGATTTCAAAGAAGACGACGAGCCGCGGAGCGGCGACATTCTTTTCACCGATACGGATGAAGAATGGGTCAGCGGGTTGTCCTCGACGGAGATTTCGTCGCTCCGCGGCTTGATTCTTTTCAGAAACGACGCGCGTCCCCAGCGCTGACGGGCCTGTTGCCCAACTCGTTCCGCGCGCATGTGCGGGGACCTTCCGCGACCCCTGCCGGGGTCGACTGTCCTTGCCGCTCGGTTCCGGTGGCGGCGCGCCAGAGGCGCTTGCCA